>CAZUHK010000160.1:3332-6949 GCA_964620345.1 uncultured Planctomycetaceae bacterium
AGGGCCTGGTAGGCCGCCATGTCCAGCGTCAGCCCCACCGCGCGTTTGAGGTAGCCCGGATGGGTGTTGAACGGCTTGTCGGCCAGTGCCTCGGTCACGGCGTGGCGCGTCGCCTGGTCGAACGCGATGTCCGAGGACATGCGAAAGCCGGCCGGCGAAATCTGGTTGAGCCAGCGGCCGAACTGCACGAGCTTGGGCTGGTCCAGCCCGTACCGCCGCTCCAGCGCCTTGCGGACACGCTTGGCGTCCTGGCCTTCGGTCTGTGCGCCCTCGGCGGTCAGCGCCGTGCCGCCGAACCCGCCGGGGGCGAAGGCCATGACGAAAAACACCACCGCCAGCACGCCCAGGAGCGTGGGAATCATCAGCAGCAGCCGTCGAACGATGTACGAAAGCATGTTGGTGTGGGCCCGCGCCGCGGGGCCGGGAGCCATCGGGCGGCGCGCCCCGTGGCCCGGCGGCCGACCGATCTCATTGCGTCCATAGCTGCAGGGGTTTGGGAACGTACATTTCCACGCGGTCGTTCATGCCCGAGCGCGTGATCTTCACGTTGCCGATGCGCTTGTCGATGAAGACCGGCGCCTTGCTGAAGAACAGGAACGTGTACGGTTGATCCTCATGGAGGATCGCATGGGCCCGGTGCCACATCGCCAGCCGCTTGTCGCGATCGAGCGTGATCCGCGCCTCGTCGATGAGCTTGTCGAATTGCGGATTGGCGTACGAGACGTAGTTGCTCCCGCCGCCCTTCATGGATTCGGAGTGAAAGATCTGCTTGGGATCGCCTTCGATGTTGCCGGTCCAACCGAGCGTGATCGCGTCAAAGTCACGCTCGTCGATCCGCTGCAGCATGGTGTTCCACTCGGTCGGATCGGGTTGCATGACAATGCCCGCCCGAGCGTAGGCGTCTTTGAGGTAGAACGCCATCTGCTGGTAATTGGTGCTGCCGGCCGGATAGATCAGCTTGAACTCGAACACCTCGCCCGCCTCGTTTTCCAGCATGCCATCGCCATCCCGGTCGGTCCACCCGGCCTCGGCCAGCAGCTTGCGCGCCCGCGGGGGGTCGTAGGGCCAGGGCTTGATGGCCGCGTCGGCCTGCGCGCCGAGGTGATGAAACGGCCCGGTCGCCACCGTCGCAAGACCCGCCATGAGTTGCTCGGCCATCTCATTGCGGTCGGTCAGCAACGTCATCGCCTTGCGGACCCGCACGTCGGCGAACGGCGTGGGCTCGCCCTTGCGCTTCTGGTTCCACCCCACGTACCGGTAGCCAAAGTTCGGCGCCTCGTACACGTACAGGTCCGCCCGCTCCAGCAGGTCGTCGTCCCTGCGAAGCCGATCGTACTTCTCGGGCCTCACGCCGTACCGGTCGATCTCGCGGTTGCGGAAGCTGGTCAGCTCCGCCGTCTCATCGGTAATCTCGCGGAACACCAGCCGATCGAACGACGGCCGCGGACCCCAGTAATTCTCGTTGCGCACCAGCTCGATCTTCCCCGTGCCCGACTCCCATTCCAGCGGATCCACACGCAGGCGGTACGGGCCCGAACCCACGAGCAACCCCGGCAGCTCGTTGAACTGCTCGGAAGTGAACTGCTCGTAGAAGTGCCGGGGCAGAACCGTCATGCCCCCGGAAAACTCCAGCGATTTGAAGTACGGCCGCTTCATCCGGAAGACCACGCGGTGGGGTCCATCGGCCTCGACGGATTCGAAGTTGTCGTAGTAGCTCCGCAACGCCGGGGCGTTGATGTCGGGGTTCATGATCAGCTCATAGGTGAACACCACGTCCTCGGCGGTGAGCGGCTTGCCATCGCTGAAGCGTGCATCGGGCCGCAGGTCGAAGCTGATCGTCAGGCCGTCCTCCGACACCTGCCAGTCATGGGCCAGCCACGGCCGCCATTCGAAGCTCTCGGGGTCGCGCACGATCAGCGACTCCAGCACGTATCCCGCGATCACGCTCTGGTAGGCATCGGTGGCGATCAGCGGCGTGAGCTTGCCGACGGTCTGGCTGAACGAATCGACGAACCAGTCGCCGTAGGCGAAGTCCTCCTGCTCCCGCGGCGCCTGCAGGCGGTAGAAATACTCGCTGGCCGATGGCAGTCCGTCGGTGGCATCGGGCGCGGCGTTGTCATGCCGCGGCGCCGTCGCCACGCCGCCGGCCGCCAATTCGCTCAACTGCCGCTGGATCCCCGCAAGCGTCTGCCATTGCCGGTCGAACAGCACCATGGCGATCCAGATGCTCACAAGGATCCCCAGCAGCAGGACGATCAGGATGAAGTCTTTGAAGCCGAACTTGTTGTCCATGGGTGAAGCCGTGAGGTCAGGAGGAATTTCGGGCGTGCGGGTCGAGGCGGTCGCGCAGGCCTTCGCCCAGGAAGTTGAGCGCCAGCAGCGTCGCGCCCAGCAGCGTACACGGCCAGACCAGCAGCCACCAGTGGCTTTGCACCGGGTTGAGCTGGGTCATGCCCGCCGCGGCGAGGTTGCCCCAGCTCGGCAGCGGCGCCTGCACGCCGATGCCCAGGAAACTCAGAAAGCTCTCCTGCAAAATCGCCTGGGGCACGGTGAGCGTGGTGTAGACGATGATCGGCGCGACCAGGTTCGGCAGCACGTGGCCCAACAGCAGGCGCGGCGTGGGCACGCCCGCGGCCCGCGCCGCCTCGATAAACGGTTGGCGGCGGATGCTCAGCACCTGCCCGCGCACCACCCGCGCCAGCGTCAGCCAGCTCACCGCGCCGATCGCCAGCAGCAGCGTCACCACGTTGGCCGCGGTCGCGTTGAAGACCCGTTCGAGCAGGGGTTGCAGCGCAACGTCGAGCAAAACGACCAGCAGGATGTACGGCAGGCCGTAGAGCACGTCGACGATGCGCATCATGCACGAATCGATCCGGCCGCCGAGGTATCCGGCGACCAGGCCCCAGGCGGTGCCGACCACGACGCTGATCGCCGCGGCGGCCAGGCCGATGCCCAGCGAGATCGCCCCGCCCAGCAGGCATCGCACCAGCACGCTGCGGCCCAGCTCATCGGTGCCCAGCACCCCGCCGGGCCCGGGCGGCCGGAGCGTGGCTTGCAGGTGCGTCGCGTCGTAGTGCTGCAACGTCCACGGCAGCGAACCCAGGCACGCCGCGGCCATGACCGCCAGCACCACCCCGCCGACCAGCGGCGCGCTGAACCGACGGCGCGGATGAATCACAGGCGGCAGGTCGATCGCCGTCATGGCCGGCCATGATACGCCATGGGCCGCGACCGGGGCGAACGGCGTGCCCGATGCGACACCGACAAAACCGGCCGACGGGCGTGAACCCGACGGCCGGCTGCTGGAAACTCAGGCCGTGGTGAGGCCCTTGTTCGTGGTGCGCCGCGCCCGGTCGAGCCGGAGGCGGCCGCTCGCTCAACCTTCGGCGCCCTCGGTCTCACCGCCGTCTTGCTCGTGAGCGGGTTCGACCAGCACGCCTTTGATCGCGCCGCGCAGGTTCACCGGGGCATCGCGGCGGACGGTGTGGATGCGGGCGTTGAGCACGGCGCCGCCGTCGCCATCGGGCGCGATCGAGCCGGCGATGACCACCTTCACATGGGCCGTGCGATCCCCGGCGGTGATCCGCGCCACCGCGTCGCCGCGGAACAGCTTGCCG
>CAZUHK010000161.1:0-6928 GCA_964620345.1 uncultured Planctomycetaceae bacterium
AGATGATTGGCGGTGAGCGAGCCGACCACCAGGCGGCCGTCGTCGATCACCGCCGTGGTCGCGGCGGACATCAAGGACCCGTCGTCCTGGAACAGGGTCTCCACTTCACCGGTCGCGACATCGACCGCGTCGATGCGCGATCGCACGGTCTCGATCCCCGGTGTCCCCGCGTAGTAGAGGGCGAGCCGGAACAGGTTCGGCAGCACGGCGACCAGTAGCCGGCCGTCCGGCGCCCAGGAGAGGTTGTCCGGGCTGTCTCCGATCGCGATCCGATCGATCGGATCGACCGCGTCGGTCGCCCGCTCAAGGCTTTCCCGGTCGTAGACCAGGACCTCGTTGCCGCGCGTGGCGGAGACGAAGATGCGGTCATCGACGCCGGGCGGCCCGAGGGCGAGCCCGTTCGCGTGCGCGATGCCCGTCGCCACCGCGCGGACGCGGCCTCGCTCGGCCACGATCAGGTTGCCGCCGGCCGTGCCGGTGACATCCTCCACCACCGCACCGACCGCGTCGCAGGCGGCCCGGTCGTTGGAAACCAGAACGCGGTCCGGTCCCAGCAGCAGCACGTCATTGGCGCGGCAAACTGCCGCATCCTGGATCGGTAACGACCTTTCCAGGCGGCCGGTGCCGTTGAGGTGCAGGACGTCGATCGCGTTGGCCTGGCCCGGGCGCCGGCGCACGGCGGCGGCCCACAAGCTGCCATCGTCGGCACGCGCGACATCGCCGACAGCGGGTCGGGCTGAATCGGCCGGCCGACGGTCTCGCGGATCGCCGGGCCGTCGTCGATCGGCTCGCCCAGCGCGTTGACCACACGGCCCAGCAGGTCGTCGCCGACCGGCCCGGTCGCCGCCGACTGCCGCCCCACCACCTCCGCCCCGCGCCGGATGCCGGTGGTCGAACCCATCAGCATCACGATCGTCTGGTCGTTGGCAAAGCCGACCACTTCACCCAGCCGTTCGCCCTCGCCGCCGCGGACCGCGACGGTCGCGCCGACCGGCAACGGCAGGTCGTCGACCAGCACCGTCAGGCCGCGCACCTCGCGCACGGTCCCGGCCAGCTCCATCGGCTGGGTGCGTTCGAGCGTGGCGAGCATTTCGGCGATCATCGTCACGGCGAGGGTTCCACATCGTCGCGCGGCGCAGCGGCGTCGTCCGCGTCGCGAGACCGTTCCGCCGAATCCACCGCAACCCGCGTGCCGGGCAGAAGGGTGTGTACGATGCGATCGAGCTGCGTTTGCAGCGTGGCATCGATGCGGCCGCGACCGTAGCGCAGCACGCAGCCGCCGGGCGCAATGTCGGCGCTGTCGGCGAGGCGCACATGTTGCGCGTTGTCGAACTTCGCGCAGAGGGCCGGCAACGCCTCCTCGACCAGCGATCGGTCATCCGGGTGGATCGTGACGGTCAGGTCGCTGGGATGCGCGATCTGCTCGATCGCCGCTCCGAGCTGATCGACCACGCACTCGGGCTGCACCTGCGGGATGCGCTTGGTGACCTTCTCGGCGATGGCCAGCGCCAGAGCGATCAGGTCGTGGCGGGCGTCGAGGCGCATCTGCTTCTGGCGGGCATCGAGCTCGTCGAGCGTCGCGGCCCAGGCGTGGTGCAATTGCTCGAGTTGCTCCTGCATCGCCGCCAACGCCTCGGCCTTGCCCTCGGCGCGGCCCTGCTCGAGGCCCTGGGCCTTGCCCGCCTCGAAGCCCGCGGCGTGACCGATGCCGTGCGCCTCGCCGGTCAGCCGCTGGGCCTGGGCCTGGGCCTGGGCGATGATGCGATCCGCTTGGGCCTGCGCCGCGGCCTTCAGCCGCTCGGCCTGCTTGCGCAGGTCACCAAGGTCCAGCACGATCGCATCGTGCGCGATCTGGTCGATCTGTGTGTGTTTGAGCAGGGGCATGGGTTTGTTCGTTCGTTAACTCGTTGATTCGTTGACTCGTTGACTCGTCGACTCGTGGGTTCGGTCAACCGTTGTTTCGCCGCACCCCGGTGGCGGGTTAACGGGTTAACGGGTTGACGGATTAACGAATCAACGTCCTCACACGATGATGTCTCCATCGCCGCCGCCGCGGCCGGCGATGATGATCTCACCGGCTTCTTCGAGGCGGCGGACCACGTCGACGATCCGCTGCTGGGCCGCCTCCACATCGCTGACGCGCACCGGGCCCATGTACTCCATGTCTTCCTTGATCAGCTCCGCGGCGCGCTCGGACATGTTCTTGAAGACCTTGTCCTTCAGCTCGTCGCTGGCGGTCTTCAGCGCCAGGGCCAATTCATCGTTGTCGACTTCCTTGAGCACGGCCTGGATGCCCTTGTCGTTGACGAGCATCACGTCCTCAAAGACGAACATCAGCCGGCGGATCGCTTCGACCAGGTCCGGGTCTTCGGTCTCCAGTCCTTCGAGGATGCCTTTCTCGGTCGAGCGGTCGACGAGGTTGAGCATCTCCGCGACGGTGTCGACCCCGCCGGTCTTTTCCAGGCGCTGGGTGAGCATGTTGCTCAGTCGTGATTCGAGGCCCTTCTCGACTTCTCGGATGACCTCGGGGTTGGTCTGTTCCATGTTGGCGATGCGCTTGATGACTTCGATCTGCTTCTGCGACGGCAGGCCGCCGAGAATCTCGGCCGACTTGTGGTGCGGCAGGTGGCTGACGATCAGCGCGATGGTCTGAGGATGTTCATCCTGGATGAAGGTGAGCAGGTGGTCGGACTCGGCCTTCTGGAGGAAGGCGAAGGGCGTCTGCTGCACGGACTGGGATATCTGCTGGATGATGCGATCGGCGGTGGACGGATCGACGCTCTGCTTGAGCAGGGCGCTGGCGTACTCCAGCCCGCCCTCGGCGACCCACGACTGCGCGAGCACGGTCTCGTAGAACTCGCGGACGATCTGGACCCGGACATCGGGCGCGACGCGGCTGATCGACGCCAGCTCGCGCGTGACCTCTTCGACCGACGCCGCGTCGAGCTGTTTGAGCAGCACCGCGGCCGCTTCCTTGTCCACCGACAGCAGCAACACCGCCGCCCGCTGGGGGCCGGTGAGCGATTCGGTGCTTTCGATCTTCAGCGGCATGGCGTGGGGTTACTCCTCCTGTTTGACCCACTGGCGCAGCAGGCCCGCGGCCTCTTCGGGGTTGGCCTTGACCATCTGCGCCACCTGCTGGGCGACCTGGCGGCTGGCGAGCTGTTCCTCATCCAGCTCCATGCCGGGCAACGCGCTGTCGGCCTCGCCGGCCTCGCCGGCCGGCTCGCCGCTGGCATCCAGCGACGCGGGCAGACCTGCCAGCTCCTCGGCGCTGGGCACGGGTGTGGTCTGCCCGGCCTTGCGCGCGATCAAAAGCAAGGTGAACACCGCCACCACCGCCAGGGCGCCGGGGACGATGACGTTGGTCAGCTTGCCCGAGAGCATCGCCAGCAGCCCGCCGCCGGCGGCCGAGCCCATGCCCGCCGCGGCGACCGGCGCGCCCGCATCGGGATAGACATCGACCACGAGCTGGCCCGCGGACTTGCTGGTCAGCAGCGGCTCGACCTGGCGCTGGATGCGCTGCAGGTGTTCGTCGTAGATCGCCTGCAGGGCCGCGTCGTCCGGCTCCGCGGCGTCCTCGGCCTTGCCCCGCATGTAGATGCCGACGAAGTAGCTGCGCGGTACGTTGACCGTGGCGCTGATGCGCGTGGGCACCCCGCCGGGCTCAAACTCCTGGACGTGCTCGACCCCGGCGTAGGGATCGAACTCGGTCTCGATTTCTTCCAGGGTGGTCTCGCGGCCGCCGCCTTCGGTGCCGGTGATGTCCACGCCGGTGTTCGCACGCACGCCCGGCTCACCGCCGCTGCGCCGCTCGGTCGAGCTCTCGCTGCGCGAGTGTTCGCGGGTCATCAGCGTGGCGCTGTTGTCCTTGTCGTAGGTGGTCGAATCGCGCTGGCGGCGGGTGGTCTGCAGCTCGACGTTCACCGCGACGATCACGCTGGGGATGTAGCTCAGGGCTTCGGTGAGCTTGCCGCGGTACAGCCGCTCCTGGTGCTGAACGAGTTCGAGGAAATCCGAAGGGATCATCTGCTGGCCGTCACGGGCGCGGAACTGCCGGCCGGCGATCGCGTCGATGACCGCGACATCTTCGGCGTTCATCTCGGCCACCGCGCCGCTGACCAGCGCGGCGATGGCGTTGGCGGTGTTCTGGTTGAGCGAGCCGTCGGTCATCTCGACGTTGACCGACGCGGTCGGCCGGCGGTGCGTCGCGGCGAAGCCGGTCACCTTCGGATGCGAGATGATGACCTTCGCCCGCTCAACCTGGCGCATGCGGCCGATGGTCTGGCTCAGCTCGTTCTGCAGGGCGATGGTGTACATCTGCCGGTACTGCTCGTTGGACTGCCACCAGGTCTGCTGCTCGATGAGCAGCGCGAAGCCGGCCTGCTGGTCGGGCAGCGACGCGCCGGTGTGCAGCGCCGCGGCGATGCTCGAACGCTGCGAGGCGGGCACGAGGATCCGATCGCCCCGCGATTCGTATTTCACGCCGCGGCTGTCGAGGTAGCTGACGATCGCGGCGCGCTGCGACTCATTCGCCGCCGAGTCGATCAGCGGCACCATCTGCGGCTGACCGGCGTAGAGCGCCACGAGAAACAGCGACGCGGCGATCACCACCGCCAGCGTCCCGATCAGCAGCTTCTGGCTCACGCTCAGCTCCACGAGCTGCGCCTGAATCTGCGCCGTCCAGTTCTTCAGCCATTCCATGTCACGGCCTCCATGCCGATCGATTGAAGTCACAAGTGCGAACGCGCAAGTCGGAAGTAGTCCGTTCTCACTTCACACTTGCGACTGCCCACTTCGCTACACGCGGATGTCCTTGATCTCCTGGTAGGCATCCAACATCTTGTTCCGCACCTGCAGCAGCATCCTGAACGCGACGTCGGCCTTCTGCTTGGCGATCATGACGCTGGCCACGTCGTCGCGCCGGCCGGCGGCCAGATCTTCGATCGCCGAGTCGGCCTCCTGCTGCAGCTTGTTCACCTGCTCGATGTGCTCCATGAGCACCTGCTTGAACTGCCCCTGCTCGCCGGCGCCCTGCGCGGGGCGCGGCGTGTGCTGGGGCTGGACCCCGCCGCTGCTTCCGATCAATCCCAACGGATCGGGCATCGTGCCTGTCTCCAATCGACCGCCTCGGGCGATCGTTACGCCAGCAGACTCACCGCGGCCTGCATCATGGTCTTGGTGGTCTCGGCCACCGTGATGTTCGCTTCGTACGCCCGGCTGGCCTCCAGCGCGTTGGCCATCTCGATCATCGGGTTGATGTTGGGCGTGTCCATGTAGCCCTCGCCGTCGGCCAGGGGGTGGCCCTCACCGACGAACACCTTCTTGAACGGCGCCGGATCGAGCATGATCTGACGCACGTGAACACCCTGGGCGTTGCCGTTGGCCGGGTCGCCCGGGGCGAACACCGGAATCCGCCGGCGGTAGGGCGCGTGGTTGCCGTCTTCATCGAAGACGGTGAACTGATTGGCCATGTTGCCGCTGATCGCGTCCATGCGGACGCGCTGCGCTTCCAGGGCCGAGGTCGAAATGTCGAGGGCACCGAACATGAGTCGCTCCGTGTATTGATCGGTGCATCGGAAGCTTGCCTCCAAGCACCGACCGATTAACCGATCAACCGATTCACTGATTCACTTCTCAAGGTCGCTCCTGGATCGCTGATTCGAGCATGCTGAACTGGTTGCCGAGCATGCGGATGGCGCTGTTGTGCATCATGGCGTTCTCGGCCAGGTCCTGCATGAGCCGTTCGACCGAGCGGTTGTTGCGGTCGTGGAACAGCACATTTTCATCTCGGAAGGCCTGATCGACGTCGATGCCGTGGCGGGTGAAGCGCAGGTTGGCCGTGTCGCGCAGGGGCAGGTCGCCGCGGAACGGTCCGCCGCGCTCGCGCCGCGCGTCGATGGCGCGGCCCAGGGCGTGCTGGAACTCGGCGGGGTCGAGGTCGGCCGGGCGGAAGTTGGGCGTGGAGACGTTGGCCACGTTGTCCGCGATCAGCCGATGGCGCTGGGCGGTGAACTGCACCACGCGCTCCAGAGCGGGCATCGCACCGGTTTGGAAAAGGCCTTCGATCATGGCTTGCTCACCTCGACGCGCACCGCGCCGCCCGCGATGGCGCAACGGCGGTGCCGCGCGACGACCGGCGGCCGCGCGACCGGCAGCGGGCGCAGCGCCGTCGGGCCGGGCCGCTGTTGCGCGGGCGCGGCGCAATTGTTGCGCTTGGGGTTGGCTTCACACGGTCTGCGCGACAAGGTTCTGGTCCTTCCATTTGCGGAGCTTGAGCCCGAGCGTGCGCACGCCGATGCCCAGGGCCTGCGCGGTGCGGCGGCGGTGGCCGTCGAATCGCTCGAGCGTGCGGAGAATCATCTCGCGCTCGATCTGTTCGAGCGTCTGGTGGTCGGCGATGCCGAACTGCGGCTCGACCGGCACATCGGCCAGGGCCCGAACGGTGGGTCTGGCCGGGCGATGGTCGGCCGACCGCAGCAGCCACGGCTCGATCAGGTCCGCCTCGATCGTCTGTCCCGGCGACAGCACCGCGGCCCGCTCGCAGATGTTGCGCAGCTCCCGCACGTTGCCCGGCCAGTGGTAGCTTTCCAGCACGCCCAGCGCCGCGCCGTCGAACGCCTTGGTGGCCCGGCCCTCGCGCGACCCCTGCTCGGCGAGAAAATGCTCGGCCAGCGGGCGCACGTCCTCCGCCCGCTCGCGCAGCGGCGGCACACGCACCGGCAGCACGTTCAGCCGAAAGTAAAGATCCTGCCGGAACCGCCCTTCCGACACCGCCCCGGCCAGGTCGCGGTTGGTCGTCGCGATCACCCGCACGTCCACGTCGAACGTGAAGCTCGACCCGACGCGCTCCAACTGCCGCTCCTGCAACACGCGCAGCAGCTTGGCCTGCATGGCCGGCTCGACCTCGGACACCTCGTCCAACAGC
>CAZUHK010000162.1:0-6851 GCA_964620345.1 uncultured Planctomycetaceae bacterium
GGTTGGGGGTATCGGCCGCTGGCTCGGTTGGCCTATCATACGCCCCTCTTGCAATCGATCTGACGAGCCGAACAGCATGACCACGATCAACGACCATTACCTCAAGCTCGCCGCGGGCTACCTGTTTCCGGAGATCGCGCGGCGGGTCAGCGCGTTCGCGGCCGACCATCCGGGCGAGCCGATCATCAAGCTGGGCATCGGGGACGTGACCGAACCGCTGCCCGAGGCCTGTCGCGAGGCGATGCACCGGGCGGTCGACGACATGGGATCGCGCGACCGGTTTCACGGCTACGGCCCGGAGCAGGGCTACGACTGGCTGCGCGAGCGGATCGCCGAGCACGACTATCGGCAGCGCGGCGCCAGCGTCGATGCCGGCGAGGTGTTCATCAGCGATGGCGCCAAGTGCGACACGGGCAACATCCTCGATATTCTGGGCCCCGACAATCGCATCGCCGTGTGCGACCCGGTGTACCCCGTGTACGTGGACACCAACGTCATGGCCGGGCACACCGGCAAGGCGGACGACCGGGGCCGGTACGAAGGCCTGGTCTACCTGCCGATGACCGCTGAGAACGACTTCGTGCCCGACCTGCCCGCCGAGCCGGTGGACGTGGTGTACCTGTGTTATCCGAACAACCCCACCGGCGCCACGGCCACGGCCGAGCAGCTCGAGCGTTGGGTGGATTACGCGCTGCGGCACGGCTGCCTGATCCTGTTCGACGCGGCGTATCGGGACTTCATCACCGACGATTCACTGCCGGGGTCGATCTACGAGATCGACGGGGCCCGGCGGTGCGCGATCGAGTTCTACTCGTACAGCAAGTCGGCGGGGTTCACCGGCACGCGGTGCGCGTACACGGTGGTGCCTCACGAGCTGACGGGCAAGGCGGCCGACGGGACGGCCGTGCCGCTGCACAAGCTGTGGAACCGCCGGCAATCGACGAAGTTCAACGGCGTGTCGTACATCGTGCAGCGCGGCGCCGAGGCGGTGTACACCGACGCCGGCCGGGCGCAGGTGCAGGCCCTGGTTCGGTTCTACCTTGAAAACGCGCGGCTCATCCGCGAAGCGCTGGCGGCGGCGGGCTACACGGTGTTCGGCGGTGTGAACTCGCCGTACATCTGGGTCAAGACGCCCCGGGGCATCGGCTCGTGGGCGTTCTTCGATCAACTGCTGGCGCAGGCCCACGTGGTCGGCACGCCGGGCGCCGGCTTCGGCGCGGCCGGCGAGGGGTACTTCCGCATCTCGGCGTTCAACAGCCGCGCGAACGTGGAAGAAGCGATGCGGCGCGTCGGCGAGAAATTGGGCGCGTGACGCAAACTGGGCGCGTGAGGCGGGAGTGTGAGCGCGTCCGCACGCGGTGCTGGAAGCACCGCTCGCCCGCTCGCCTGGGGTTGGGGGAGTACGCGGTTTGACCGGGGCGGGTGGGGGCGGCACAATCGCTGGCATCACTTGTTCAAGAGGACAGTGACATGGCCAAGCGCATCGATCGTTCCACGCGCAGCGCGAACAAGTGGCACGGGCAGGCCCACCGGTTCGAGCATTGGTACGTTGACAACCAGGTGTACTTCCTCACCGCACGCTGCGGGGACCGGTACCCCGCGTTCGCCGAAGAGCGGGCCAAGGCGGTGTTCTGGGATCGGTTCGAGCACTACACCGCGAAGCACCGATTCACGCCTTGGGTCACGTCGCTGCTGGACAATCACTACCACTGCCTGGGGTACTGCAAAGTCGGCGTGGAGCTGAAGACGATGATGCAGCGGCTGCACGGATCGGTGGCGAAGCTGGTGAACGACCTGCTGCCCGAGCGGCGGGTGCCGTTGTGGCTGGACGACCGGGGTCGGGCCTACATGGACGGCTGCCTGCGCGATGCCAAACAAGGGCGGGCGACGTACGGCTACGTGCTCAAGCAGGCCCAGCGGCACGGCATCGTCCAAGACTACCGCGACTACCCGCACACGCGGGTGAACATCGCGCTCGATGAGGCGCTGCGGCGCGCGATCGAGTTGGGCGCGTTCATGGACGGCGCGGCGTACCGGCGGTACGAGGGGTATGAGGCGCGGCGATACGACCACGATTGATGCGCGCGAGGTACGCGGTGGATATCACACGCGCGGCGTACGACGCGGTGCTGGAAGCACCGCTCGCCTGAACAACTACGCGGTGGAAGCACCGCTGGCCTGAACCAGAGAAAACTCAGTGCGTGAGCGTGACCGGGGCGAGGGTGGTGATGGATTCGAGGTAGCCGAAGAAGGTGTCGATCTCTTCGGTGCTCACGCCCTGGGGCGCATCGCCGTTTTCGAGCACGGCCAGCCAGTCGCTGATGCCCGGGTTGCCGGTGTGCTGGCTGACCGGTTCGAGCTTGGCGTGCCACATCGGCGTCCAGGCGTCGAACGAGTGGTTGTTGAACACCTTGGCCTGAGCGACGGCGACGAGGTTGGGCGAGGGCCGGCCCCCGCGGAAACGGCTGGGCCAGGCCTGCGGGTTGTCGGCGTTGCGCACCACCGCAAGATAGCTGAGGAACTGCCAGCGCTGGGCGTCGCGGTTGAAATCCAGCACGCCGTGGTCGAGGTTCATCGGGGCCGGCGCGTCCGACGCATTGGGATTGAACCCCGCCCAAGGGTTTTCCGGCTGCTTGTCCCAGTCGGTGTTGGCCCCGGCGAAAACGTAGTAGTCATACCGGTAGACCGGCTGGGGCGTGGGCTCGGCGGTGACCGCGTCGAGCTGCGGCTCGATGTCGATGGTGAAGTCCCAGTTGACCGAGTATTCCCACTGGTGACGCCAGACGTAGTCGTTGAGGCGTTCGAGGTTGAACCGGTCCATGTCGTACCAGCCGGCGAAGCCACCGGTCGCGCTGTTGTGGGCCGTGCCGTGGTTCGGGCCGTTCTGCGGGCCGAAGTACTCGATGCGCGGCGAATTGCCGGTCGCCGCCCAGGTGCCTTCGTCCATGAAGCGGGCGTGGCCGATGGGGTGCTTGCTCTTGATCTCGACCATGAAGTAGGCCGTCTGCAGCACGCGCGGCAGTTGGCGGGTGTTGTGGTACGCCTCGCCGATCGCCTTGGCTTCTTCGAAGCTGGAGACCCACTCGGTGTTGTGATGGTGGCCGAAGTGCTCGGTCACCCCGGGCCAGAGCTGGTTGAGCTTGATCTCGGATATCTCACGCACCCACATGGCCAGGCGGGTGTGGGGCAGGTGATCGCGGTTGAAATCATCGACGCGGCGCAGCAGCCAGCCGCGGGGCCCATAGGTGCGATAGCCGGTGACGGCGACCTCGCCGCCGACGTGCCGGCCCTCATTGCCGCCGGTCCCCGAAGCGCCGGGCCCCCCGCCGCCGCCCGACACGCCGTCCACATCGCCGGGCACGTACTCGCCGCCGCTGCGCGTCGCCTGCCGATCGCGCCAGCCGAACACCGCGTCCCACGGCCCGCGGCGCGTGCGTGCATCGTCGATGCCCGGCGGAAGCTGGCCATGCACCACCGGCCGCTGAAAATCGTTGAACTCACCCCGCTCGTACGGCAGCTTGGGCTCCAGCGGCAGCACCATCAGCCCCGCGTCGACGCGGCTGATGTCCGGCAGCGTCGTCTGGCCGGCGTCGGCGGCGTTGCGCTGCACCACCACCGCGAGGTTTTCCATGATCGTCTGGTTCATCTCGTCCATGGCGTACATCTGCCGCCACAGCGCCCCGCCGCGGTTGTGGTGCGTGATGTCGCGCACGTCGCGGACATTGAAGAACTCGGCGACGGGCTCGACCTCGTCGAGCGTTTGCTGCAGCTCGTTGCGCAGTTGCTCGAGCAGGGCGGTGACCACGTCCTCCAGGTCGCGCGGGCCGCCGCCGATGCCGCGGGCCAGTTGCCCCTCCAGCGATTCGCCGAACGCCTTGGTCTCGTCTTCGACGTTCCACGCCGCCTGGGGCATCGCGTCCAGCACGTTGATCAGCGCGATGGTGCGGGCGATGTTGATGTTGTTGTGGGCCACGGTGTTCAGCGAGCGGGCGGTCCACGTCGCCGCGGCGATGGCCGTCGCGTCGGCCGAGTCCTGCACGCTCACGCGGCGGTTGACCTGCTCGCCGATGTTCAGCACGAACAGAATCAGCGCCACCAGCAGCATCATCGCCAGCAGCGTGATGATCATGATCACGCCCGGCTCACCGCGGCAGGCGGTGCGGCCAGATCGGCCGGGGCGATGGTCGGCGGGAGGTACGGTGTCGGCGGTGCTGGGGTGCATCGGTTTGATCCCTCGTGGCATTTTACCCCTGTCGCGGCGCGCACGGGTAGCGTTCACCTTGATAGGACGCACACCGGGGGGCGTTTAATTCATCCGCCGCGTAAGCTGTAGGCCATGGGTCGAGCCGAATCCCGACAAACCGCCCGCCAGGCCGCCCGATCGCGGATTCTGGCCCGTCAGCGGCTGTTCGAGCACCGCCAGGCCGTCCGCCTGACCCACCGCCGCCCCGCCGGGGTGACGATCGACACCTACGCCGGCCATTTGCTGTTGACCGATTACGCGGGGCTGGCCGAAGACACGCTGCGCCAGATCGCCCAGGATCACCTCGACGCCCTGGCCGACGCGGGCCTGCCGGCACTGAGCGCCACGGCCAAGCGCCGGCCCGACAACCTCTCCCACACCAAGGCCGACCCGGCCCCGATCGCCCTGCTCGGCAACGCCCCGCCGCCACGCTTCGCGGTGCGCGAGTTCGACTGGCAGCACGAGGTCGGCTTCGAGGCCGCGGGCTTCGCGACCGGCCTGTTCCTCGACGCCGCCGAAGCCCGCCTATGGGTCCACCAGCACGCCGCCGACCGCGACGTGCTCAACCTGTTCAGCTACACCGGCGCCTTCAGCATCGCCGCGGCGACCGGCGGGGCCGGCCGCGTCATCGAAGTCGACACCGCCCGCAAGTGGCTCGACTGGGCCAAGGCCAATCAGCAGCTCAACGACGTCACCACCGTCCGCCAGCGGCGCAACGACGCCGTCGCCTTCCTCCAGCGACACGACCCGGCCGGCTACGACCTGCTCATCTGCGACCCGCCCAGCTACGCCAACCCCAAAAAAGGCAAGCGATTCAGAATCGATCACGGCTACAAACTCATGGCCCCCCACCTCACCCGCGTGCTGCGGCCCGGCGGCCACCTGCTGGCCATGTGCAACCACGCACAGACCACCGCCATCCAGTTCCGCAAGTGGCTGCCACGCGAGCTGAAGTTCATCCGGTGGATCCCAATCCCACCGGATTTCGAGGGGGCGGACCATCTGAAAATCGCCTGCCTGACCAAGGGCTGAACCCGCGTCATCGATGAACAGGCGCATTGGATGATCGTCCTGGAGCAGGTTGCAGCGTTGCGTCGCGCCTGTCGGGTGCCACACCTTGCCCGCTTTAGCGGCAAGGTGTGCGAAGGCCATCACACCTTGCCCTTCGGGACAAGGGGTGGCACCCACTACGGGTCGCCGAAAGATGCTCTAAAAGACGCCGACGACTTGATCGCGCGGTGCGACGCCGCGCTGGGATGAGTCGCGAGCGGAAGCTCGCGGTGGCGGTGGGCCCGGGCGTCCGTCCGGGGCTTACCGCTCCGGTTCATCTTCACCGGCCAGCCCCAGCTCCACGCGCAGCGTCGCGGCCAGCCAGCGCAGCTCATCGGTCTCGCGCCCGGTCAGCAGGAGCATCGGCTTGCCCTCGCGCGGCTCGATGCGCAGGCACATCACCGGCTGATCGTTCACTTCCATGTTGCTCGGGCCCATGCGGATCGTGTCCAGATCGTCGGCCGACCACTCGCGTTGCCCGCTGCGCAGCGGGCCGGCGGTGGTGACCAATAGCGTGCGGTCGATCGCGTCGATCGTGGTGCGCCGCTTGCCCATGTGGTAACCGGCGACCAGCAGCCCCACCCCGACGCCCAGAAACAGCAGCGCGAACCCGCCCAGCGCGAGTGTGCTGCCGATGCCATCGGGCAGGTCGCCCGAGTCGGTCTCGCCGCCCAGAAGCATCGCGCCGAAGATGATCACGCAGAACACCGTCCAGACCAGGCCGAACGGGAACAGGCCGACCGACCCCTTCCATATGCCGCGCGGGGGCACGCGCAGCGTCAGGCCGATCGCATCGCGTTCGACTTGCACATCGCTGCCGGCCGGCTGGACCTCGGCCAGCCGCTGGTCGGCGGCGCGGCGCGCCGCGGCTTGGTCCTGCTCGTCCGGCGGCAGCTCGACGCGCACCGTCGGCGTCTTGCCCATCAGCTTCGCCGGCTCTCGCGCGCCGATCCGCCGGGCCGACGCCTCCGCGATCGGCTGAAGAAACGCCAGCGGATACCCGCCAGCCAGCTTCATCGGCTTGATGTCCGGCCCGCTGGCCTCGATCGCGTACATCGCGCCGATCGATTCATCGGTGAAAAGCTCGACACGCTTGCCCGCCCCGCCGCCGCGATGGCTCTTCACGACGGGCAACGCCCGCACCAGCCGCAGCGTGTGCACCGATTCACCGGCGCGGCCGAACCACAGCTTGATCGGCCCGATCTTCTCGATCGCGACCAGCCGCCCGTCGCGCAGCTCGATCATCGCCCGCATCCGGTTGGCGAACACCACCAGCCCGCCGACCACCATCGCCAGCCCGATCGCCAGGCCCGGCAGACCCAGCAGCCCGAAGCCGATCATCAGCCAGCCGAACCATTCGCCCTCGCGCAGCATCTTGATGCCGTTGGAGATCGGCCCGCCCATCCAGAACACCATGAACAGCAGGACGACCACCCCGAACCCGGCGATCGCCAGCCCCGCGTACCGCCCCTTGCCCAGCTCGCGGCGCGGAAACTCCCACCGCACCCCGCCGCTGATCCGCTGCATTTCCGGCTGAGCCAACGCCTCACGCATGGTC
>CAZUHK010000163.1:0-6810 GCA_964620345.1 uncultured Planctomycetaceae bacterium
CATTGGCTCATGATATCTTGATGTATTGAGTTGTCAAGCGCCGGGGCGTAAGATGGGTCGATCGGGCGACTGGTCGATTCGTCAACCGCTCATCCAGTGATCTTCACGGACCGGCGGCTCAACCGCCCATGCGCTGGCGGCTGGTGATCGCGTCGGACAGGACGGACTTGTTGGCGTAGTCGAGCTGGCTGCCGGCGGGCAGGCCGCGGGCCAGGCGGGTGATCTGCACTTCGGCGATCGACTCCAGCGCCCGGGCGACGTGCAGGGCCGTCCCATCGCCTTCCATGTTCGGGTTGGTGCCGAGGATGATCTCGACCGGCGCATCGGCCGCGGCGTCGGCCGCGAGCTTCCTCGCCCGATCGACCAGCGGCTTGAGGGTCAAATCGTCCGGCCCGACGCCTTCGAGCGGCGCGATGTGGCCCAGCAGCACGTGGTACACCCCGTCGTACACGCCGGTCTGCTCCAGCGCGATCACGTCCTTGGGCTGCTCGACGACAAGGATGCGCCGGCCGTGGCGCCGCCCCGCCGCCGCGGCCTGGCAGATCGCGCACGGGTCGGGCTCGGTCAGGTTGAAACACACCGAGCAGTGGCGGACATGGGTCTTGACGTCCTCGATCGCCCGGGCCAGCAGCAGCGCCTGCTCGGGCTGCGTCTTGAGCACGTGGAACGCCAGCCGCTCGGCCGTGCGCCGCCCGATGCCCGGCAGCGTCGCGAACTGCTCGATCAGGCGGTTCATGCTGTCGGTGTAGGCGGGGTGGGTCATGGGTGGATCGGCGAATCGGTGTATCGATGAATCAGTCGCGGGTAAGAGCACGGATTCACCGATTCACTTCTGCGAATCAGGTGGCTCGATCAGTGGGTCCATCCCCGGCAGGTCCATGCCGCCGGTGAGTTCTCGCATCTTTTCGATGCGGATCTGTTCGACCTTGTCGGCCGCGTCGTTGAAGGCCGCGGCGATCAGCTCCTCGGCCATGGTCTTGTCGTCGCCGACCAGGCCGGCGAACAGGGCTGGATCGACATCGACGCGCCGGGCCTTGCCCAGGCCGTTGAGCGTGACGCACACCGCGCCCGCGCCGGCCTCGCCGGTGACGCTGGCCTTCTCCAGCTCGGCCTGCATCGCCGCGGCCTGCTGTTTGGCCTGGCCCATCATCTTCATCACGTTGCCCAGATTCTTGAAGTTGTCAAACATGGGGGTCGATCCTTCCACGGCCATCATACCGCGTCATCACTCGTCGGCCCGATCGGGCGGGGGGCGGTCCGGGTCGTCGCGCACGTCGATCAGGTCGGCGTCGAACACATCGGCCAGCCGACGCACCAGCGGCAGGCGCATCGCCTGGTCCTTGTCGGCCTGCGTGACCGGGCGCGGGCGATCGGCCGATCCCCCCGCCTCATCCGCCCCGCCGGGCGGCGGCTGAACCTCGGCCCGCATCGGCCGGCCGGCGACCTGGCTGATCAGCCGGTTGAGGTTGTCCTGCTGGCCGGCGAGGAACGCCATGAGCCGACCGCGGCCCTGGCGCAGGCGCAGCGTCATCACCTCGGCCGACTCTTCGACGAACTGGAGCTGCGCCGTCCAGCTCCACGCCGGGTGATTCGCCACACGCTCGACCGCCGCGGCCCACAGCGCTTCGCCGGCCAACGCCTCACCGCGACGCGCCGCGTCCCCCGCCGCTTGCGGCTTGCCGCCATCTTCCCGCGACGACATCGCGCTGTGCTTCGGCGACTCGCCCCGCGCCGACACCTCACGCCCCGCACGCGGCCGCAACGCCGCGGGGGCTACTTTTTTTTTACTGAACCCCCGTCGCCCGCGACCAGCGCCGCGGCGTCGGCGAACTTCTCGCTCAGCGCCAGCCGCGCCAGCGCCGCGTCCAGCAGCGCCCGGGGCGTGCTCGAGCCCTTCGCCCACCGCCCCACGTTCTCCATCAACGCGATCGCGTGTACGAGCGACGCGGTATCGAACTGCTTGGCCTGCTCGGCCAATTGCTGCTTGGATTCATCGTCGAGCTCGACCAGCTCGGTGTCCGGCCCGCAGGCGCCGACGATCATGATCGCGCGCAGGTGATCGATGAGCGTGGCAATGAACTGATCCTGCGACACGCCGCGCTGCATCAGCTCGTGGGCGATGCCCAGCACGCCCCGCACGTCGCCGTTGATCACCGCGGCGGTGAGGTCGGCCAAGAGCTGGCGGTCGGGCAGGCCGAGCATCGTCTCGATCAGCTCCGCGGTCAGCGGCGTGGTGCCGGTGGCCAGCAGGCGATCCAGCAGCGACAGCGCATCGCGCATCGACCCGTTGCCCAGCCGGGCGATCTCGAACACGATGCGCGGCTCGGCCTCGATGTTTTCCCGCTGGAGCACGGCCTGCAGGTGCTCGGCGATCTGCCGCGCGGGGATGTTGCGGAAATCGAACCGCTGGCAGCGGCTCTGGATCGTCGGCAGCACTTTCTCCGGCTCGGTCGTGCAGAGGATGAACTTCAGGTGCCCCGGCGGCTCCTCCATCGTCTTGAGCAGCGTGTTGAACGCATCCTTGGTCAGCATGTGTACTTCGTCGATGATGTACACCTTGTGCCGCGCGTTGTCGGTCGGCGAAAGCGACGCGTTGGCGATGAGCTGGCGGGCGTCTTCCACGCCGCGGTTGGACGCGCCGTCGATCTCGATGACGTTCAGATCCTCGCCGGTCATGATCGCATCGGCCATGCGCTGCTGGATGTCAATCGGCGGGTACTGGTCGTGGTCCGGCGGGGTGGGGCAGTCCTCGACGGTGTCGGGGGCGTTGAGCGCGCGGGCGAGGATGCGGGCCATGGAGGTCTTGCCCACGCCCCGGGTGCCGGTGAACAGGTAGGCGTGGTGGACTCTGCCGCGCTCGATGGCGTTGCGCAGCGTCTGGGCGATGGGCTGCTGGCCGACGACATCGCCGAACGACTGCGAGCGGTACTTGCGGGCTAGAACGGTGTAGGCCATGGGCGAAGTCGCAACTCGCAAGGGCGAAGTCGGAAGCATGGAATCGGGGCGACACGCACTTGCGACTTCCGCGAACCGACTTCGCACTTCCACCTCGTCGCGGGCAAAGGCGGGCAGGACACCGGCGGCACCGGACAACGGTCGCTTAGGGCTGCTCCGGTCAAGGTCTGACCCGATTCGCGCGTCACCCGTGCACCGGGCCCGCCCACGTTTGCTCACGACGAGACAGGGGATTGTAGAGCGCCGCATCGACCGCGCCAAAGCCGGGGGCTTAACCATCGGCCCGGCCGTGACGGCGCTCAGTGCCAGCAGGAAGCTTGGCGTCCGATACGGCCGGCCTCGGGCATGTCAGACCCGCGTCGCGCCGCGCATGTGAGGATCCCGCTGCACCGGCTGATCGCGCGGCTGGTCGTACTCGAACGACGGCTGGGCGAGGATGATCGGCCGGCGCACGCCGGCGTTGAGCAGCAGGCCCACCATCAGAAAGTTCGCCACCAGCGACGACCCGCCGTAGCTGACGAACGGCAGGGTCATGCCCGTGATCGGCAGGATGCCCACGGTCATGCCCATGTTCACAAACGCCTGGGCGAAGACGAAGCTGACGATCCCCACCGCGACAAGCCGGGCGAATGGTTCCTTGTTGAGCGCCGCCACGAGCAGCCCGCCGGCGGTGAACAGGGCGTACAGCCCAAGCACCGCCGCCCCACCGGCCAGGCCCCATCGGGTGCAGATGACGGCGAAGATCATGTCGTTCTGGGCTTCGGGCAGGCGGTTGAAGCGCACGAGATTGGCCGCGTGCTCGGCGTCGTGGCCGGTCAGCCGGCCGGCGCCGACGAGCGTCTGGGCCTTGTGTCCCTGGAATCGGATGCCACCCAGCTCGCGCGTGTCGCCCTGAAGCTGCGCGACCATGGCCTGGATGCGTTGCTGTTGATGGGGCCGCAGCAACGGGTACATCGCCGGCAGGGTAATCAGGCCGATCAGCACGATGACGGCGATGTGCTTGAGCCGCGCCCCGGCGACGATCAGCACGGCGAAGAGCACGGGGATGAACAACGTCGCGGTGCCGAGGTCCGGCTCGACGACGATCAGGCCGATCGGCAGCATCGTGATGACAAACGGCGCGAGCAGGCCGCGCACGCTGCGGTAGTTTTCCCTGAAGCGCAGGTACGCCGCGAGCGACAGGACGTAGGCGATCTTGGTCAGCTCGCTGGGCTGGATCTGAAACGCGCCCAGATCGAACCATCGCCGCGCGCCGTTGCGCTCGGGGACAAAGCTTTCGGGCATGAACGGCAGCAGCAGCGCCACCAGCATCACCAGCGTCAGGCCGAACGCGGGATAGGCCGCGTCGACCAGCCGGCGATGGTGCGGCACGGCGGCGACGCCCATCGCCAGCAGCGCGACCGGCAGAAAGACCATCTGCCGCGCGGCCTGGCCGGGATCGGCCAGGCGGATGGCGAGGATGCCGATGGCCGCCAGCCCGACCGCGGCGGCCAGGCACAGCCAGGCGACGTTGGGCAGGACCAACGGCTGAAGCCAGCGCGGCGTCCTCAAAGGTACCCCTCCGCCCGCAGCGCGTGCAGCACCTGGTTGGTCACCGGCCCGGAGACGCGGCCGCCCGAGCCGCCGTACTCGACCATCGTGACGATGACGAACGCCGCGCGGCTTTCGCCCGGCCGCTGCACGTGGCAGACATACCAACTGTGCGACCCGGCGCGGATGATCGGCTCGCCCTGGTCGAGCCGGCCGTTCTCATTGAGGTCGTCGAACTGCGTGGGGGCCTGGGCCGTGCCGGTCTTGGCGCGGGTGGTCACGTTGCCGAGGGTCAGCAGCGGCTCGCGGCCGGTGTCGAGCGAGAGGTGGTGGCCGGTGCCGTGGTCGGCGTTGGCCGATTCCCACATGCCCTGCAGCACGTTGTCGACCACGCGCGGCGGCAGATCGAGATCGCGTGCTTCCTGATTGGCCTGGCGGTGTTCGATCAGCACGGGGCTGAGGAAGTAGCCGCCGCGGGCCAGCGCCGCGTGAGCGGTCGCCACGTGCTGAGGGGTAACGGCGATGGGGCCCTGGCCGATGCCGATGAGGATCGCGTTCTGCTGGGTCAGCCCGCGGCCCGGGGGGTTGGGCCGATCCAGGTACGGCAGGATGCCCGCCGATTCCTGCGGCAGCCCGGTGCCCGGCGCGGAGTCGAAGCCGAAGTCGTGCAGCCCCTCGACCAGCCGCCGGGCGCCCAGGACTTGGCCGGCGGTGTAGAAATAGATGTTGCAGCTTCGCGCGATGGCCTCGACCGGGCCCAGCAGGCCGTGCGCGCGCTGGTACATCTTGTAGATCCAGCAGCGATAGATCGTGGGCCGGCCTTCGAGCAGGTGGCCGCGACACTCGACGTGCTGGTCGTGTTCAAACGCACGACGACCGGCGGCGATGGCGTAGACGATCGGCTTGAGCGTCGATCCCGGCGGATACACGGCGCTGAGCGGCCGATTCACCGCCGGCTGGTCGATCGCGCTGGGCCAGCCGGGCAACGCGGCCGGGGCGTCGGACGTGTCCGGCGGCGCCGCGGGGCTGGTGACCATCGCGAGGATCTGGCCCGAGTCGACCTCCATTACCACCACCGCCCCGTTGAGCGGCGTGCCGACCGGCAGGTCCTCGTTCCTATGCCACGGCTGCACCTGCATCAACCCGACGCTCGGATCGAGCGCCGCCTGGATGCGGGCCTGCAGTTGCATGTCGATCGTGATGCGCGCGTCCCGGCCGGCTTCGGGCAAGGTGGTCTGAATCTCCTGCGTATCGCGACGCAGGGACTGGCGGCCGCGCTTGCCGCGCAGGCGGTCTTCCTCGGCCCACTCCACGCCGTTCATCCCAAGCCGATCGCCCGGCAGGTAGCCGCTCAGGTCGGCCGAGCCATCGGGCCGACGATACGGCCGGCCCCCGGTGGCCGCGTCGACGTCCTCGGCCCAGACGTCGCGCATCTTACCGAGGATGTGATGGCCCGCCTGACGCACCGGCACGACCATCGGCTCATCCCGCCGCAGCGGCGAGGGCATGGTGGTCATGTCGATCGCGATCTGGTAGTCCGCCCTGGCGTAGGCGCGGCGCTTGCTCGCCTCGACGCGCAGGCCTTCGTGCCGCTGTTCGAGCTTGCCGAACAGGGCCGCGGTCTCGCCATCCACGCCGGCCAGCAGCGTGTGATAGGCGTTCTGCTCGCTGACGCGGATGGCGATGTCTTCCAGCTCGGCCGGTTCGCCCTCGCGCGCGGTGTACTGCCGGGCCTGGCGTTCCCACACCGCGGCCTGGACCATCGCGACGCGGCGGACGATCGCGGCCTTGCGGGCTTCGAGTTCCTCCCGGCTGATGTGGCCGTGCTCGCAGATCGCCTGCCAGAGTTGCTCGACCCGGCCGTCGTACCCGTGCTGGGCCTTGCGGACGAGCAGTTCGCGCCGGGCCTGGCTGAGCCGGCCCCAGCGGTCGCGGTTGGCTTTCCACGCCTCGCGCCGGGCCTGTTCGTACGCCCAGCGACCGGCGATCACGTCGTAGCGGACCTTCACATCGTCGCACGGCACGTCCGCGGCGAGCACCTTGCCCCGCCGATCGAGGATGCGCCCGCGCACCGTGGGCAGCAGGCGATGGCTGACCAGCACCGACTCGGCCTGGGCCTGCCACGCGGCGCCCTGCACCACCGCCAGCCGCACCAGTTGGGCCCCCACCGCACCGACAGTCAACACCACCGCCGCCGCGATCAGCAGCAGCCGCCGGTGAAACATGCTGGGCACCACTTCACGAACCAGTCGCATCGCTGCTCATTCTATCGACCGCTGCCCGCAAGCAAGGCCACTCAACCGGGCAGGCGGGGCGATTGCTCGC
>CAZUHK010000164.1:0-6782 GCA_964620345.1 uncultured Planctomycetaceae bacterium
GCACGGGCATTGGAAGACCACGACGCTGATCGCGGCGCTGGGCATCGAGGGCATCCGATGCTCCACCGTCGTCGACGGCGCGGTGAACGGCGACATCTTCGAGTCGTTCGTCGAGCAGGTGCTCGTGCCCGAGCTGCGGCCCGGCGACGTGGTGGTGATGGATAACCTGTCCAGCCACAAACGTGCCCGCACCCGTGGGTTGATCGAGCGTGCCGGGGCCAAGCTGATCTTCCTGCCGCCCTACAGCCCGGACTTCAACCCGATCGAGATGGTGTTCTCGAAGGTCAAACAATTGCTGCGGTCGCTGGCCTGCCGCACCCGTCATGCCCTATGGCAAGCGATGCAGTCGGTGCTGGATCAGGTCACCGCAAGCGACGCCTACAACTGCTTCACACACCGCGGCTACACGCTACAGGTGGATTGAGAATGCTCTATGCGCCCGACGGGCTCGAATTCGCGGAGGCCGGGCCGGTGAACGTCAACATCCGCGACAACGGGGTGTTTTGCCCCGAGGCCTTGCAGGACATCGCGGACGGCCCCGGGATCACCTGGGGCTTGGCGCTGAAGCGCGACGAGGCGTATCGGCCCCACCTCGTGCGCTTCGATTACGATCTGACGCCGGCTCATGCCGGGGCGTAGCGCCGGCCCAGCGTCAGCCGCCAGGTCTGCCGCCACGTCTGGCCGTCGCGCATCGGATGAACGCCCATGAGGGTTTCGCGGATCGCTTCGCCGCGGAAGAACGAGAACTCGTGCCAGGGCAGGTTGCAGCTCGGCTCGAACAGCAGCATGACGTCGCGGTCGCCGTCGGGTCGGGTGCGGACGGCGAGGCGCTGGCGGTCGGCGTCGGCGATGAACAGCAGGCCGGGTTGCCTCAGGCCGATCAGCAGCGCCCGATCGACGTCGCGGACATGCGGGAACGCCGACCAGGGCGGCCAGCGGAAGGGGTTGATCGGCGGATGCTCATCGCGGTCGAGTTGCACCTCGCCGGCGAGCCGGTCAGGATGATCGTCGGGGTACTCATTCCAGGCGCCGGCGCGTCGTCGCCAACACAGCCGGTCGTATTCCACCGAGAGGCGGAAGGTCAGCCCCGCGCCCGTGAACCAGACCGGCTCGCCGTGGCGGGTGAGGGTCTGTTCGAGGCGGGCGGCCTCCCCTTCGACGCGCCATCGCAGTTCGCAGTCGATGCTGCCCCGAGCGTTGCTGAAGTGGTGGCGGGTCGCGTGGGAAGCGTCGGTTTGTTCGAGCGGTTCGACCCGTTCGACATCGCCGGGGCCGACGAAGCCGCGCGGCAGTTCGCCGACCTTCATGTGACCCATGCCGATGTCGCGTTGGCCGTGGCGGGGATCGGTCAGCCCCCACAGCGGTTGGATCGGCGTGAGGAAGTCCAGGGTCGCTTCGCCGGCCAATCCGCTGGGCTGTCCCGCCCGCACGACCGGGTGGGTCGGCTGCGTCGGGACGCGATCGCCGGGCCAGGGCCGGTCGCCGAATACAATCTCGTGCTCCGCGATCGGGTCGGGCCAACCGGGATCATGGGCTTCAACGACGATCCGTCGCACGTGCTCGGCCGAAGCCGACAACTCGATCGTCGCCGTCTGGCCCGGCGCGGCCCGGACGGTCGATCGCGTGATGCTCGTCGATCCGTCGTCGCCGACGTACACCAGTCGCAACCGCAACGCCGACAGGTTGCGGAAGTGGTATTGGTTGCGAACCCGGAGCCGAATCGTGCCGTCGGCGGCGGTTTCATGTTCGAATCGCAGGGGGGCGTAGGCCTTGCGCAGACTGTGATAGCTTGGCTTGAGTTCGTGGTTGGGACCGATGATGCCCTTGATGTTCTGGACGTAGGTTTTGTAGCCGTGCCAGGGCTTGATGAAGCCGACGTCCTGGTCGGGGTCGCCTTTCTGCATGACCGACTGGTCGGACCATTCGAAGACGAAGTAGCCGCCGACGCCGGGCACCTGCCGGATCGCCTCGAAGAAGTCCTTCAGCCCCCGGCCCCAGGTGTCGCCGAGAATCCCGGGGTCCATCAGGAAGTGATCGCGGTTGCAGAACACGTGCGCCGCTTCGGTGTAGAAGATCGGCCGCGGCCGGTCGGGGATCAACGGAATCCGCCGCCGCAACGCTTCGGGGCTGTCGCGCTCGGGGTAATGCTCGGCGTCGGCGGTGAGCAGGTCGCGGCGGATGTGCTCGACGAGCGGCTGCTGCTGCGGCGCGGCGTCGTAGAATTTCGACCCCAGCATGTTCGATTCGCCGGCGGAGATGATGAACCGACCCCGCTCGCGTTCGTGCAGGAACCGGGCGACGGGGTAGAAGATCTCGCTGATCGCGCTTTCGTTGGACAAGCTCCAGGCGAAGATCGCCGTGCAGTTTCGCAGCCGCGCGTAGATCTTTGGCGCGAACGAGCTGTAGCGCTGCTGAAACAGATGGCGGTAACCGGCATCGAAGGTGGATTCGTGGGCCGGATAGGTCGGTGTTTCCGACATCGGCCAGGGATTGCCCCAGGAGTTGTACCCGCAAAGGCAGTAGCCCGAGCAGACGACGATGCCGTGGCGGGCGCAGAGTTTGATGAACCGCGGGTCGAACGGGTAGGGATGCGACCGCACGCCGGTCACATTGGCCTGGCGCATGAGGCGGATCTCGGCTTCCATGTCGGCGGTGCTCAGTGCCCGGCCCCGGCCCTGTGTGATCTCGTGCCGCGTCACGCCGCGGATCAGAAAAGACTCACCGTTGATCAGAAACCGCTCGCCGTCGGCGTGAAACCGTCGGAAACCCACCTCTTCGCGCACGCGTTCGACCACTTCGCCCCCGACGATCAGCCGGCATTCCAACCGGTACATGTTCGGCGTCTCGGGCGTCCAGGGGGCGACGTCGCCGGTCGCCAGCTCGATCCGGGACACGCCGTCGTTCGATGCGACGCGCGTCGAAGCGATCGGTGGGTCTTCTTCCCACGGCAGCAGGACCGCCTCCACCTCCGCGTCAGGCACGCTGGCGCTGAGCGTCAGGTGAAGCCGACCCTCGCGCGTCTGGGGGTCGAAGTCCGGCTCGACATGAAAGTCGCGCACGTGCGCTTGGCCGACGCCGAACAGGAACAGGTCGCGCCAGATGCCGCTGAGCATCCACTGGCCGGCGTTGTCGTGCACGGTCGAGAGGTCGGCCTTGACCACGCGGATCGCGATCAGGTTTTCGCCCTCGCGCAGCAGGTCCGTCACGTCGAGTTGGAACGGCACGAAGCCGCCGTCGTGGTAGCCGGCGAATTGTTCGTTGATCCATACCTCGGCCGAGGCGGCGATGCCCTCGGCTTGAAGGATGATCCGGGCTGCACCCCGCTCTGCGCCGCGCCAGCCGTCCGGCAGCTCGACGCGCCGGCGGTAGTAGCCGACCACGTCGTCGCGGTCCAGACTCATGTGGGCGAAGACGTGGTTGGAGAAGCCGTGCGGCTCCCAATGGTCCGGCACCGGAATGGGTTGCCAGTCCGCTTCGCCGGGCTCGGCGTTCATGAACGTCGCGTCGAGGCCGCGCGCCCGGTCCTCGTCGTGGGGCTTGAGCGCCTGTTCGTTCGGATCCCAGCGCCACCATCGGCCGTCGAGGTCGCGCCAGCCGCGCGCCGTGTCGCGCGCGGCGATGGCGAAATCCCACGTGCCGTTGAGCATGCATACGTGCGGATTGCCCGCCGTCGCCGCGGCCGGCGTCCACCCTTCATCCGGCACGGGAATCCAGGGTTGTTCGGTCAACACCGGCAGGTGCGAAACGTCGTGGTTCACGGATACGCCTCCCGGTGGATGCCGACGGGCATGACGTCGCCGGTCTCGATCGACCAGCGCAGCATCCGCTCGCGCAGCCGGCCCACCACGGCTGGATCGGCCCGCGCGCCGCCGTCGGCGGTCAGCAGGTTCCGCGTCTCGCGCGGGTCGGCTTCGAGGTCGTACAGTTCATCGACATCCGCCTGTCGCCAGACGTATTTCCAGCGATGCTCGCGCACCATGATCGTGCGGCTCGCCGCGGCGGGGCACTCGGTGAACGTCCGATAGAACGGGTAGTACGGATTGTCCACGGGCATCCGCGGCATCTGCATCCGCGCGATCGCCCAGGGCAGCTCGTGCGGCAAATTCGCCCCGCAGTCGATGAACACCGCGTCGCGCAGCGCGTCGGCTTCGCCCCGCATCACCGGCAGCAGCGACCGGCCGAAGTGCGGCCAGTCGGGTTTGACGCCGGCGAGCTCGAGGATCGTCGCGAAGACGTCGATGTGCTGCGTCAGCGCCTCGCTCACGCCGGCCTTGCCTTCGCCGCCGGGCAGGCGCGCGCCCAGCGGCACCCGGCCGATCGCATCATGCACCGCCGTGTGCCACTTCTCCGGGCAGCCGTAGTCCCCGGCGTAGTTGCCGTGGTCGGACAGACAGAACACCGCCGTCGCGTCGCCGAGCTTCTGCTCGTGCATCGTCTCGACCAGGTCGCCGAACAGCTCGTCGACCATGGTGATCATGCCCGCGTACATCGCCCGCACTTTCCGCAGGTGCTCGGCCGAGCAGCGGTCGAGGCGCGCGTGGCGGTTGATCTGCGC
Organism: uncultured Planctomycetaceae bacterium; assembly: GCA_964620345.1. Lineage (GTDB taxonomy): Bacteria > Planctomycetota > Phycisphaerae > Phycisphaerales > Zrk34 > CAZUHK01. The sequence continues at coordinate 4,556 of CAZUHK010000164.1, forward strand.
GAGATACCGGGGCTTCCCCGCGTAATCGACCGTGATCGGATCGTCGACATCGTCGACGCCGTACATGCTCGCCCACGGCTCGGGCGCGGCGTAAGGCGGGTGGGGGAACGTCAGGTTGACCCAGAGGCAGAACGGCTCGGGCGGCGCTTCCCGCAGAAACCGCTGGGCCGCCCGCGTCACCTGCACGTCGCGATGGCGCTCGGCGTCGCCCTCGATCGCCCCGAAGTAGAACGAATACGCCCGGTTGTCGCCCATGTCATACGGGTTCTCGCCCCAGATGGTGGCGGGCTGGCTCGTGGGCAATCGCGTGTCGACCGTCCGCTCGACCAGCTCCGCTTCGAGCATGTCGTTCTTGCCGCCCCAGGCGATGTGGTAGCCGGCGTCCTTGAGGTACTGGAACAGGTGCGGCTCGTCCTGGCGGATCAGGTGTTCCTGGCTGCGATGGCCGCGCGTGTGCGGGTACCAGCCGGTACAGAAGCTCTCGCGCGCCGGCCCGCAGATCGGGTGGGTCGTGAATGTCTGATTGAAGATCACCCCATCCCCGGCGATCGCGTCGAAGCGCGGCGTTTTGACGTAAGGATGCCCCGCGGCGCCGGTCCAGTCCCCGCGCCACTGGTCGGTCATGAAGATGATGATGTTCGGCGGCTTGGCCATGTCGTCTCGCTCGCCGGGGGCCGGGGGTGTGAGGCAAGGTCTTAATGGACTCGGCCGACCGATGCAAGAAACCCCTCGCGTCAGATCGACGCGACGCCGATGAAGCGGCGGTACGCCATGGGGCTGCGCCCGCAGAATCTTCGGAAGACTTTGCCGAAGTAACTGACCGAGCTGAATCCGCAGGCGCGGGCGACGTCGGCGACCGAATCGCTCGACGCGGTCAGCAGGTGCTGCGCCCGCTCCATCCGGGCGCGGGTGATCGCCGCGCCGATGGTGTGGCCGAGCTGCTTGCTGAAGTGGCGCTCCATCCGCCGACGATTGACGCCCATGGCCGCGGCGATGTCGTCGATCAGGAACATTCGATGCACGTTCTCCCGGATGTAGCCGAGCACCGCCGCGGTCAGCCGGTCGCCGGTGATCCACGCATCGCTGCTGCGCCGCACGATCACGCCGGTCGGCTCGATCCGCCGCTGCATCGCCGGAAGCTCGGCGGCGGTCCGCCCCTGATCCATCCAGCGGTCGAGTTGCGCCGCCGCCTCGTACCCGATTTTCCGCAGGGGCGTGGCCACACTCGACAGCGTCACATGGCCGATCGCGCACGAAAGCGGATCGTTGTCCACGCCCACGATCGCCAGGTCGTCGGGGATCGACCAGCCCAGTTCCCACCCCACCTCCGCCAACTCCCGCGCCAAGCCGTCGGTGAAGCAGAAGACGCCCATCGGCGGGGACTGGTCGGCCAGCCACTCGGCCAGCCAGCGTCGGCGCTGTTGCGCGTTGACCCGCCCGCAGCCGTGCCCCGCCGCCTCGGCCGACGTGACGAACGCCGCGCAGCGCCGCTGCGATCCCTCATGCTCAGCGTCCGCCAGCGCGGCCAGGCGGACGAACCCCCGCTCCAGCAGGTGCGCCGCCGCCAGCTCCCCGATCCGTTGCTGATCCGTACAGCACGTCGGCAGTCGCTCGGGCATCTTGTGGGCCGTGACGTTCACCAGCGGGATCGGCATCGCGCACAACGCCGCCTCCATCCCCGCCTCGCATTGCAGGATCACGCCCTGGGCCTCGGCGAACTGTTCGACATCCTCCGCCCGGGGAGGCCGGCGCGTCCGCAGACTCAGCGACCAGTTGCCCGCCTCCATCGCGTAATCATTGATCCCCCCGATCACGCCCCGGCCGTAGTGGATCGACGTGTCCAGCGCCACCACCACCCGCCGCACGGGCGGCGGGGGCGGAGCGTTCACTTCCTGCACGGTCTGGCTCATCAAGGGCGACCGCCTTTGTCCGGGACGGAGTCGACTGTCGTAATTTTACCACATCGGCCCGCGATTTTATTATTGCCACGCCGATTTCATGGTGTATATTGAAGCCGTAAACGTTGACGCGTAACCCCGGCAGCCCACGTACGGGCCGACCGGAACAACCACCTTGACAGGAGAAAGACATGTTCGAACACGATGCGAGGGGAAACACGATGCAATTCGCGCAGAATATCGAGCCCGGCCGCTCAGCAAGCTGGCGTCGGGTGAATCTCCGCCACAGGACTGACAAAGAAGGACAAGCCATCATGAAATCAGGTACG
>CAZUHK010000165.1:0-6729 GCA_964620345.1 uncultured Planctomycetaceae bacterium
GGCCCATGCCCGAGTAGTTGTGCATCAGCGGCGTGTTGGGCTCGAACATGAGCATGGTGTAACAGCCGGTATCGCCGTGGCAGACCAGGTCGACCGGCGGGCGCTTGTGCTCGCGCCGCATGTATTCCGGGTCCATCAGGTCCTTGCGCAGCTCCAGCAGGACGTTGGACGAATCGCGGTGGGGGCAGCCGGGGCAGAAGGTGGGCGTGCGGATGGGGATGTTGACCTCGCCGCGGCTGGCCCGGTCGATGCGCGCCAGTTCCGCGGTGAGCCGGCCGTTGGTCAGCTCCAGCGGCAGCGTGGGGTGGTCCTTGATCAGCGGCACCAGGCGCTCGATCAGCAGCGAGGGGTGCAGGCCGCGCGTGTCGGGGATGCCCGGCAGGCCCTTGGGGAACTTCTTGCCCCAGACCCTGGTGCGCAGTTCCCCGGCGGCGACCTGCGGGCCGAGGATCGCCTGCACCTGCCGCTCGACGAAGCCGCGCCGCTCTTCGACGACGATCAACTCGTGGCAGTGGCGGGCGAACTCGCTGACCAGTTGCTCGTCCAGCGGGTAGCTCAGGCCGATCTTGAGGATCGGGAACCGCCCGCTCAGGCCCATCTCCTCCAGCGACTGCTGCAGGTAGGCGTAGCCGGTGCCCGGGGCGACGAAGCCCAGCGGTACGCGCTCATCCTTCTGCGGCTTGTGCAGGATGCGATTGACCCCCAGCTTCCGCGCTTCGGCGATCACCTTCGCGTGGCGCTGGGCCATGCCGATCTCGCGGATCCAGCTTCGCGGCGGCAGCAGCACGAACTGGTCCAGGTGCGGCTTGATGTCCTTCTCGTAGTTCAACACCGCCTGCTGATGCGAATTGAGCGAAGGGTATTGATTCGTCTTGAGTTCGACCGTCCCGCCGCCGTCGGCCAGGGCGACGGTCATCATGTAGCCGATGTAGATCTGCCCGGCCTTGCCGAGCTTGAAAGAGACGTCGACCCAGTCCTTCACTTCCTGCGGGCCGGACGGCTCGAGCATCGGCATGCGCAGGTGCTCGGCAATGAAGCGACTGTCGACCGGCACCTGGGTGGAGTCGGACCAGGGGTCGTCACCGCAGACGACCAGCACCCCGCCGTCGCCCTTGGTGCCGGCGAGCACGCCCAGGGCCAGCGCGTCGGCGGCCACGTGAACGCCGACGCTCTTGAACGCGACAACGCATCGGCACCCGGTCATCTGGGCGCCGTTGACCATGGCGACCGACAGGGCCTCGTTGGCCGCGAGCTTGGCGGCGATGCCGCGCTCGCAGAGCAGGCCCGCGGCGGACTGGAAGGCGTCGAAGAATCCGGCCAGCGGCGAACCGGGGTAGCCGGTCAACAGGTGGACGCCGCCCTCGGTTTCCAAGGCGCCTTTGAGCAACAGCTCGTTGCCGGTGTAAATCTCCCGCCCCGCCGATTGGGTAAAGCGCGGGTCCGTCTTCATCGGTGCATGCTCTCGATCGCCTTCGTGCCGCGCCATCGGGCCTCCGTGCGGGAGATGGACGGGAAGGTCGGTAAGTTCGTTCCGCCGGCCGGGGGTACTGTTACGTCAACCCACCTCGGCCGGCCCGGGTTCAATCAGCGTATTGTAAGGCCAGCATCGGGATCGATGCCAGCGGAATTCACGGTAAATTAGTAAACGCCGCGCCGACCGCAACGCCCGCAACCTTGGCTATGCAAGGGCTTTACCCCGACGTTTGCGCCGGGCGCCGCCAGCGGGGTCCGGGCGATTTTGCTGGACGCAAGCCGGCCAGCAACTATTATTGACTCCAACGCCGAACCGCGAGGCGACCGGGCACGTGCTCGGTGGGGCATCGGTCGGCCCCCGACCGCAACAGGGCAGCCACGGATGGTCAGTTCGCCGACAACCCAACCCACGCCCTTCCGCCTGCCCCGGGCGACGCGCGGTCTGACGCGCCGCGCGCTGTCGGCCCTGTTCAACCCCGCGGCCGAACGCGCCCTGGCCCTGCACCGGCTGACCGAGATTTACCACGGCGCCCACGCCGACCGCCGGCCCGACGACACGCGGCACTTCGTCGAAAAAGTGCTCGACCAGATGAACGTCAAGGTCGACATCAACCCCGCCGAGCTCGAACGCATCCCCAAGACCGGCCCGGTGGTCATCACGGCCAACCACCCCTTCGGTGCGGTCGACGGCATGATCCTCATGGCCATCCTTCGCCGCGCCAGGCCTGACGACTCCAAGGTGCTGGTCAACTACCTGCTCAGCCGCATTCAAGAGCTGCGCGACATGCTCATCTGTGTCGATCCGTTCGGCTCCGAATCGGCGCGGACGCGCAACCTGGCGCCGCTGAAGGAGGCGATGCGCTGGGTCAAGGACGGCCACGCCCTGGCGACCTTCCCCGCCGGCGAAGTGGCGCACTTCAACTTCCACCAACGCGCGATCGTCGACCCCCAATGGTCGGATACGGTCGGCCGCATCGTCCGCCGAACCGGCGCGCAGGTCGTGCCGCTGTATTTCCACGGCCGCAACAGCCAGGTCTTCCAACTGCTGGGGATGATCCACCCGCGGCTGCGCACCGCGATGCTGCCGCGCGAGCTGCTCAAGAAAAAGCAGCGCACCATCAAGGTGCGCATCGGCCACCCGATCCCCGCGTCGCGCCTGGCGGAGTTCGGCGACGACCGCCGGCTCACCGATTACCTGCGCCTGCGGACCTACCTGCTGGCCGCGGGGCTGCATCGCAGGCGGCGGTCGAAGCTGTCGCTGCGGCCCCAGCAGACCCAGCCCGACCCGGCCGACGGCGAGCCGATCGTTCCGGCCCAGCCCGCCGAGGTGCTCGAACGCGAGATCGCCGCCCTGCCCGCCGGGGCCCACCTGGTCACCGCGGGCGAGCAGGCGGTTTACCTCGCCACGGCCGGGCAGATCCCGCACATGCTCCGCGAGCTCGGCCGCCTGCGCGAGGTCACCTTCCGCGCCGTCGGCGAAGGCACGGGCAGGCCGATCGACCTGGACCGGTTCGATGAAACCTACCTGCACCTTTTCATCTGGCACCGGGCCGACCGGCAGCTCGTCGGGGCCTACCGCCTGGGCCAGACCGACCGTATCGTGCCGCACCAAGGCGTGGCGGGGCTGTACACCAGCACGCTGTTCGATTTCGGGGAGAAGCTGATCCGCCAGATCAGCCCCGCGCTGGAGATGGGCCGATCGTTCGTCGCCCCGCCGTACCAAAAGAGCTACGCGCCGCTGATGAACCTGTGGAAGGGCATCGCGACGTTCGTCTGCCGCAACCCCCGGTACGTGCACCTGTTCGGGCCGGTGAGCATCTCCAACGACTACCACGACCTGTCGCGCCGGCTGATCGTGGACTTTCTGACGGCCAACGAGTTGGCGCCGCAACTGGCGCGGCTGGCGCGGCCCAAGCACCCGATGCGCCGCCGACGCCGCGGCAAGATCGTCAAGGGCTTCGACTCGGTCGTCATCAACGACATCGACGAGGTCAGCGACCTGATCGCCGACATCGAGCGCCAGCCCAAGGGCGTGCCGATCCTGCTCAAGCAGTACCTGCGACTCAACGCCAAGCTGCTGGGCTTCAACATCGACCCGGACTTCGGCGACGTGCTCGACGGGCTGATCGTGATCGACCTGCGCCAGACCGACCCGCGCATCCTCGGCAAGTACATGGGCCGGGAGGCCTGCCGGGCATACCTGGCCGGCCACGGCGTGCAATAGCCCCGGCCCCCTGCGGAGCGGACCACCGGCAACGGGCCCCCGCCCATTCCATAAAACGGCTCTGCCGGTGGCGTCACCGCGCGGATCACAAACGGCGCGGAGCGATCTGGCCGATGTACAGCAGTATGTATAGGATGATGTGCATGAAATCGATCAATGCCATTACGATCCGGCAGTCGCTGGGCAGCGTGCTCAACCAGTTGGACGCCGGCGGCGAGCCGGTGCTGGTCACACGCGACCGCAAACCCGTCGCGGCACTGATCTCCATGGAGGACTTCGAGGCGCGTTTCGTCGATCGGCTCAGCGAACAAGCGGTCCGCGAACGTCTGTCGCAGCTCGATCAATGCCGTGTCAAGCCGCGGCGTGGCCATTCGCCGATGCGCGTCCTGCGCGACCTGCGGGACAGTCGATGACCGTTGTGCTCGACGCTTCGGTCGCGATCGCCTGGTTTCTCGAACAGGAGCACAGCGCCAGCGCGCGTCGTGCCGCCGAGGCGATCCTCCGCGGCTCGGTCAGTGCGGTCGTGCCGGAGCTGTTCTTCTACGAAGTACTCGCGGTGCTGGGCCGCAAGCACCCGGACTTCGGCTCCTGGTGCAACACCGGCTTGACGTGGCTGATGGACGCGCCGATCGCGCGGGTCGCGATGTCGGCCGACATCGGTCGAGCGATGCAACCGTTGGTCGACTCAGGCCTGACCGGATATGACGCGGCCTACGCGGCGGTCGCGAAAATGACCGGCGCCCGCTGGCTGACCTTCGACACCCGTGCCCGCCGGACACTGGGCAATCCGAAGTGGATCATCCACGAACTGACTTGACGACCGGGCCGTTCGTTACCCCTTCGGCGACTGGTGCTTGAGCGTCTGGCGCCGTCGCAGTTCGGCGTCGATGAAACCGTCCAGGTCGCCGTCGAGCACGCGCTGGGGGTTGCCCACTTCGTAACCGGTGCGGGTGTCCTTGACGCGGTTGTCGTACAAGACATAGTTGCGAATCTGCGTGCCCCAGCCCATCTTCAGGTCGCCCTGCTCGCTGCTGCGTTCGGCCTCGCGCTTCTCCTCCTCGCGTTGCTCGAGCTTGGCCTGGAGGATGCCCATGGCGATCTTCTTGTTCTGCACCTGGCTTTTCTCATTGGAGCAGACCACCTGGATGCCCGTGGCCTTGTGCATGATGCGGCAGGCGGTGGCGACCTTGTTCACGTTCTGCCCGCCCGGGCCGGAGCTGCGCGCGAAGAACTCGATGTCGCAGTCCTTCTCGCTGACGGTGATGTCGGTCTCGTCGAACTCGGGCGTGATGTCGACCGTGGCGAAGCTGGTCTGCCGCTTGCCCTGGGCGTTGAACGGGCTGACGCGCGCCAGCCGGTGCGTGCCGCGCTCGCAATTCAGATACCCGAAGGCGTAAGGCCCTTTCACGTGCAGCGTCACGTCGCTGATGCCCGCCTCCTCGCCGTGGTGCTTGTCGATCTCCTCGACCTTCCACTCGCAGCGCTCACAGTAGTACAGATACATCCGCAGCAGCATCTCCGCCCAGTCGTTGGCCTCGGTGCCGCCGTCGCCGGAGTAGATCGACAGGAAGCAATTGCGGTGATCGTGCTTGCCCGCCAGCAGCGAGCGCAGCTCGACCTTCTCGTACTGCCGCTCGGCCTCAGCCAGTTGCTGGTCGATCTCGACGATGGTGTCGGCGTCGGCCTCGGCGTCGGCCATCTCGTACAACTCGGCCAGGTCGTTGACCGTATCGGTCAACGTCTGCACCGGGTCGATCAGCGCCTTGGTCGCCTTGAGCTGCGCCACCACCTTCTGCGCCTTGTCCTGGTCATTCCAGAAATCGGGCGCGTTCATCTGCTGCTCGAGCTCGTCGAGCTGTCTGCGACGGTGGTCGATGTTAAAGAGAGTCGCGGATGGTCAAGATCCGCGCCTGCAACTGTTCGAGGTCGGCCTGAATGTTTTCGTGAATCATGCGAGGATTGTAGCCGCCCCACCGGCCCGGACAAGCGCCGCCCTGGGCCCCGATCGGCCGGGTCACGACGATCAACGCTTTGGGCGGCTTGACGTCCCTGCCATCGGCGACCCGCTCACAGCACGCTCACGATCGCATCGCACAGGTAGTCCATCGTGTCTTCGCTCATGCCCGCGACGTTGATGCGGCCCGAGCCGACGATGTAGATCGAAAACTTCTCGCGCAGCGCAACCACCTGCTGCCCGGTCAACCCCGAGAAGCTGAACATGCCGCGCTGCTGCTTGATGAACGAGAAGTCGCGCGGGGCACGCTTGTCGGCCAGCCGGTCGGCGAACATCTGCCGCATCGCGTTGATGCGATCGCGCATCGCGGCCAGCTCGTGGTGCCACTGCTCGATCAGTTGTGGATCGGCCAGGATCGTGGTGACGATCGCCGCGCCGTGGGCCGGAGGATTGGAGTAGTTCGTGCGGATCGCGACCTTGATGTGGCTCATCGCCGCGAGCGTCTGGTCGGCATCGGCGGTGATGACGCTCAGCGACCCCACTCGCTCGTTGTAGAGCGAGAAGTTCTTCGAGTAGCTGGTGCATACGAACATCTCGGGCAGCCGTTCGGCCAGCGACCGCAGACCGATCGCGTCTTCGTCCAGCCCATCGCCAAAGCCCTGGTAAGCGAAATCCAGCAGGGGCACGATCTCCCGCTCGGCCAGCAGCTCGGCGATCCGCGCCCACTGCTGCGCCGACGGATCGACGCCCGTCGGGTTGTGGCAGCAGCCGTGCAGCAGCACCACGTCGCCCGCGGGGATCTGCTTGAACGTATCGATCATCGCATCGAACGCCAGTGCGTTCTCCGCGGCGTCGAAGTAGGGATAGGTCCGCGTCGCCACGCCCGCGGCGTCGAAGATTCTCGGGTGGTTGGCCCAGGTCGGCTCGCTGATCCAGACCGTGGCATCGGGGTGGTTCTGGTGCAGGTAGTCCGCCGCGACGCGCAGGGCACCGGTGCCGCCGGGCGTGTGCGCGGTCGCGGCACGGCGGTGGGTGTGGATCGGGTGCTCGGGGCCGAGCATCAAAGTCTGCACCGCCC
>CAZUHK010000166.1:0-6691 GCA_964620345.1 uncultured Planctomycetaceae bacterium
GGCTTCCCGTCGGGCGTCCTTACCCGTTCGATACCCCGCGTTTAACAACCCGCCACCCCGCGTCGGACGACGTTGTCAACCCGTGCCGCCTCTCGGCGGTGAGGGGCTGAGAGTCTGCTACGCCAAGGCCTCGCAGACCAAGGTTCTGATTCACAAGGCGAGAGGATCGGTAGCCGGGCGGGTCACGGTGACGATTGATGGCGAACAGTCAATCCGGCGCCGCCGCCGCGTAGGCCAGACGGGGCGCGCGACGGTGGTGGTAAGACGCGACGGACTCGTGCGCGGTGAAGATTTTCTTACGCGTTCGCTCAAAGGGAGTTGCACATTTGGGGCCTCGCCGAACGAAGCGACCGTGCGCGCCGGCGCGGTGCGCCGGCCCTTTATGGGGGTGCGCTTCTTTAGCGCAGCGGGTATGACTTTTCTGCCCCATCCCCCTCCCAGGGGGAAGGCGGGGATGGGGGTGGGGCGTCGATCCTCGTCCGGCGAAGAAACGTTTCCAGAGATTCGCAGCCCCGACCCTCACCCCGGCCCTCTGCCTACGAGTGAGAGGGTGCAGAAAGATGACGCCGATTGCTCTAAAGGCGCACGCGGTGACCGCAAGCCGACCGGATGCTCACGATGATTGACAGACAAACCCATTTCGACGCGCGACAGGTCGCCCGTGACCGGGCGGTCACGGGGCGGGCACGGGGGTGGACAGGCGCTAAACAACCGCTGGTGAATAACTTAGGTGTCGTCGAGGGGGCAGGCCCCCCCGGGGGGCGGTCACGCGACATCGCGGCGCGCGATCGGCAGCCGGTCGGCGGCAAGACCGATGCGAAACGGCCGACACGCGGGCGACCGCGGGGCGTGGATCAGCTTTGGGGCACCGCCTGGAGGTGCTTACGAGGCCAGGCCCTCGAACATCGGGGTGGACAGGTAGCGTTCGCCGAAGCTGCAACCGATGGTGACGATGCGCTTGCCCTGGAGGTTGAACTTTTCGATGGCCTTGATCGTGGCCGCGACGTTGCCGCCGGTGGAGATGCCGCCGAAGATGCCCTCTTCCTTCGCGAGCCGTCGGCCCATTTCGAAGGCCTCGTCGTTGGTGACGGTCACCACGCCGTTGAGCAAGCTGGTGTCGCAGTTTTTGGGGATGAACCCGGCACCGATGCCCTGGATTTTGTGCGGGCCCGGATCGCCGCCGGAGATGACGGGGCTGTGCTCGGGTTCGACGGCGAAGGCGTGGAAGTCGGTGTTGTGCTGGCGGATGAATCGGGTCACGCCGGTGATCGTGCCGCCGGTGCCCACGCCCGCGACGATCGCATCGACCTTGCCGCCGGCCGCTTCCCAGATCTCCGGGCCGGTGGTCGATTCGTGGATCGCGGGGTTGGCGGGGTTCTCGAACTGCTGGGGCATCCAGGCGTTGTCGGTGGATTCGAGCAGTTCGCCGGCCTTCTCGATCGCGCCCTTCATGCCCTTGTCGGCCGGGGTGAGCACGAGTTCCGCTCCCAGCGCCCGCAGCAGGGCGCGGCGCTCGACGGACATGCTCTCGGGCATCGTGAGCGTCAGCTTGTAGCCCTTGGCCGCACACACGAACGCCAGCGCGATACCGGTGTTGCCGCTGGTCGGCTCGATGATCATCGTGTCCTTGTTGACCAAGCCGGCCTTCTCGCCGGCCTCGATCATCGCCTGGCCGATGCGGTCTTTCACGCTGGCCATGGGATTGAAGAACTCGCACTTGACCCAGACCGTCGCGACGTTGGGATCGACGATCTTTCTCAACTGCACCATGGGCGTGTTGAAGGTGGTGTCGACGATGTTGTCATAGGCCTGCTTGTGCAGCATGCCCGCGGGGGCGGCGGTGGTGGTCATGGCGTTGGCTCCGTGAAGGCGTGGGTCGCGGCGATTTCCAATGGCTCGTGCCATGCTAAGGCGAGGCCCGCGGGGCTGCAAGATTCACGCGATCGGCCAACGCGCGGGGCCGACGCTGTTACAATCTCCGCCATGCACATCCCCAATGAAAAGCTGATCGACGGCAAGGCCGTGGCCGCGCGGCTGCTGGAAACCACCGCACGGCATGTCCAGACCATCAAGGCCCACTCGGGCACCACGCCCGCTTTGGCCACCGTGCTCGTCGGCCAAGACCCGGCCAGCGCCACCTACGTGAAGATGAAGGCCAAGCGATGCGAGGCGGTGGGGATGAAGTCCGTCCGCGTCGAGCTGCCCGAATCGACCCAGACCGAAGAGCTGGTGCTCAAGATCACCGAACTGGCCGAGGACCCGGACATCGCGGGCATACTGTTGCAGCACCCGGTGCCCGAGCAGGTGGACGAACGAGCGGCCTTCGAGGCGATCCCCGTGAGCAAGGTCGTGGTCGGCGTGACCGCCACGGGCCTGGGTCGCATGTTCCTGGGCGTGCCGACGTTCGGCTCGTGTACGCCCGCGGGGATCATGACGCTGCTGCACGAGTACGACGTGCGGATCGAGGGCGCCGAGGCCGTGGTCATCGGCCGCTCGCCGATTCTTGGCAAGCCCATGGCCGCGATGCTGCTGAACGAAAACGCGACGGTCACGATCTGCCACTCCCGCACGAAGGATCTGCCGGACGTGGTGAGGCGGGCGGACATCCTCGTGGCCGCGGTGGGCCGGCCGGAGTTTGTCAAGGGCGATTGGCTCAAGCAAGGCGTGGTGGTCATGGACGCCGGCTACAACCCGGGCAACGTCGGGGATTGCGAGTTCGAATCGTGTGCGGCCAGGGCGTCGCTGATCACGCCGGTGCCCGGCGGCGTGGGGCCGATGACCATCGCCACGCTCATCGCCAACACCGCGCAGGCCGCGGCGAAGCAGTTGGGCGTCGAGCTCGAATAACGCGCCGTCACATCCGCGGTGCCGCGCCATGCACCGCCTGGCGGCCCGGGTCGAGCCGGCGCGATCGCGAATCGCGCGGCGCGGCCAAACCCGGTTGATCGGCCAGCGAGGGCGGCGCGAAGCCGCGAGCCGCCTAGCCCCGCCGCGGCGGCGCGGTCATGTCGTCGTCGCCTTCGGCCTTGCGGCGGGCGTCGAGCAGCAGCTTCTCGCGGTCGATCATCACCTTGAGCGTCAGGCAGACCAGCTCGATCTGCGTCGCGTCCAGGTGATTGTGGAACGGCAGCGCGATGGTACGCTGGCTCACCGACTCGGCGACGGGGAAATCGCCCTTGCGATAGCCAAGCCGCTCGCGGTAGAACGGCTGCAGGTGGATCGGCGGGAAGTAGTTGGCGCAGCCCACCTCGTGGCGGCGCATCCCTTCGATCACGCGGTTGCGGGCCTGCTGGTCGTACTGATCGCTCAACCGGACGACGAAGACGTACCAGCTCATGTAGACATCGGGATCGATCGCCGGCAGGATGACATCGCCGTTGTCCAGCAGGCGGTCGATGTACATGCAGGCGACCTGCTGGCGGCGTTCGAGGATGTGGTCGAGGCGTTGCATCTGCACGCAGCCGATGGCCGCGGCGATTTCGCTGAGGCGATAGTTGTAGCCCAGGCGCGGGTGGCTGAGCCAGGTGCCGGTGCCGCGCGCGGTGGGCACGTCGTCGGGCGCTCGGCCCTGGTTGCGCAGCGAGCGACACAGCTCGGCGAGTCGATCGTCATCGGTCACGATCATGCCGCCCTCGCCGGTGGTGATCTGCTTGTTGGGGTAGAAGCTGAACACGCCGACGCGGCCGAACGAACCGATCTTCCGTTGCTTGCACACGCCGCCCAGCCCTTCGCAGCAGTCCTCGATGACGGGTATCTCGTGTCGGGCGGCGACGCGGGCGATCTGATCCATGCCCTTGCCGTTGCCGAACACCTCGACCACCACGATCGCCCGTGTCTTGTCGGTGATGGCGGCTTCGAGCTTGGCCGGGTCGATGTTCAGTGTGGTCGGATCGATGTCGACGAAGACGGGAGTGGCGCCGGCGTGGAGGATGCAGTTGGCCGAGGCGATGAAGCTGAAGGGCGTGGTGATCACCTCCTCGCCGGGCTTGATGCCCAGGGCGAGCAGCGCCAGGTGCAGGCCCGCGGTGCCCGAGGAGACGGCCACGCCGTGTCGGCAGCCGGCGCGCTCGGCGACCAGTTCCTCGAACCGGCCCTGGTAGGGGCCGATCGTCAGCCGACCGCTGCGCAGCACGCCGGCGACCGCTTCGATCTCGGCTTCGGTGATGTCCGGCTGAGAAAGAGGTATCTCGCGATCCATCGGGCGTCTTGCTTTCCAACGGTGGGTGCCCGCGCCCCGGCCGGCGCGAAGCACGATGGGGACAATGAGCCAGCCCCGACTATGGCTTGGCCGGCAGCCCGCCGCCGAGCACCTTGGCCAGCGCCACGCGATCTTGCTGGGTGAGCTTGAGGTAGGTCCAGGCGGCCTGAATTCGCAGCGGCTCGCGGAGCTGCGCTCCGCCGCGCACGATCAGCGACAGTTCTTCGCGCTGCGCGTCGGTCAGCGACGCCGCGTGCTTGGCCCGCAGCAGCGTCGCCATCGCGCCCGCCGCGGTCGATTTGAACTCGCTCATGCCCTCGACCACGGCATCGGGCGACTCGCCATCGGAGCGGATCAAGCCCATGAGCATCGCCTCCTGCAGCAGCACCGGTGCCTTGCGAATCATCGACGAAAGCATTGTGGGGCCCTGCGGATCGTGCTCGTGCAGCTTCTGTACCGCGGCGACCGCGTGCTCCAGCCGCTGCGCGGTGAAACGTGGCTTGGTGTCGGGCGCCGCGGCGATGAGCTTGTCATCGTCGGCCACCTCGATGATCGCGATCAGCATCGGCCGGGCCCGTTCGGGCGCCTCGGCGGCCAGATCCAGCGCGTGCTGGGCCGCCCATCGGCTGGCCAGCACGTTGTTCATCCGCACCAGTTCAGCCACGGCCTCGGCGGCGGGCCGGCCGTTGGCGATCGCCGTGCCGACCTTGCCGATCTGCTGCAACAGGTTGTCTTCGTGGCTGAGCATCGGCTGGAAAATCCGCGGGTCCAGCCGGTCGGCGATGTCCAGGGCCAGCACGGCCAAGCGGAGCCGCTCGGCCTCGCCCCCGGCGGTGTCGAAGCGGTGCATCCAAGTGTTCACCGCGCCCGGGGCGTCGAACATCAGCGCCGCCCGCAACGCCTGGTAGGCGATCGAGCGGTTCATGTCGTCCTCGTTGAGCATCTTCATCGCCCACGGGCCGACCACGGCGAAGTCGTATCGCATCGCCGTCTGCAGCAGCAGGGCGCGGACGCTGTCTCGTTCGACACCGGCCTGGGCGTCGGTGGCCTGGAGGTGCTGCATGGCCGCGGCGTCGCCGGTCTGGGCCTTGAGCAACGCCGCCATGGCGCGCAGGGCCGCGTTGTCCGACTTCATCGCCTCGTCGAGCAGGACCGGGTCCACGTCCTGCTTGGCCGCGACGAGCTGGCTGGTGACCAGCACGCGCACCGCCGGATCGAGCGTGGGCCAACTGGCCAGTTGCCTGGCATCGGCGTCGGTGAGCAACTCGCTGTCGATCGCGGCGCTGACCAGTTGCGCCTGCACCGCGGTGCTGTTGATGTCCGCCACGAGCGCCAGGTCGAGCTTGGGCGGATCGTCGATCTCGGCCATACCCAGGATGCCGTGAATCTTCAGCCCCGGGTGGCTTCGCTGGACCAGCTCGCCGAACAACGGTTCGAGGCGCGGGTCGCCCATCTGCCGCAGGGCGCGCAGGAGGATGTTGTGCATGCCGTTGCGGTGGACGAGCGTGGACTTCTGCAAAAGCCAGACGGCTTGCTCGACGGTCTTCTCGGCCGTGCCGTCGTCCTGGGCCGACGCCGGGGCGACCGGGCCGAGCACGCACACGATCAGTGTGATCAGCGTGAATGGTTTGAGCATCTGTTCATCATAAAGCGACGCGGGAGCCGACGCGAACGCTCCGGGCCGGTCGCGCGGCACGCGCGCCGGCGGCGGGCCGCGCGAAAAAAAACGCCGACGCCCGGCATGCAGACGGGCCGGCGGGAAGGTCAGGGTCGTGATGGTGTCCTGGCGGGACCAAGCCCGGTGTCCAGGAGTCTGTTCATGGATTCCCTGACGGCCGCGGTGTCTGCGTTCGCCGGCATCGGCGTGTGTGTGCAAAAAGAGGGCCGGTGAGGAAGACAACCGTTGCCATCTCACCGACCCCTTGGGCCGCCTCACCCCACACCCGATTTCCAATAGAGACGGCCCGGCACCTAGTCAGTTAACGTGGTCATGCTCTGCCTCGGCGGACGAGGCGGCGCGGGAGTCGCCGCCACCGGACAAAGCTCGCGGGAGCTCGAGCCCTTGCCGCAACGACGGTTGCCGGGGATCAGTTGGGCCGATGTCGGGAGATGTGCAAGTGTAGAAGTTGGCCCCATGCGGGTGCGTCCGCGGGTCGTGCCGTTGGGCGCTTCGGGTTCCATCGCCTCATATCTGGAGCCCGAGGTCGGGTGCCGCACGTCTGATCGCGTCGGCCGGTCGTGTCCGGCCCGAGGCAGAACATGCCACAGTGTTCGGATGTCAAAGATAACCAATTCATCCTCATTATCGGCGCGGTTCAGAGATTGTCAACCCAAGTTGTCCAGAAAAGTTGAGATTTTTTGCTCGCCGCCCTTCGCACCGGCCCCACCGCCGGGTTTCGCCGCGGTGCCGACCGGTTATCATGCCCCCATGGCCCCCACCGACCCGCAGCGTGCCGCCCGGCAGATGGTGCAGACCGACCGCTACTTCGGCCT
>CAZUHK010000167.1:0-6646 GCA_964620345.1 uncultured Planctomycetaceae bacterium
CATGGTCGCCGTTTATGGGCTGGGCGCCTGGATGCTGTGGCGGGCGGATCGGCGGTGGCGCGTGCGGCTGCTGGGCGCGGCGCTGTTCGTGGGGGTGTGCGTGCAGGGCGTGCTGGGCGGGCTGTGGGTGACGGCGGTCGACCCGGCCGCGGCCGCGACGATGGCGGCCGACGAGGTGGTGCAACGGGCCGACGGCAGCTTCATCGCGGCGCCGACGCTGGCGTACGTTTTGATCCACGGCACGATGGGGCAGATCATCCTCGCGGGCCTGGCGGTGCTGGCCGCGACGCAGTCGCGCACCTGGCGGGATTGTTCGATCGTGCAGACCGATGCGGCGGCGTCGACCGACCGCGTGGCCGGCGTGCTGGCGGCGGCGGTGCTGGTGGTGCAACTGGCGATCGGCGTGTACCTGCGCAAGCAAGGCGCGGGGCTGCTGTTGCACATCACCATGGCCGTGGTGGTGACGGTGCTGGTGATGGCCGCGGGCGTGCGGGCCTGGGCGGTGCGGGGCGAGCGGTTCGCCGTGCTGCGGAAGCTGGGCATCGCGGTGCTCGTGCTGCTGGTGGCGCAGCTCACGCTGGGCGTGGCGGCGCTGATCGCCCGCGATGCGAATCATACCGCGGTGGTCACGGTCGGATCGGACGCGACCGGCTCGCCGATCGACGCGGTGATCACCACGCTGCACCAGTCAACCGGCGCGGCGCTGCTGGCGATGGTCGCGGCGCTGGCCGCGTGGATGACCCGGCTGCTCAAGACGCCGCTCATGCCCCCGGCGACCGACCCGACCTTGGGCGACCGGCAGCGCACGACCGCGGCAAGCGCCCAAGCCGACGAGCGCCGCGCGCCCGCGACGGTGGGCTGACTCGGCACCCGCGGACGCGCGGCCTTACAATCCAAAGCGCCGATTCGCCTCACCCGCCTCACAGGACCGATTCACTCATGCGATACCGCACCTTCCCCGGCACCGATCTTTCCGTCAGCGAAGTGGGCTTTGGCGTGTGGACCGTCTCCACCGACTGGTGGGGCGTGACCGACGCCCAGGCCCGCCGACGCCTGCTGCGCAAGGCCGTGGAGCTGGGCATCAACCACATCAACACCGCCCCGACCTACGGCGACGGCCTGGGCGAGACGATCGTCCGCGACACGCTCGGCGACCGGCGCGACGAGCTGGTGCTCGTGACCAAGTACGGCTACGACCTGTCCGATGATGAGGGCCGGCCCGGCCACCGCGAACGCCGGCAGGACTACAGCCCCGCGGGCATCCGCCGCCAGTGCGAGGCGTCGCTGAAGCGGTTGGGCACCGATCGGATCGACCTGTACGAAGCCCACAACCCGCGCATCGAGCAGATCGACGATGATGCGATCATCGATACGCTCGACCGCCTGCGCGACGCGGGGAAGATTCGCGCGTACGGCGTGTCGCTGGGGCCGAAGATCGACCCCGATCGCCAGTGCGATGAAGGCATCGCCGCGGCGCGGCGCGGGTACCACAGCGTGCAGATGATTTACAACCTGCTCGAGCAGCCGTGCTTTGCCGGGATCGCTCCGGCCTGCCGCGAGCACCGGGTGGGCATGATGTGCCGCGTGCCCCACAGCTCGGGCCTGCTCGAAGGCAACCTTACGGCCGACACGACGTTCCCTCGGTGGGACCACCGCTCGCACCGCCCGGCCCATTGGCTGCCCGCTGGGCTGAAAAAGGTCGAGCAGCTCGACTTCCTCACCGCCGACGGGTCGCGCACGATCGCCCAGGCGGCGCTGAAGTTCGTGCTGCATGAGCCGCTGATGTGTAGCGCGTTGCCCAACGTGTACGACGAAGATTTTCTCGAAGAGTTTGCCGCGACCAGCGACGTGCCGGACCTGACCGACGAGGAGCTGGCCCGCGTCGCCGAGCTTTACGCCAACAACTTCGGCGTTGAGGCGAGCCATGCCTGAGACGATTCCCACCACCATCGACGATCGCATCAACCGCCGCATCCTTTCGGTCAGCGAAGATCAGATCGCCGGCTTCGTTCGTGAGCCGTTCGCCGCGATCGCCGAGCGGGCGGGTGTCGATGAAGCGGCGGTGATCGAGCGCATCGCCGCGATGCTGCGGGCCGGGACGATCCGCCGCGTGCGCCAGACGCTGCTGGCGACCAACCTCGCCAAAGGCGCGCTGGTCGCCTGGCAGGTGCCGGCCGATCGGCTCCACGATGCGTTCGACTGGATGTACGCAAACGACCCGTTCACCGGCCACGTCGTGCTGCGTTCGACCGATGCCCAGACGGCCGGCTCGCAATACAAGCTGTGGACCACGCTGAAGGTGCCCCAGGGCTATTCGATGGACCGCCACTGCGAGCACCTTTGCCGCCGGACCGGGGCCGCGGCGTATCGCACGATGCCGGCCCGGCGCGTGTTCAAGCTGGGCGTGGGCCACGTCCGCCGACAGAACCTCGCGCCCGGCGCCCGCACCGATGGGCCGGCCGAGAGCTACCAGACGCGGCTTGTCGAGCTGAGCGATCGGGATTGGCAGGTGTTGGTCGCGCTCAAGCGGGAGTTTGAGCCGGAGCAGATCGCGCCCAACCCATGGGCGGCGCGGGCCGAGGAAGCGGGGCTGTCTCTCGATGAGTTCTGCGCGATCGCTGAAGACCTGAACGCGCGCGGGGTGATCGGGCGGTTCTCGACGTTCCTCGAGCACGTCAAACCCACGACCGGCGGCAAGGCGGTCACGCGGTACAACGCGCTGTATCACTGGGCGGTGCCGCCGGGCAAGGAGCTTGCCGCGGGCAGCGAGGTGGGCCGACACATCTGCATGACCCACGCCTACTGGCGCGAGGCCGGCCGGCAGTTCAACCACGTGAACATCATGGGCGTGTGCCACGGCACCGACAAGCAGCTCGTGCTGGATCACAAGGCCGCGATCGATCAGCACCTGGCCGAGGCCGGCGTCGAGCTGCGCTACACCAACGTCTTCTGGGGAGGCCGCAGCGAGATCAAACCCAGCGAGATTTCGCCGATCGCGTACGTGAAGTGGTGCGAGCAACAGGGCCTGGATGCGGCGGCGATGAAAGGGTAGCTGGCCTCGATGGGGTCTGTCGATGGCGAGTCGCCACAACCCTGGGTGGATTCTGCTCTTCGTCGGCTCGGGAAGCATCTGGCTCTGCGTTCCCCACCGCTCACCATCGAGATCAACGATCAGACCCGCGAGGGATGTTTCACGACCAAGGGCATCCCGGCCGTTAACCCAACGCCGGCACACGGTACAATGCCAGCATGCACGATACCGAATCTTTCACCATCAAGATCGATGGCAAGCCACGACGGGCGGTGATCGAACATGAGGATCCGCGCGTCGTCGCAATCCTCCGTGCCAAGACACCGGTCGAGCGGGCGGCGATGGCCGACGAGCTTGTCCGCGAGGTGCGCCGGGCGGCCGAGCAGGCCGTGCGTCGCGCGCATCCGGATTGGACCGACGATCAGATCAGCGCGGAATTGATCTGGAGATACCACGGTGTCCGTGTATGACCTACTCGGCTTGCTCGACGACGTGATGGAGCGGGCGGGCATCCCTTACTTCATCACTGGCTCGGTTGCGTCCTTCGAGTACGGGCGTGTGCGGACGACCAACGATGTCGATGTCGTCGTGCAGTTGAATACCGACGCGGATGTGGAGCAACTGCTCGCCGCGTTTCCCCCGAACCGCTTCCTCGTCGACGAACATACGATTCGCAACGCGGTGGCAAGCCGATCGATGTTCAGCATCATCGACCCGATCACTTCCCTGAAGATCGACTTCATGCTGCCACAGGACAGCTACGATCGTCGACGCTTCGAGCGCGCCTCGCGGCGCGTGAGCGGCAACGGCATCACCGCTCGCTTCGCGTCGCCCGAGGACGTCATCCTTAAAAAACTGCTTTACTTCAAGGACGGCGGCTCAGACAAACACCTGACCGATATCGCCGCGATGATTCGGATCAGCCGCGAGCAGTTGGATTTCGACTACCTCGATAGGTGGGCCGACATCCTCAATGTGCTCGCCCTTTGGCGCGACGTGCGCGCGCGAGCCGAGCGCTAACCCCCGCCCTGCCAGACCTTCTTGCCGACGAAGAACGGCCCGAGCTTTTGCAGCCAGGTGCTGGTCTGCACCGTGCCGCGCATGGCTTCGACGAGCTTGCTCAGCGGCGTCAGGTCCTCGCCGAGCAGGCCGATGACGAAGTCGTTGTCCGCCGCGTCCAGCCCGTGGCAGGCCAGGCGGATGTCGCCGACCTTGCCGGTGGCGCCGAACCGCATGCCGATCGTGCCGTGTTCCTTGAGGATGGTCATCTGCTGGTCGCGCGGCAGTTGGGTGAACCCGCCCTTGCGCCGCAGGGGGTACCACACGGCCCACGGCCAGTCGTCGGCCAGCAGGTGGCCCAGCGGCCGGTCGATCAGCGTCTGGTTCAAGTCGCGCTCGTAGCCGATGGCGTAGGTCCGGCCGAACATCGTCAACTCCGGCCGGGCCAGCAGCGTGCGGAACGGGTCGCTGCGAAGCAGCCGGCGGTGCTCGCCGATGAAGTCGTCGGGCGCTTCGCTCCAGGTGACCACGCCGATCCCGAACGGATCGTTCGCGTCTTCGTAGAGCACGGCGCGACTGCCGGCGAGGCGCAGCGTGTCGATGACGGCCGGCGTGTCGTCACACTCGCCATAGGCGTGGAACTGCATGAACAGGCGGCGGTCGGACGTGGCGCCTGCGCCGCGCTCGGACAGGTCGGCCGGTTCGACTTGTGGGCGTTGGGGTTGGCTCATGGCATCGTTGATAGATCGGCCGGACAAAAGTTTCAAGCGGCCACGGCGGCGCGGCGGGCCAATCGCTGCGCGACCAGCACGACCGCCAGCAGGCCCAGGCCCGCGAGGGTCTGCCAGACGTTGGGGTGGATCAGCAAAAACGCGGTGACGACCAGCATGCCCCGCGCCCACCAGGCCAGCGGGCCGAACGCGTGGCCCATCAGCGCCGCGGCGAACGCGAGCATCGCCAGGATCGCCCCGGGCAACACCCAGATGACCTGCATCGCCGTCACGTCGATCAGCAATAGTTCACGATTGAAGAAAAAGATCAGCGGCAGCATGAACGCCGCCAGATCGAACCGGAAGCTGGTCAGCCCCGTGCGGATCGGATCGGACCCGGCAATGCCCGCCGCGGCGTAGGCGCACAGACCGACCGGTGGCGTGTCGTCGGCCAGGATGCCGTAGTAGAACACGAACAGGTGCGCCGCCAGCAGCATCGGCACGGTGTGCTCGGCCACGCCCGGCTCGGCCAGCGCCAGAATCGCCGGGGCCGTCAGCGACGCCATGATGATGTACGTCGCGGTGGTCGGCAGCCCAATGCCCAGCAGGATCGACGCCAGCGCCGTCAGCAAAAGCGCCGGCAGCAGGTGCCCGCCCGACAGGTTGGTGATGATGCTGGTGATCTTCAGCCCCAGGCCCGTCTGGCTCACCACGCCGATGATGATGCCGCAGCACGCGCACGCGCAGGCGATGCCGATCATGTTCATCGCCCCGTCGCGCAGCGCCAGGGTGAAGCGGTGAGCGAAGTGCATGAGCCGGCGTAGGGGACCGGCCGAACCCGAGGCGGCGCTGCGCTTTGCCTCGGCTTGGGGGGGGCGCTGCACCAATGTCGTCAGGCCGTAGGCGGTCAGCGGTGCGACGATGCAGACGATCAGGAACACGCCGAACGTCACCCAGATCGCCAGTGTTGCCGAGAGCGTCGGCGTCTTGCGCATCACCAGCAGAAACACCAGCACCGCGATCAGCGGAATGTTCAGATGCAGCCCGCGCAGCACGGTCGGCCACAGCGGCGGCACGTCCGACCGGTCGCTGGGCTTGATGCCGGTCTTCACCGCTTCCAGGTGAATCATCGTGAAGATCGCCAGATAGCTCAGCAGCGCCGGCAGCAGGGCCGAGATGATGATGCGGCTGTAGGGGATGTCGGTGAACTCGGCCATGATGAACGCCGCGGCGCCCATCACCGGCGGGACGAGTTGGCCGTTGGTGCTCGCGGCGACCTCGACCGCGGCGGCGACGTGCGGCTTGAAGCCGGCCTTCTTCATCAGCGGGATCGTCAGCGAGCCGGTCGTCACCGTGTTGGCGATCGACGAGCCGCTGATCGTGCCCATCGTGCCGCTGGCGAACACCGCGGCCTTGGCCGGCCCGCCGCGGAAGCGACCCATCGTCGCGAACGCCAGGTCGATCAGGTACCGCCCGGCGCCGCTGCGATCCAGCGCCGCGCCGAACAGCACGAACAGGAACACGAACGTCGAGCTGACCGCGATCGGGATGCCGAACACGCCCTCGGCGGTGTAGAACTGCTGATTGAGCACCTGCCGCAGGTTGAGCCGGGCATGGCCGAACTCGCCGGGCAGGTGGTGGCCGAGCAGCGCGTAGGCCAAAAAGCCGATCGTGATAAAGAACAGCGCCGGCGAGACGCTGCGCCGCGTGGCCTCGAGGATGAGCGCGACGCCGGCGCCCGCGACCCACAGATCGAGCATCGTCGGCGCACCGGCGCGGCGAGCGAGGTCTTCGTGGTTCAGGCCCACGTACATCGCGCACGTTACACCCAGCGCCGCGAGCGCCAGGTAGATGCCGAGCCACCACCGCGAGCGCGCTTCGCTGCGGAACGCGAACAGCACCAGCG
>CAZUHK010000168.1:0-6641 GCA_964620345.1 uncultured Planctomycetaceae bacterium
ACCGCGTGCCGCGCATCTGCTTCATCAACAAGATGGACAAGCTCGGTGCCGACTTCGACTTCTCCTTCAACTCCATCGGCGAACGCCTGGGCGCCAACGCCATCGCCGTGCAGTATCCCATCGGCCACGGCCACGAGTTCCTGGGCATCATCGACCTGGTCGAGATGAAGGCCTACCAGTTCGACGCCTCGGAGCTGGGCTCGAAGGTCGAGCAGATCGACATCCCCGACTCCCTCAGGGACACGGCCGACCTGTGGCATCACACCATGGTCGAGAAGGCCGCGGAACTCGACGACGACCTGATGGAAAAGTACATCGAGGATGAATCGACGATCACCGCCGACGAGGTCCGCGCCGCGCTGCGCAAGGGCACGCTGGCGGGCAAGTGCTACCCGACGTTCTGCGGCTCGGCGTTGAAGTACATCGGCGTGCAGCGGCTGATCGACGGCGTGATCGACTACCTGCCCAAGCCCACGGAAGTACCCGAGGTCCAGGGCACGGATCCGAAGAACCCCGCGAAGCTTCTCAGCCGGCCCCACGACCCGTCGGCGCCGCTGTCGGCCCTGGTGTTCAAGGTCGTCTCCGATCAGCACGGCGACCTGACCTACACCCGCATCTACTCGGGCACCCTCAAGAAGGGCAGCCGCGTGCTCAACTCCGTCAACGGCAAGAAGGAAGTGGTCAGCCGCATCTTCGAGATGCACGCCAAGGACCGCATCGCCAAGGAAGCGGCCACGGCCGGCGACATCGTCGCGCTGATCGGCCTGAAGAGCTCATCCACCGGCGAAACCCTCTGCGACGACGCGGCTCCGATCGTGCTCGAGCGGATGGAGTTCCCCGATCCGGTGATTTCGATGTCGATCGAGCCGCAGTCCGCCGGCGACCGCGACAAGCTGGCCAACGCCCTGGCGGTGATCGGCCGCGAGGACCCCTCGTTCCGCTTTTCGTACAACGAGGAGACCGGCGAGACGGTCATAGCGGGCATGGGCGAGCTGCACCTGGAGATCACCAGCACCAAGATCAGCTGCGACCTGAAGATTCCGGTACACGTGGGCAAGCCGCGCGTGGCCTACCGCGAGTCGATCCAGGGCCGCAGCGAAGTCAAGCACGTGTTCAAGAAGCAGTCGGGCGGCCGCGGGCAGTTCGCCGATGTGACGATCACCGCCGAGCCGTTCACCGAACAGCAGGCCGCCGAGGCCGAGCTGAAGTTCAAGGACGACATCGCGTTTGAGAACAAGATCAGCGGCGGGGCGGTCCCGCGGGAGTTCATCCCGTCGGTCGAGTCCGGCTGCCGCAGCGCGGCCAAGAGCGGCGTGCTGGCCGGTTACCCGGTCCAGGGCGTGAAGATCACGCTGATCGACGGGTCGTACCACGAGGTCGATTCGTCGCAGGCGGCGTTCGAGACCTGCGGGTCCATGGCGTTCAAGGACGCCTGCAACAAGGCCAAGCCCACCCTGCTGGAGCCGATCATGAAGGTCGTGGTCACCACGCCCGAGGATTTCCTGGGCAACGTGACCGGCGACCTGAACAGCCGGCGGGGCCTGATCGTCGATCAGGAGCAGCGCGGCAACACGATCATCATCACCGCCGAGTGCCCGCTGGCCGAGATGTTCGGCTACGCCACGCAGCTTCGCGGCATGAGCCAGGGCCGCGCCAGCTACGCCATGGAGCCGTGCGACTACCGCCCGGTCCCGGCCAACGTCGCCAGCGGCGTCCTCGCCGCGGTCTGAGCGCCGCCGGCGATTTGCAGCACATTCCAAAGAAAACCCCGCGGCACCAACCCGCGGGGTTTTTTCAAGGGTTCACCGGTGGACCGGAGTTGACCGCCCGCCGGGTCACGCGGCGTAGCGGCGGCGGGTCAGCGCGCCCAGGCCGAACATTACCAGGATGATCGCCAGGGGCGTGGGCTCGGGCACGCTCTGCACGGCGAGCTCGGCGTCGAGCCGACCGAAGCCCGAGAGGTTGTCGAACCCCGCGGTCTCCATGTCGATCGTCGAGGCGAACAGCAGGTTGTACAGGTCGTCGACGCTCAAGCTGATGCCCAGGTCGTTGGCGCGTTGGAGCACCAGGGCCGCGACGGCCGCGATGTGCGGCGCCGCGGCGGAGGTGCCGAAGAACGTACCGAACCCATCGGTCGTCGTGGTCACCCCGTCGGGTCCGGTGATCTGCGGCGTCTGGCGGGTTTCGGTTTCGTTCATCAGTTTGCCCGCGGCGTCGAAGAAGATGTCGGTCGGGCCGACGGAGCTGAACGGCTCGACATCGTCGAGGCCGGGGTCGAGAAAGTCGTGCGCGGCCACGGCCACGGCGCCTTCGGCCGCGGGGTGGCCGAAGATGGTCGGGCTGTTGGTGTCGTCGCCGTCGGTGATGGCAAAGCCGTTGAAGTCGGACAGTTGCACGCCGAAGGTTCCGGTCCCGCCGGTCAGGTGTTGCACGCGGACACCGAGCGGTCCGGCAGGGCCGGTGATGGCGACAAACTCGAAGGGGTCTTCGGCCGCGTCGTTGTTGTCGATGGTGAGGGTAACAGAGTTGTCACTGAGGTCGATGATTTCGACCGCGAAGTCGGCGGAGTTGGTGACCGGGCCGCTGATCGATTCGTACGGTTCGACCCACTGCACGACCAGGCGACCGCTACCGGAGAAGTTCATCTCCAGCACATCATCGCTGCCCCAGTCGACGGTGCCGCCGACGGTTGAGTCGAAGTTGGTGCGGGTGGCGTTGTTGGCCGAGTTGCCGGCGGCGGAGAAGTAGGCGACGCCCGCGGCCTTGGCGTTGTCCACGGCCTGCGCCGCCGGGCCGTCCTGGAACCGCGCGGCGGTGAGGATGCCCACGTCGTCGACGATGATGTCCACGCCCTGGGTCACGAGGTTGTCGATCGCATCGGCGATGGTCTGGCTGGGCGCCGGGCCGGAGGTGTTGTTGAACGCCGAGTGGAAAAAGAGCTGCGCCCCGGGCGCCACGTCGTGGACGATCTCGAGCATGGCCCGGCCCTCGTCGGAGCCGCCCGCCTGATCTTTGACCACGTTGACCGGCGTGAGGAAGTTGTTGGGGTTGCCCGCGCCCGGCAGGTCGCCGGCGGCGATCTGATCGCCCACGGTGGGTGTGGAGCCCGAGCCGTCGAACGAATCGCTGATCAGGCCGATCTTGATGCCCGAGCCGTCCACGTTGAACATGCTGCGGGCAACGTCGGCGTTCATGACCGAATCGCCTTCGGTCGTGACCGAGCCGGCCCAGGTGGTGTAGGGATCGGCGTCCCAGATCTGATAGTCCTGCCCCGCGGCCAGGGCCGGGGCGAGGGTGATGCAGGCGATGATCGCACAGATCGACAGCCCCCGGTGACGAGTGTCTTGGGCCATCTTCGGGAACCTCCGTGAGAGACGAACGGCTTGGTCGTCGGGAGAACACCTCTCCGACCGATCTCTCCCTTCGCCTGTCTCTCACGCTTTCCCGGTTCGGTTGGCCGCGCGGGGCGACGAAAAAAGCCGCGCCCGCGATGCGGACCGGCTCTCTCTGAATCCCTGCTCTCGCTGTTCTTCCCGATGCCCCCGCTGGTGAATGCAGTATGCCCCACAATGAGGGGGGCGTCAAGTGGTCGCGGAAGTTTTTCTTATCGGTCCGGCCGCGCGATGCACTGGACGAACCCGCGTGCATTGCCCACAATGGCCGGCTCGCGTGGTTTTGGAGGTGTGTTCGTCATGCAACTGATGACTTGGCCGCTGGCTCGGCTGGGCAGCCGGTTCGGTCTGCTGTTCGAGCCGCACAAACGGCGTGTGATGCACTCGGCGATGGGCCGGTTCCTGGACCGCCCGCTCGACCTGGCCGTGGGCATCCTCGACGACGAAGGCCGCGAGCGCGTCCTGCCGTTCACCCGGCACGGCGAGCCGCTGTACGCCTGCGAGCAGTTCGAGCGCATCAACTCGATTACATTCCGCGGCTATGACGAGGTGCGCGGCCTGCGGTTCGAGCTGAACCTCCACGCCCCGTTCTACCCGCAGGACGAGCAGCTTTGCCTCCTGCCGATCTTCTACGTCGAGCTGCGCGTGACCTGGGCTGACAAGGTCCGTTGGCTGTACGACGCGACGCGCGATCGGGTGAAGTCGGCCAAGCTGTTCATCCGCCTGGCCCGCCCCGACACGCGGATCGACGCGGGCGAAGGGCGGATCGATCTGAACTACGACGTGCCCCTGGCCCCGGCGTACGAGCGGCTAGGTTACGAAGCGCCCCAGGACGGCCGGGCCGCCCCCGGCGACGAGGCCGACGACCGCACCCCCCGCGCCGCGGTGTGCGAGCGGCTGCAATCGCTCAACGAAGGCGCCACGCCCATCGACGACGAGCGAGGCAGGGGGCTGATGCTCGAAATCCCCGTGACCCAAGAGTCCAGCGGCACCAAGTGGCGGCTGGTCTGGGCCACGCACACCGATGCGGACATCATGCAGGTGCGCAGTACCCCGGCGAAGTTCCGCTACGTCCGCCACTGGGCCGACCTCGACGCGGTGATGCGCCACGCCATCGACCACCGCGATGACAACCTGCACCACTCGCGCCGCTTCGAGAAGCTGCTGGAGCAGGCGCCGCTGATGCAGGCCCGCCGCCACCTGGTCGCCCTGGGCTTCCAGAGCTACCTGTCCAACACCTTCTGGACCGATGTGGCCGACGG
Organism: uncultured Planctomycetaceae bacterium; assembly: GCA_964620345.1. Classification (GTDB taxonomy): domain Bacteria; phylum Planctomycetota; class Phycisphaerae; order Phycisphaerales; family Zrk34; genus CAZUHK01. The sequence goes on from CAZUHK010000168.1 coordinate 4,655, forward strand.
CGGCGAATGGTTCAGCAACTGGGAAGGCGCCTGCCTCTTCCACTCGACGGTCGACGTGGAGTACAACCTCTCGCTGCTGTACTTCGCGATGTGGCCGGGGCTGCTGGCCAAGACGATCGACCAGTGGGTTCACTACGGCAAGGATCACGCCCCATCGGGCGGGGTCATCCTCAGCCACGACATGGGCCGCGGCCTGTCGGCCAACGGCCAGAGCTATCCCCACGATATGCCCGTGGAGGAAAACTCAAACTTCCTGCTGCTGCTGCAGGCCTATGCGCACTGGACGGGCGACACCCGCCCGGTGACCGAGCACATCGACTTCGTCCGCAAGCTCACCGAATACCTGATCTGGAGCGACCGCGATGAGTCGGGCTTTGCCTCCGAGGGCACGGCCAACACGATCGACGACGCCTCGCCCGCGGTGCAGTACTCGCGCAAGCAGACCTACCTGGCGATCAAGCGGGTCACGGCGCTGCTGGCCGCGGCCGACCTGCTCAGCACGGCCGGTGATGAGCCCGCGGCCACCCGATGCCGCGACGAGGCCCGCCTGGCCCGCCCGAAGATCGAGCGGCAGGCCTGGCTGGGCGATCACTTCGCCGTGTGCGTGGACAAGGACGCGACCGGCGTGAAAGACGTGTGGACCGGCAAGCCCCTGGCCACCGACGTGCTCAAGGGCTGGGACGATTACTCGATCTACACCGCCAACGGCCTGCTGCTGCCGGCGATGATCAACCGCGACTGCCCGTTCGACCTCGACAAGCTTCAGACCGACATCATCAACGCCATCCGCGAGACGCTCACGCCCTACGGCTGCGGGCACAGCTCGGGCGATTCGACCAACGTCTGGGTCAGCCAGAACCAGTGGCGCGACATGGCCGGCCGCTACCTCGGCGCCGTCGTGCCGCCGCTGGATTGCCGCTACTGGGATCTGCAGACGTTCTCGAACACCGGCGATCAGTCGTTCGGGTTCATCGACACCTACATCGGCAACGAGCTGTGCTTCTACCCGCGCGGGGCCACGGCGTTGGGCTGCTTCCTGGCCGGCCCGCGCCTCCGCATCGATCGCCTGGCCCAGGCCGGGGCGAATATCACCATCCAGCCCGACCGCTACCGCCACAGCCGCTGGCCCCTGCTGCCCCTGGCCGACTGGGCCGCGGGCAAGATCCCCGTCTGCGTCGTTGACGGCGAGGGCAAGGTCACCATCGAAGGCCAGATCGAAGATGTCACCATCCTCGACCACCGAGAAGACGAGCTGCTCAACGGCAACTAGCGCCGCGGCCAAGCGAGCGTCCGCCGTGTCCCCGAGCGAACCCGTCCCCGGCCGTGCGCGGTGAGATCGATGCTATAATAGATGTCCGTTCCGGAGATGATCCATGGCCCCCAACGACATCCGCAAGCTGATCGACCAGGAGCCGTTTCAGCCGTTCCGCATTCACCTGGCGGATGGCAAGACGATCGACGTGCGAGATCCATCGTTCATCTTCGTCACCAAGTTTGCGATCATGGTCGGCGAGGACTTTGATGACGATGGCTGGCCGACGTCCGGGCGTTATGTGAACATTCGCGCGATCACCCAGATCGAAACGTTGTCGACCGCGGCGTAAACTGGCCGAATGGACCGGCTGACCTTCGACATCCTGGTGATCGGCGGGGGCCACGCGGGCGCCGAGGCGGCGTGGGCCGCGACCAATGCGCTGCGCGATGCGTTCGAGGCGACCGGCGGCGCCCGCGGGCGCGTCGGGCTGGTCACGATGAGCGCGGCGAAGATCGGCGCGATGTCGTGCAACCCCGCGATCGGCGGGCTGGCCAAGGGGCAGATGGTCCGCGAGATCGACGCCCTGGGCGGGCTGATGGGCCGGGCCATCGACGCCGCGGGCATCCAGTTCCGCGTGCTCAATCAATCCAAAGGCGCCGCGGTGCGCGGCCCGCGCGCCCAGGCCGACAAGTACGCCTACGCCCGCGAGGTCCAGCGACTGCTTTGCACGCG
>CAZUHK010000169.1:0-6307 GCA_964620345.1 uncultured Planctomycetaceae bacterium
GTGACAACTCCATCATCGCAGGAGGCCTTCTTCCGCGCAAGCGCATCTAAAGCGCTTATCAGCGCCGACTTATAAATCTTCGCCCCTTATGTTGATGGCGTTCGGTTCCGCCCCCCTTTGCTGCTTGAAGCACGCGCGCTGGATCCACTGACACGGATTATTCACCACAGAGGTCCTAGCGCGGCATAGCCGAGACCAAACAGGACGGCATGACTTTGTACGCAAACTGACCGACGCCAAGACGTCAAAACGCCAAGTGACCAAGATGCCACGGGATTCGAGCAACGCGCGCAACGACCGCTCCAATGGAAAGACGAAGCATTTCGTTGTCGCCACCGGCGGTGCTGCAGAAAAGCGGGGCATGAGGGCGGCAATGTCGCGGCCAGGGGCCAGCTGGTACGGTTGATCGACAACCGTAAATGTAAATAGCCCCGAAACTTGCCCGGATGGGCGAAAGTCATTTTGCGTTCGCATTATCGAGCCGCGGGGCGGCAGTGATGTAAAGCGATCGTAAACAACAACTCCTGAGAATGCACGCAACATCCTGACTGTTTTAAGGAAGTGGGGGGGGGAATACAGGGCCTTTTTCGAGGGTGCCCATGAATAGACAAGTCGCTGCGTTTGCTCTGGTCTGAGTGCCGCGGGCGTCGCGATTCGGTCGGTTTGGCGACGCGACGTAGCTCAAACTCACCGCCGACCACCTTGGCGTTGGGGTTATCCGCCGCGGTCTGGTGCGGTCGAAGAAGCAGGTACCTCAGCGATGGCCGGTTTCCCGATCCCCATCGGTCGGCAAGGCGGCGTTTGTCGAATTGGCCAACGCCGCGACGTCGGCTGCGTCGCCCCGCAGGCAGTGCCGGCGTGGGGTGGCGTGCGGGAAGAAGCCGATCGCCTGGCGGGGCGGTTCGTCGAAGTGAAAGCGGAAGACGGGCGTGCCGGCGATCGGCTCTGGATTTTTCAGCGGGATGTTGCTGACAATGGTCTGCAGGCCGCTGCGGTCGACAGACAATTTCACATCACAGCCCAGCAGCGACACGCGCCGGGGGGGCGTCTGGAAGCCGCCGATGATCATCTGGCCGTCCTGCGGATAGCCGCGAACATTCCAGAGATAGGCGTGATTGCCTTTGAGTGTCCAGAAACCGTGGCTGGCCCAATACTCCAGACGCCCCTTCGTCCGCTCCATCGGGCCGTAGACCGCTTCACCATGGATGTCCAGCCATTTTCCGACGGTCTGCAGGCGTTCCACGGCCAAGGGGTCCACGTCGCCGTTCGCCCCCAGACCCACGTTCAGACACATGTTCCCGCCGTCGCCGCAGCATTCGCGCAGCGTGTGGAGAATCTTGCGGATCGATATCCAGTCGCCTTGCGGGCGGTGGCCGCAACTCCACTCGCCGTCGTTGGTGGTCAGCACGAGTTCCCAGTCGCGGTCCAGGGCGTTGATGCGTCCTTCGGGGGTTCCGTAGTCGCCCGGGAGCTTGCAGCGGTCATTGATGATCAATCCGGGCTGAAGCCGCCGTGCCATGTCGTTCATCTTCTGCGATTCCCATGATTCTGCAGTCGGCAGCGGCATCGGGACGTCGTAGAAGAGGATGTCGATGGGGCCGTAGTGGCTCAAAAGCTCGCGCACGCACCCCTGTGTGAAGTCGAGGAAGCGCCGCCGTGCCGCGGCGTCCGTCGCGCAGCGCAAGCCATCCGGATGGTGCCAGTCCATCAGCGAATAGTAGAGCCCGATACGCAGGCCTTGGGCGCGGAAGGCCTGAACAAACTCAGCCACAAGATCGCGTCCCGGCCCGCGCCGCACCGCATTGTAATCGGTCTGCTCAGAATCCCAGAGCGCAAAGCCCTCGTGGTGCTTGGCCGTCAGAATCGCATATCGCATTCCGGCCGCTTTGGCCAGTTGAGCGCACTTGCGCATGCTCTCCGGTTTCGGTGACCAGGTGTCGGCGAGTTTTTCATACGCCTCCACGGGGATGCAGTCCCGATTCATCACCCACTCGCCGCGCGCGAGCTGACTGTAGAGCCCCCAATGCATGAACATCCCGTATCGCGCTTCCCGCCACCACTGCATGTGATCCCGTTGCTCGACCATCGAACGACCTTTAATCAGTGGCTGCGGAAAACAACGCTGAAAGAGGATCTTCGGGCGAGCGTTCAGATTCCGGTTTATCGATTCAATCGTGTTTGAACGCTTACCAGCGCCGTTTTTAAGACAGGCGCGACCCAACGGAATGACGATTGTCACGATGGACCTTGGCAATGTCAAGGTGCGTGGCAGGCGAGTCCGCAGGTGCGGCGCCGCACATCGCTACGGGCGATGAGCGTGTCGGTCAGGTCGCCGTCGAACTCCAGCACGCCCAGCGGCAAAATTGAACCGTTGCCCTTGCCGCGCTGCTCGCGTACCGCTTCGATGAGGTCTTCCGGCCCGAAGGCCGTCGGCTCATCCAGGGCGTGATTGAACAGCGGCGGGTCGTTCATCGCTTCTCCATGCCCCAGCCGTAGTGGTACGGCGGCAGGTCGATCTTGTCGGGCACGGCAAGTCGAAAGCTCACGGCCATCGCCCAGTCACGGCACTGCTCGGGCTTGGGGCGGATGTCCATCGACGGGCCGCGCGGCGTGGTCGGATCATCGTTCCAGTGGATGAGGCCAAGTCGCCCGCCGGGCGACAGAATGCGCCATGCTTCCCGCAGCAGCACCTCCGGCTGCTCGCAGTGCAGGATGTTGAACAACATGGCGTAATCGACGCTGGCATGCTGCAGGCCCGTGCCATCAGCCACGAAGTCCCGCCGCTCGGCGCGGACGTTGCTCAATCCGGCCCCCTTGGCCTTGCGCCGCGTCGCCTCCACCATCTCCATCTCGATGTCCAAGGCATGGACCATTCCGGGGGTGCCGCGAATCATTTGCGCGGCGGGGATACTGAACGTGCCGTAGCCGCAGCCGAAGTCCACGACATCGCCACACGACCCGGTCAACCCCAGATTCGCCAGGGTCTGCTCGGGCGTGAAGAAGCCCGACCACATCGCCTCATCCGGCATGCCGCTTTCACGCGCTTTCATCCAGTCCCTTCAGTTCATCCCCGCGCAGATCGATACGGAACGACCGCTCCTTGGCCTGACGCCAGGTGTCGCGCCTGCTCCAGTTCCTCCGGCGTCAGCAGCGAATCCCGCACGCGGTTGAACACCGGATTGACGTAGCCGTCCAGCCAGCGGAACGTCGGGGACTTGAGCTTCAGGGCGTTCTTTTTGAATCGCAGGCAGTTGTGATACATCGGGGATCGTGTCTTGTAGTCGCCAGGCCGAATGCTATGGACCAGGGCAAAGAGCCGCACGCCGGTGGCCAGCCCTTCACGAAATGCACGGAACCACCACGCCCGCTGATAGCATAACTGCTCCAGCCGGATCGTGCAGGTCTTGCAAGCGACATCCCGCCGGCTTTCCGTCATACCGCCGCCGCCTTTCGGTCATTCGTCTTCGATCAGTTCGTGGAACAGTTCCTTGATCTTGGCTCGACACGCCTTGAGCGCCCTGCGTCCTTGGGGTGTCGCGCGATAGATGCGTCGCTGGCGTCCCTCGCTCTTCACCTGCTTCGACGTCAGGTAGCCGTCGCGCTCCATGCCGTGCAGCAACGGGTAGAGTGTGCCGGCGCTGAGCTTGTATCCACGGGCGCGCGGTCCAGGCCAACGACAGCAACGCGACCACCGACGAGGTCCAGACGCTCGACAAAAATGACCTCCAGCAACGCACCGGCAACTCCGTGATCTGCTCAGGGTCCCAGCGAGCGACCGGCGATCCACCCTGCTTGCCCGTCAATTGCTCGGCGTAAGCAACCTGCCCCGTTCGCTGCGATGGCGCATGCTCGACGCCCTGCACGCGCATCCCCCACAGGACGCAGACGAGTTGATCGGGCAGACGCTCCAAACCACCGATCCCAACATCCGCACCGCTGCGGCGCAGCTTGCCGGCGCCCTGGGTCATCCCGGCTTTGCCCGCGCCATACGCGATCACCCACCCGATGCGGGCCAAATCGACCACACGGCGCGGGTCCGAGCACTGGCCTTGGGTGTGGCCATGCATCCCGATCCCGCCGGACTGCAGCCCATCGTCGCTGCCCGAGTCGCAAGCTGGCAGGAACGCGAGGCCGCCCGGCATGACCGGTACACCGCGGGCAAGGGCTTTTCGCTCGCCGCCCCGGAGATCCCGCTGCTGCGCAAGAATGTCCTCCTGCACCGCCTGGCTTATTTGGCCTATCTCAGTCGTCGCGAACCGGACCGGTATGCGCGGCCCCTGGCGCGAGAGTGGGTCAAGGCCGTGGGTGTTCTCGACGAAGTGGCCGGCGAGTTGAGTTTCGGCCGAGCCGCGGTCGCTCTGGCCTGGCTGATGCGGCATCCGTCGGGCATTGTTCCCATCGTCGGCTCCACGCAGCCGGAACGGATTGCTCAGGCCGCCCACGCCGATTCGTTGCAGCTTGACCGCGAGCAGTGGTACCGAATTTATGCCGCCGTCGGCGGCAGACTGCCCTGAGCGATCGGTTGTCCGGCGCGGCAGGAGCGGCCGGTGCCGCCGGCTTCCATGACCTACCCGGCATACGACAACGTCGACTGCAGCCGATAAGAGACCGATGACTGAACACAACCACCCCGAACCGCGTTCGTCAGATCATGCGGCGGATTCAAATCCGCCACACACGAGGGAATTTTGTTTATCGCTTCGAGAAACGGCTGAGCTTGAGTGGGTGATCACGGACAAGCCCGCGCGGCATCAATGGCGGCTCGAAGGCCGTCCCGCATGACCTGTAAGCTCCAGACATCCGGACGATGCCCCGCCGCCCAGGTGACGACGTTGGGATGATCGACGGTCTGCCAGGCGATCGGTTCGGTTGAGCCGTTCGGCTTCTCACCGCCGACCAGTTCGTGGACGGCCGATGCATCGTGCAGTTTCACATAGACCTCGTCGCGCGGCAGCCACGCCTCGTCCCAACCCGGATCGAACCGCTCGGGATCGAGCACCTTCAAAACGCATGGTTCGTGCGGATGTCCCGATGGCTTCAACGGCGCCTCGTCGCCCCACACCCAGTGTCGGCCCATCCATTGCCGCCATTGTTGCCATTCGGGATACGCCCCGATGCCACAGTGGCAAACGACCAGCGGCCTGCCGGCCTCGACCCAGTCGGTGATCGCCTGCCGGGCCCCGTCGTCGGCGCCGCGTTGTGTGTGATAGACCACCAGCAGATCGGCGCTTTGCAGGTCGTTGGAAGTCAACTGCCGCTGGTCCGCATGGAAGACATCCACATGCTGCGCCCCGATGGCCTGGATCGCCTCGGCCAGGGATTCACGCGGGCTGGCGCCGGTTTCAGGTTCGAGGTAATGGGCGTCGGCCAGCAGTATCACCCGGCCGTAGTCGCGAACCCGACGGGGTGGACCTTGGACCAGTTCCAACGGGGCGTACTTGAACCTTGGCGGCATGGCGATTCGCCGCATCGTCCGCGCCGATTCGTGCGCCGCCCACGCGGTCCACGTGGACAACGCCGAGCGCGACGCGTCGAGCCGGGTGGTGCGATCCTTATCGATCGCCTCGAATAAATCGTCGATCAGCCCGGCAAAGCCGGCCGGTCCGTCAGCGTCCGGCTCGACCTGTCGATAGCCCTGCCGATTCCAGATGCAGACCTGATTGCCTTCGATCGCGATCATGCCGTCCCGACCGCGGATCTGAACCATACGACCGGCCGGGACCGATGGGCCGGTCACGAAGATCGTCTGCCGGTCTTCGGGATATTCCGCAAGAACAACGGAGTTGTCCTCGACCGCATGACCGTACCGCCGGTTGCCTTGATGATCGATGCCGGCAAGGATGTTCGTCGGCTGCGCGTCGAACAGCCAACCGGCCATGTCGAACCAATGCACGGCCCAACTGAGCATGTCCCAGCCGTCGCCGACGCGAAACTCGGCGACCCATTGATCGCCGACCACGCCGTCGTGCAGCAACTTTCGCAGCGTGATGAAAGCGGGTCGTATGCGCGTTGATGGGCGACGGTGAGCTTCACGCCCTTCGCCTGACAATGCCCGGTCATGGCCGAAACCTGTAAACCATCGAGCGCAAGCGGCTTTTCGCGGATAATGCCTTGCACCCCGCGATCGGCCGCCTCGATCACCTGATCGTGATGCAGGTGCGGCCAGGTGCAGATGCTCACGACCTGCGGCGTCACGGCCTCGTACAGCGCATTGAGCTTCCCCCGTTAGGGCGGGTTGAGATTCGTCGAGCCATCTACTGGTCCAAGGCCACGGGCACGGTCGCGCCGACCGATGCGTATCTGGGCA
>CAZUHK010000170.1:0-6302 GCA_964620345.1 uncultured Planctomycetaceae bacterium
CTGCTCGGCCCGCGCCCGCGCCCGGTCGTCGTCGGTGAAGCGGGTGGCGTGCTCGACGTATCGGCTGAAGATCAGCGGCGTCATCTCCGGTTGAAGCAGCAGGCCCTGTTGGGTCGCGGTAAGCCAGAATCGCTGCAGCGCTCGGCCGGCGTCGATCCAGGCATCGAGCGTGTCCAGCGGCCGTTCGGACAGGATCAGGAAATGGGCCGCGCATCGCATGGCCGGCCGGTAATCGAGTTGCACCCGCGGCAGCAGCGTCCCCGCCAGGTAGCGATTCATGAAGCGCACCCGTGCGAAACTGCCCATGGCCCAGCGCATCAGTCGTAGCGCCGCCGGGTCAAGTCCGACGGCCTGATCGGGAATGCGATCCTCGCTGTAGCGCGCGTCCCACTCGATCACCTTCCGGTGCACGTCGAAGGCCTCGCGGATCGTCAGGCGAATCCACGCACTTGTGAAAAGGAGCTTGGCCACCGCGCGCCGCTCGGCCTTGGTTTGTTTCCACAGTACCGTGTAGCCGTCACCGACCGATTGCTCCAGCGCGGTGCGCTGCGCATCGGTCAACGGCTCGGTCTTCATCGGCCGACGTTGCGTGACACGCCCGGTGATGTGCGGCAGCAGCGGATGGGGCGCTCGGCCCGCGCCGATCAGTTCGACGTCATACGTCGGCTGAGTTTCAGGCAGCTCGGTTCGACGCTGAATCGTCGTCTCGAATCCCTCGCTGGACGCGGCGATGTCGATCGTCTCAAGCAGGCCACCGATGGCCAATTGACTGGCGCGGCCATCGAGGTCATAGACCACATGGTCGCGGGTGTCGTGTCCGTGGACGACCAGGTGGTGATCGTTCACGATCTCGAACCGCCACGGTTGCGTATTGTCGCCACTGGGGGCCCAGCGCGCCAGATCGAGGATCCGCTCGATCGGACGGGCATCTTTGGAAACCGACCGCACCTGGTAACTCATTGTCCCTTCTCCATCACCACCCCGCGCATCTTACGCCGGGCGATCGCGAGGGTCAGGCGTTGCAGCGGGTGGCGGTTGCCGCCGCGGCGGCGGGTGCGGACCCAGCGGTTGCGGTAGGCGTCGAACTGCAGCACCGTCGGCGCCGCGGGCACGTCGCCGCGGCCGAGGATCAGTTTGAGCACCTGCGCCGCGGTGAATCCGGCACACAGGTCGATCGCGATCGACGTCGACGGGCCGCGATGGTTGGGCAGGTCGATCGCGCTGGGCACCACGAGGTAGCGGCGGTGCAGCCCGGCCGGGGCCAGGCCCACGAGGAATCGCAGCAACTGCTCGGGTTCATCGCAACCGGCCAGTTGAAAGTACTGCTCGAAGCTCATTCGGCCAGGCAGGAACGCCAGGAACGCCGTGCCCATGCCCACCGGCGCCGCGGTCAATGCGGGGATGCCCTTGTCGGCACACTTGCCGAACACCAGCCGCCGGGCGGCGACCGCGAAGAAATCCAGCGAATCGACGTAGACATCCACGCCGTCGAGGAACGCATCGACGTTGTCCAGCCCGACGCCCCGGTCGAAGGTGCGCAGATCGCTTTCGGGGTTGATCTGCCGCGCCATCTGAGCCATCACGTCGACCTTGGATCGATCGAGCGTATGCATGCCCGCCCCGGCCTGCCGATTGAAGTTGGCCAGCTCGAACGTATCCAGATCGGCGATGTTGAAATTGGCGATGCCCAGTCGGCTGAGGGTCAGCAGGTGCTGGCCGCCGACGCCGCCGAGACCGGCAATCGCCACGCGGGCCCCGCGCAGCCGCTGCTGCTCCTCGGCGGTGACCCAGCCGACGTTGCGGCAGAACGCCTCGTCGTAGTCGAACCGCGCAGCCCCCGTCTGGGCCGACGTGTCGGCCGGCGAAGCAGCGATGGTCCTGGCTCGTTGAGCCGGTTGATTCATCTTATCCCGCCTCAGGGCTGATCGTGTAGCAATCGCCGTGCTAGGGACTGGTCGTTCATCCTATACATCGGCGTTTGGGGCAACCGGATTAGCGCCACATTGCCCCCGGCAGGGTCGAATCGGCCGTTTGGTGGGGCCTTGCCTCGGGCGTCGCAAATGGTTAAAGTACGCGGCTTGACTTCGCCGGCAGGAAATCGATATGCCCACGATCAATCAGTTGCTTCGAAACCCGCGTCGGACGCCCAAGCGCAAGAGCAAGGTGCGCGACCTGGACACCGCCCCGCAGAAGCGCGGCGTGTGCCTCAACGTCCGCACGGTCACGCCTAAGAAACCCAACTCGGCGCTCCGCAAGGTCGCCCGCGTGCGGCTTTCCAACGGCAACGAAGTGACCGCGTACATCCCCGGCGAAGGGCACAACCTCCAGGAGCACTCGATCGTGCTGGTCCGCGGCGGCCGCGTCCGCGACCTGCCGGGCGTGCGGTACCACATTGTTCGCGGCAACCTCGACACGCTCGGCGTCGACGGCCGCAGGCAGAGCCGCAGCAAGTACGGCGCGAAACGCGCCAAGGGATAAGCAACGTTTCGCCGCGCCCCGAGTCCTGGACGGAAGCGCGGCCCGACCCCGACGACCCCGGCCGGACCGACCGGCCCGACAACCCACGGCAAGTAATCGCACCGGGCCGGCCGCCCGATGCGGTGAACGAAAGTCCCCGGCGTTTTCCGGGGACAGACGAGCCCCAAGGAGATTCACATGGCCGGACGCATCACCGCCGCCGAAGACCAACTCCGCGGCGACCCCCGTTACAACGACAAGATTCTCTCGCGGTTCATCAACTGCATCATGCGCGACGGCAAGAAATCCGTCGCCCAACGTGTGGTGTACGATGCGCTGGACATCATCGAAAAGCGCACCAAGGGCGACCCGACGGCGATCGAGGTCTTCCGTCAGGCGCTGGACAACGTCAAGCCGCGCGTCGAGGTGCGCTCCAAGCGCGTGGGCGGCGCCAACTACCAGGTGCCGATGCAGGTCAACCGCCGCCGGCAGCAGTCGCTGGCGTTCCGCTGGATCATCCAGTCGGCCCGCGGCGAGAAGGGCAAGCCCATGGCCGAGTGCCTCGCCCGCGAGCTGGCCGACGCGGCCCACAACGAGGGCAAGGCCGTCAGCACCCGCGATCAGACGCACCGCATGGCCGACGCCAACAAGGCCTTCGCCCACTTCGCCTGGTAAGCCCGGGTGCTTCGATTGACACCGATCAGCCCCGTCCCCTCCCCGCCCCTGTCTTCGTCATCTTCGTCCTCCTAATCGTCCTCGTCATCGAACCTTCAGCGTGCGTGAAGACCGATTGTGAGTATGAGGAACGAGCAGGCGAACGATGGCGAGGGGGCCACGTGGGGGTCAATCCTCCGGTTCGCCCTGGTTCGCCGCGGGGCCGGCGGTCTGGGGGTGTTGGACGACCAGCAGGGGGACGCTGGCCAGGTGTTCGCCATCGACGGAAAGCTCGAACGAAAATCGGCCGGGCGCGCTGAAGCGGATGCGTTGGAGGTTGAGCACCATATTCTGGCTGATGAACGGCCGATCGCCGGGTGGGAACTGGACCGCGGCCTGGAGTTCGGCGGGCGGGGCGATTTCGTTGCCGTCCTCGTCGATCACCTGGAGGCGGATGCGATGGGTGCCCTGCTCGGAGGGGTAGTAGAGGAACCGCGCGACGAACGCGGCGGCGGGGTGGATCGTGGGAAACTGCCGGGCGACGATCGCGTCGAACGTGCCCAGCAGGTTCAGCTTGCCCTGGTAGTCGGTCGCCGCGTCGCAGAGCACGGCCAGTTGAATTTCCATCGTGTTCGCTTGCCTCCACCGGGCGAGTTGAATGACGATCCGATTGTACGCCGCGGCGGTGCGGCGTGCGCCGCGGCCGGCGTCACAGCAGCCGGTCGATCGCCTCGTCGACGCCCCGGTTGAACGCCTGGGCGCTGTAGTGCTTGAGGATCAGCTCGCGACCCCGGCGGGCCATGGTGTTGCGGCGGGCCGGGTCGGTCAGCAGCGTCACCGCCTGCTCGATCATGGCCTGGTCGTCGGCCGCGACAGCCAGGGCCTGGCCCGGTGGCAGGTTGGCGGCGTGGCCCTCGGCGGCGTGGGCGGTGCACAGGCACGCCCGCTGGTAGGCCAGGGCTTCGAGCACCTTGATCTTCGTGCCCGCGCCCCACCGGATCGGCGCCACCGCCAGGGCGCAGTCGGCGTATTCCCTGCTGAGGTCCTCGACGAACCCGACAACCCGCACGCCCTCGACCGCGCTCCAGCGCAGCCGGTCGGACTCGTGGCCGTTGGACCCGACGATCCGCAGCGTCGCGCCGGGGCACCGGCCGCGGATGCGCGGCCAGACGTGGGGCACGAAGTGGTCCAGCGCCGCGCGGTTGGCCGTGAAGTCCAGCCCGCCGACGAAGAGCATCGCCCGCGCATCATCGGCCGACGGCTCGACCGGCTCGGCGGGCATCAGCGGGATGTTGGGCGCCACGCTCACGTGCGGGTGGGCCACGTGCGCCCGGTCTTCTTCCTTGGCCAGCAGCAGGTGCGCCATCGGCGCGTGCCAGCGGTGTTCCTTACGACGCAGGGCGCGGCATCGCCGTTCAAGCGAGCGGTGAATCAGGCGCGGCAGCTTCGCGTGGGCCAGGAAGTTGGCGAACATCTGGCTGTCGACATCGTCGATGTCCAGCACGACCGGTGGGCCGGCCCGCCACACGCCGCTGCGCATCGCGGTGGCGGTGAAGCGGCAGACGATCAGGTCGTAGTCGCGCGATGCGGTCATCTCACGCAGCGCACGCACCGCCGGGCGGTAGGGCGTGAACTCGCGCTGGAAGTTGCGCTCGGGCCTCAGGTGCGGCGGCAGGCGGTTGTGAATGAACCGCACCAGCGGCGGCCGGCGCGTGGTGACCCACCGGGCGCGGTCGTGCATCGTGCGCAGGTGTTCGAGCTGGCCCGGCCGGGGCGGCCTGCTGAGGATGGTCAGCAGATCGACGCGGCCGTGCCGACCGATCGCCCGGCGCAGGTGCGCCGACCGCTGCTTGCCCCCGCCGGTCTCCGGCCAGGGCGGGTCAGTGGTGACGAACAGGATCGATCGCATCGCATCGCGGCCCCGTGCCAGAAAGCGTCGTGAGCATACCACGACCGCGCCCACCGCGGCACGGGCGGTACCATTCGACATACCCGCGGGTGGCAGTTTACCGAGGATGGCGAAGTCGACGCGATCGCCTGAGCGGCGCAAAGCGGGCGGTCGGCGTGAAGCGCCCGGCGCATCGCCTACAATATCGCCCATGACACGATTGAGTCTTTCCGATCAGGTGCTCGACAACACCATCGAGCCCGGCCGATTCGTCAAGCGGCGCAAGCCCAACTGGCTGCGCGCCCAGATGCCCTCCAGCCCGCGCTACGCCGAGCTGATCCGCCTGGTCAAAGAGCAGAACCTGCACACCGTCTGCCAGGAGGCGAGCTGCCCGAACATGGGCGAGTGCTGGTCGGCGGGGGTCGCGACGCTGATGATCCTCGGCGACACCTGCACGCGAAGCTGCGGGTTCTGTCACATCAAGACCGGCCGGCCGCCGGTGCTGGATACCCAAGAGCCCGGCCGCGTCGCCGAGGTCGTCGCCGCGATGGGGCTGAACTACGTCGTGATCACCTCGGTCAACCGCGACGAGCTGCCCGACGGCGGCGCGTCGATCTGGGCCGACACGATTCGCCTGACCCGCGAGCGGTCGCCCCAGACCCGGATCGAGGTGCTCATCCCCGATTTCTGCGGCGACTGGGATGCGCTGCAGACCGTGCTCGACGCCAAGCCGGACGTGCTCAATCACAACCTCGAAACCGTGCCGCGGATGTACAAGGCGGTGCGGCCACAGGCCAAGTACGACCGCAGCGTCGAACTGCTCCGCCGCAGCAAGCAGCAGGGCTTCGTGACCAAGACCGGGATCATGGTCGGCATCGGCGAGACCGACGATGAGGTGATCGAGCTGATGCGCGATGTGATCGAACGCACGCGCATCTCGCCCTCAGGCGAGGCCCGCTTCAGCGGGCCGGCCGGCCCGGCCGCGCCGGCGCCACGTGGCGCGGCCTGTGACATTCTCACGATCGGCCAGTACCTCCAGCCGTCGGCGGCGCACCTGCCGGTGGCGCGGTTCGTCGAGCCGGCGATGTTCGAGCACTACGCCCAGGTCGGCCGGGCGATGGGCTTCGTACACGTCGAGTCGGGCCCGATGGTCCGCTCCAGCTACCACGCCGACCGCCAGGCCAGGGCGGCGCGGGCTGTTGGTGGCTGATCTAAAGCATCATTCGGCGACCCGTCGTGGGTGCCACGCCTTGTCCCGAAGGGCAAGGTGTGATGCCGTCCGCACGCCCGCACACCTTGCCGC
>CAZUHK010000171.1:0-6216 GCA_964620345.1 uncultured Planctomycetaceae bacterium
GAGCACGCGCCGATCTCAACACGATCTCTCCGATTAACGGATTAACTGTTCGACCGCTGAGATCACTTTCGCTTGCCGCGGCCGTTTGCGGCCACGGCCGCCAACATCTCCTGCGCCTGCTTGCGCGTGGTGGCGGTGCGTTTCTTGCCCGCGAGCATGTCGGCCAGTTCCTCGATGCGCTGATCGTCCACCAGCACTTCAACCTGCGTGCGCGTCGAGCCGTGATCGGTCTGCTTGGCGATGCGCAGGTGATGGGCGGCGTAGGCGGCGATCTGCGGCAGGTGGGTGATGCACAGCACCTGGTGGCTGGACGCCAGGGCGCGCAGCTTCTGGCCGATCACGCCGCCCATCCGCCCGCCGATGTTCGCGTCGATCTCGTCGAACACCAGCACGCTGATGCGGTCGGTGTGGGCGATGATGGATTTGAGCGCGAGCATGATTCGGCTCAACTCGCCGCCGCTGGCGATCTTCCGCAGCGGCCGCGGCGCCTGGCCGGGGTTGGGCGCGACCAGCAGTTCGATGGTGTCCAGCCCCGTGGATGAATCGCCCGGCACCTCGGCGGATTCGATCGCGACGTCCAGCGTCGCGTCGGCCATGCCCAGTTCCGCCAGTTGCGCGACGACCAGCGGGCACAACCGCTCGGCCGCCTCTCGCCGCTTGCGGCTGAGCGCCTGGCCGACCTCCGCCAGCTTCGCGCCCAGCGGCGCGATCTGCTCATCCAGCGCCGCCAGATCGTCGCTCTCATCGCGCAGGCGTTTGATCTCCCGGCCGATCGTGTCGCGGTGGGCCAGCACTTCGTCGAGCGTGCCGCCCTTGGCCGAGCCGTACTTCTGAATCAGGCGGTTGAGCGTGTTGAGCCGGCTCTCGACTTCGCCAAGCTCTTCGGGGTTGAGTTCCAGACGGTTGACGTACCGGCCGATGGAGAACGCCGCGTCCTGCAGTTGGGCCAGCGCGGCCTTGACGTCCTCGGCCAGCGGGTCGATCTCCTGGTCGACCTCGGCCAGTTGCCGCAGCACGCCGGTGATCGCCTGGAGGCGTTCGATGATCGCGCCTTCGGATTCGTACAGCGCCGCGTGTGCCGCGCCGGCCTCGCGCACGATGCGCTCGATGTTGCTCATCACCCGATGCCGGGCCGACAGCTCGTCGTACTCCCCCTCGGTTGGCTCGGCGTCGTCGATCTCCGTGGCCTGGAATTCGTACAGCTCCAACTGCTGGCGGCGGAGCGTTTGGGATGCTTCCAACTCCGACCGCCGCTCGCGCAGCTCGACCAGTTGCCGATGCACTTGCGCGTATTCGTGGCGCAACCCGTCGGCCTCGGCGAAGCGGTCGAGCATGAACAACTGGTTGGCCGCCTTGAGCAGGTACTGGTGGTCGTGTTGGCCGTGGACGTCAACCAGCAACTCGCCGATCTGCTGGAGCATGCCGATGGTGGCCGGCTGGCCGTTGACCGACACGCCGGTCCGCCCCGAGGCGAAGAGCTTGCGGGTGACCAGTAGCTGCTCGCCGCCGTTGCGCGCGTTCAGCCCGGCGTCGACGATCGCGTCGATCTGCGCGAGCAGCTCCGCATCGTGCAGCTCGAACACGCCGGACACCCGGCCCTCCGCGGCCCCGTCGCGCAGCAGGTCGCCGGCCGAACGCAGGCCCAGCAGCACCTCGAACGCCCCGATGATCAGCGACTTGCCCGCGCCGGTCTGGCCGGTGAAACAGTTCAGCCCCTCACCGAAGGTGATGTGGGCGTCTTCGATCACCGCGAGGTTCGAGATGTGCAGTTCGCGTAGCATCCGTGCTCGCCGAGGGGGTGACGCATCAACTCATGCCGCACTGATTCTAATCGATGCCATCGTGTGTTTGGTGGGGGGCGCTCAATCCGCGTCGTCTGGAGCCGTGTGCCAGCGGACGGTTTCGCGGACGTAAGTGTAGCGGTCCAGCGCTTCACCGGCGTGGTGGAGCAGTTCGTTGATGCGCGCGGTCGTGTCCACGAATTCCACACGCACCGGCAGATCGTCGCTGAGCGCCAGCAGTTTTTGAGTGTGCATGCGTCGGCGCCGGCCGAAGCCGCCGAAGGCCTTGTGCACCGTTCCCCGGGCCAGGCCCAGTTCCAGCCCCTGGCCGATCAGCCATTCGTACAGCGGCCGGCCGTCGTGTCGGTCGGACTCCAGGCAGTAGAGGGTCAGGCGTTCGCCTTCGATCGGTTCGCGAGACATGCCCGGCTCCTTGGCTAACTTTCGAACACGGCCCGGCCGAGCATCATGCCGCCGGCCGCCGCGGTGAGTCCCACGACCACACTGCCCAGCAGGTTGGCCACGGCCAAGGCGTACTGCCGGTCGTCCAGCAGGTTCAGCGTTTCCAGGCAGTAGGTGCTGAAGGTGGTCATCGCGCCGATGAGGCCGATGCTGATGCCGCTGCGCCACTCGGGGCTTGCGCGCGCCAGCCAGACGTAGCAGAAGCCGATCGCCAGGCAGCCCAGGGCGTTGGCGGCGAAGGTGCCCCACGGAAACCCGCCGGTCGCTTGGCTTTGCAGCCAGCGGCCGATGCCGAACCGCAGCAGGGCGCCGAGGGCGCCGCCCAGGGCGATCGCGATGAGCACGGACCAGCGTGGCATGGGCGGAATGTAAGTCGCGGCGGTGCGGCCGACAACTTCGCCGCCGTGCCAGATCGCCGGCGGGCCGGCGCATCGCTGCGCGGCGCGGCCCGGAGCGCATTGACGAAATGCCCGCGGGTTATAATGCTGCATGTTAATGAACCGTTCATTTCTGCCTTCGCATCGAGTCATCCGCCCGGGCCTGCTGCTGGCGGGGCTGCTCGTGTGGCTGCCGCTGGCCGTGGGTCAGGCCGAGAATCCGGCCCCCGCGCCCCACGCCCCCGTCGATCAGCCCCCGCCCGACCAGCCCGGCAAGCCCTACATCATCACCCTCGATGGCATGGTCAACGAGGTGATGCACGATCGGCTCATCCGCCAGACGGACATGGCCCAGAGCGAAGGCGCCAGCGTCATCGTTCTGGAGATGGACACCTGGGGCGGGATGGTCGGCCCGGCGCTGGAGATGTGCGATGTCATCAAGAACATCCAGACGCCCATCATCGCCTGGGTCCATCCCAAGGCCATCAGCGCCGGGGCGATGATCTCCGTCGCCTGCGACCGCATCATCGTCGCCGAGCGGGCGCGGCTGGGCGACTGCGCCCCCATCGCCGGGTCCGGTCAGGCGATGGCGCCGACCGAACGCGAGAAGATCGAGACCGTCATCCGCGAAGAGTTTCGCGACTCGGCCCGGCGCAACGGCTACGCGCTGACGCTGAGCACCGCGATGGTCACGCTCGGCCCGGCGGTCTATCAGATCCGCCACCGGCAGACCGGCCAGGTGCGCTACGTCTTTCGCGATCAACTGCGTGGCTACGGCCTCGACGAGCCGGACGATGCGCAACTGCCTGCCGCGGTCCAGCCCAAGGAAGATGACGAGCAGTTCGACCAACCCGATCAGCCGGGTCAGAACGTCATCGAGCAATTGCAAAAGGCCCTGCAGCCGGAGGATCAGCCGGACGATCAGGCCGACGACGCCGATGACGACGCCGAGCCCGCCGCCCCGGCTCAGGCGCCCGAGCAGATGCCCTTCGACCCCGGCCAATGGACCCTCGAGCGGCGCGTGCTGGCCGAGAATCAACTGCTGACGATGAGCCAGGACGAGGCGATCGACCTGGGCTTCGCGCGGCAGATCGTGCGCGACGACGGCGAACTGGCCGCCTACCTGGGCGTGCAGGCCGCCGACATGGTGCGACTGGAAGCCAACTGGTCGGAGAAGATGGTCAGTTGGCTCACCTCGCCGTTTGTCCGGGGCATTCTCACGATCGTCCTGCTCATGGCGTTGTACTCGGAGATGTCGGCCCCGGGCTTGGGATTTGCCGGGATCGTGGCGATTGTCGCGGGCGTGATCCTGCTGGGCGCGCCGTATCTGGCGGGCCTGGCCGAGGCGTGGGAGATCATCCTCGTGGGCGTGGGCATCGCGCTGTTGGCGGTGGAGATTTTCGTGATCCCCGGCTTCGGCGTCGCGGGCATCGCGGGCCTGGCGTGCATGTTCATCGGGCTGCTGCTGACGTTCGTCGAGGCCGAGCCGGGCGACGGCTGGGTGCCCGCGCTGCCGGGCACGTGGGACGCGCTGGGCGAAGGGATGATCACCATCCTTGTCGCGTCCGTGCTGGCGATGATCGGCATCAGCTTCCTGTCGCGCTACTTCGGCACGATCCCCTTGCTCAACAGGATCATCCTGACCGACGCCCAGGCCTCGGCCGCGAGCGGCGGCGGGGCGGGCACCTCGGCCGGCGCCGGCGGATGGGGCCAATCGGTCAACCTCGAGCCGGGCGACACCGGCGTGGCGCTGGGCGACCTGCGCCCGATCGGCCGGGCTGAAATCAACGGACAGACCCACGATGTCATCACCGCCGGCGGCTGGATCGAAGACGGCTCGGCCATCCGCGTCGCCCGCATCGCCGGCAGCCGTGTTGAAGTCGAGGAGGCATAAGCGATGGACCCGTTGGCCATGTGGGCGATGATCTGTATCGTCGGGGCGGTGCTGCTGTTCGTCATCGAGGTGTTCATGCCGTCCGGCGGGCTGCTGGGCGCCGGCAGTTTCTTCTGCCTGGTCGCCGCCATCGGCTTGCTGTTCGCGATGGACAACACCTACGGATGGATCGGCCTGATCGTCGGGCTGATCCTCGTGCCCGTGGCGATCGGCGTGGCGCTCAAGGTCTTTCCCCACACCTTCGTGGGCCGCCGGCTGATCCTCTCCGACGCCCAGAAGGCCGACACCACCGTTTACAGCTCCGACGACACGCCCGGCTACGCCGACCTGCTGGGCGCCGAGGGCCTGACCCTCACCGAGCTGCGGCCCGTGGGCACGGTCAACCTCAACGGCCGGCGCGTCGAATGCCTGGCCGAGCGCGGCGTGATCGAGCCGCACGAAAAAGTCAAAGTCGTCAGCGTCGAAGGCATGCAGATCAAGGTGCGCAAGCTTTGACCGCCTTGCGAATTGGCCGCGGGTGCCGATAATGGTGCGCGTGGCCGTCGCCTGCCAGACCGCCGCGCCGTTTCAAGACCAAGAAGGGAAACTTCCATGACCGTTACGCTCGCGATCAACCCCGTCGGTTGGGCCGCAATCCTCGTCGGCGTCATCATCGTGTTGGGCCTGGTGATGGTCATCGCCCAGTACATCGGGCTGTGGTTCCAGGCGCTGTTGAGCAACGCACGGGTCAGTCTGCTCGAGCTGATCGGCATGCGTTTCCGGAAGGTGTCTTCCAAGACGATCGTCCAGAGCCGCATCGAGGCGGTGAAGGCCGGTCTTCAGGTTTCGACCAATCAGCTCGAGAGCCATTACCTGGCCGGCGGCGACGTGCGTCGTGTCGTGCGGGCACTGATCGCCGCGGACCGCGCGAAGATCGATCTGCCCTGGGACTCGGCCTGCGCGATCGACCTGGCCGGCCGCGACATCCTCGAAGCCGTGCAGACCTCGGTCAACCCGAAGGTGATCGATTGCCCCTCGCCCAACTCCGGCCGCAGCACGATCGACGCGGTCGCGCAGGACGGCATCCAACTCAAGGCCCGTGCCCGCGTGACGGTACGCGCCAACATCAAACGCCTGGTCGGCGGGGCCACCGAGGAAACCATCGTCGCCCGCGTGGGCGAGGGCATCGTGACCACCATCGGCTCGGCGGTGACGCACAAGGCCGTGCTGGAAAATCCCGACAACATCTCCAAGGTCGTGCTGGACAAGGGGCTGGACAGCGGCACGGCGTTTGAGATTCTCTCGGTGGACATCGCGGACATCGACGTGGGCGAGAACATCGGCGCGAAGATTCAGGCCGACCAGGCCGAGGCCGACAAACGCCGCTTCCAGGCCGAGGCCGAAAAACGCCGCGCCATGGCCGTCGCTCAGGAGCAGGAATACCAGGCCGACGTTCAGAAGAACCGCGCTCTGGTGGTGCTGGCCGAGGCCGAGGTGCCCAAGGCGATGGCCGAGGCGTTCCGCAACGGCAACCTGGGCATCATGGATTACATGCGATACCGCAACGTCGCGGCCGACACCTCGATGCGCGAAAACATCGCCGGCCCGGCCCCGGAAGACCGTGACGATCAATCATGATCCCGTTGAGCCGTGACCCGACCCTCGGAAGGCGAACGCGGTGATCTGTGACCGCGCTTGCCTCGAAGACTCGGGGCTCGGCTAG
>CAZUHK010000172.1:0-6206 GCA_964620345.1 uncultured Planctomycetaceae bacterium
TCGGGGTCGGTGCAGGCAGCGACGGCTCGGCTCCGCCGCCCCGGGCCCAGCCGCAGCAGCCCACCCTCTTCACCCAGTACATGGAACACCCCGCCACCCAGCAGTTGCGCGAGGCCGACCTCGACGCCCTGTCGCCTCTGCAGGCGTTCGACCTGCTGCGGAAAATCCGGGAAGAACTCAACGGCCGCTGACGGCAGGGGCGCGCCGCACCCTTACGCTCGAACCCATCGACGAACACCCCCAACTCGAATCCGAACGACTGGTCCACGACGTCGAAGCGGTGACGCTGCCGAGGTACTCGACGGTTCGCGATGAGGCCCCGAGTCGCCCCGCTTAAGCGTGACGCACCGATCTGCTACCATTGCCGGCCATGAAGCTACACGAATATCAGGCGCGGCAGTTGCTCTCGCTGGCGGGGGTGAGCGTGCCGCCGGCGATGGTGGTCGAGACCGCGGACGAGGCGGCCGAGGCGTACACGCAACTGAGCACCGAGGTGTGCGTGGTCAAAGCCCAGGTCCACGCCGGCGGGCGCGGCAAGGGCGGCGGGGTGAAGCTGGTCCGCAGCGCCGACGAGGCCCGCGCCGCGGCGCAGTCGATCCTCGCCAAGCCGCTGGTCACACCGCAGACCGGCCCCGAGGGCGTGGCGGTGCACAAGCTGATGATCGCCGCGGGGGTCGATATCGCCCACGAGTATTACCTGTCGATCGTGCTGGACCGCTCGGCCGGGGCGCCGGTGCTCATCGCCAGCGCCCAGGGCGGCATGGACATCGAGCAGGTCGCGGCCGAGCAACCCGAGGCGATCATCAAGCAGGCGTTGCATCCGCTGCTGCCGATCCAGCCGTACGAGGCGCGGAAGCTGGCCTATCGCCTGGGCTTCGCCGGCGGGCAGGTGCGCCAGGCCGGCAAGATCATCACCGCGCTGGACCGCGTGCTGCGCAGCAACGATGCGGCACTGGTCGAGATCAACCCGCTGGTGGCGACCAAGCCCACGCGCGAAGCGCCCGACGGGCAGGTGCTGGCGATCGACGCGAAGATCACCATCGACGACAACGCCCTGTACCGCCACGAGATGCTCGCGGAGATGGACGACCCGACGCAGGTTCCCGACGGCGAGGTCAAGGCCAAGCAGCACGGGCTGAGCTACGTCAAGCTCGACGGCAACATCGGCTGCCTGGTCAACGGCGCGGGCCTGGCCATGGCCACGATGGACACGATCAAGCACCACGGCGGGGAGCCGGCCAACTTCCTGGACGTCGGCGGCGGCGCCGGTGTCGAGCGCGTCACCCACGCCTTCCAGATCATCCTGGCCGACCCGAACGTCCAGGGCGTGCTGGTCAACATCTTCGGGGGCATCAACCGCTGCGACAACATCGCCCAGGCCATCGCCAACGTCGCCAGGGACATCGGCTTCACCGTCCCGCTGGTCGTGCGGCTGGAGGGCACGAAGGTCGAAGAGGGCCGGGCCATTCTGGAAAACGCCAAGCCCGACCTGCCGACGCTCCGGGTCGCGACCGACCTGGCCGACGGGGCCAGGCAGGTGGTCCAGGCGGTGGCGTGAGCGGTGCGTTGGCCATCGGCATAAACTGTGTCGATGGGCAAGCTCGAAGACGACTATCCCGAGTTCAGTCGGATCGATCCGACGGTGACCTGCTTCACGCCCGGCCAAGAGGAGCCGGCGTGGAAGCAGTGGCAGCACACCACACCCGAGCAGCGGCTGCGGGTGGTCGAGTATTTGCGGCGGAGCTACTACGGCTATGACCCAGATACCCTCACCGTTGCTCCGGTTGTTGAGTATCTTGACCGACCGGGGCGCTGAGTACCTTCTGGTCGGCGGCCATGCGGTGGCGTATCACGGCTAGAGCAGGTTGCAGGGTTGCATAGCGTCCGTCGGGCGTCACACCTTGTCCCGAAGGGCAAGGTGTGACGGTATCCGATGATTTCCGCGGTCGACCTGAAGGCCGCCAAGCGTGCCGCCGGGCGCCACCGCGACCTGGATGACCTCGAGCGCCTGCCCTGAACCCCCGGCTTTCGCCGGCGCGGGATCGCCGCTACCATTTAACGGACTACTTGGTCCGCAATATCCCAGGCCGTCGGTTGCCCCGATGGCCGCAAAGGAAGTTACTCACGTTGACAACTTCGACTGCGACCGCCGCGGCGCCAACGACACTCTGCCCACCCGCCCCGCCCACGCCCCATGCCCGCGGCTCCAACGCCCGCGTGCTGCTGACCAGCGTGTTCGGGCCCTACGCGCAGGACGATGAGTACGGCAGCCGCGCGATCAACCCGATGGAGCTGTATCACAACCAGGTCACGCGCGTGCAGGGGCCGTTCTCGCTACGAATGTTTCATCGCTCGTGGGGGCTGATGCTCATCCAGGCCAACATCCACGCGCCGTGTACGCTGCTGGACTTCGCCACGCGCGACCGGTTCATCGAAGAGTTGACTACGCACGACTACGACGTGATCGGCATCAGCGCGATCATGCCCAACATCCGCAAGGTCGAGCACATGTGCCGGCTGATCCGCGAGCACCAGCCCAACGCGACGATCGTGATCGGCGGGCACATCGCGAACATGCCGGTCCTGCCCGACCGCGCCGATGCCGACTACATCGTCCGCGGCGAGGGCGTGCGCTGGTTCCGCGAGTTCCTGGGCGAGCGGACCGACCGGCCGATCAACCACCCGCGCATCCTCAGCGGCTTGGGCACCCGGGCGATGGGCGTGCAGGTGGCCGGCAAGCGA
This sequence comes from uncultured Planctomycetaceae bacterium, assembly GCA_964620345.1. Taxonomy (GTDB): domain Bacteria; phylum Planctomycetota; class Phycisphaerae; order Phycisphaerales; family Zrk34; genus CAZUHK01. The sequence goes on from CAZUHK010000172.1 coordinate 2,743, forward strand.
GGCGACATCGCCGCGACCGTCATCCCCTCGGTCGGCTGCCCCATGGGCTGCAACTTCTGCTCCACCAGCGCCATGTTCGGCGGCAAGGGCCGGCACGTCGATTTCTACTCAACCGGCGACGAGCTGTTCGACGTGATGCGCGGCCTCGAAGCCGACCTGGGCGTCTGGTCCTTCTTCATCATGGACGAAAACTTCCTGCTGCACCGCAAGCGCGCCCTGCGCTTGCTGGAGCTGATGGAGCAACACGACAAGAGCTGGGCGCTGTACGTGTTCAGCTCGGCCAACGTGCTCAAGAGCTACAGCATCGACCAGCTCGTGCGGCTGGGCATCTCGTGGGTGTGGATGGGCCTGGAGGGCGAGAACAGCCGGTACGTCAAGCTCCGCGGCGCCGACACGCGGGCGCTGGTCAGGCAATTGCAGAGCCACGGCATCCGCGTGCTGGGCTCGACGATCATCGGCCTGGAGGAGCACACGGCCGACAACCTCGACGCGGCGATCGACCACGCGGTGAGCCACGACACCGAATTTCACCAGTTCATGCTCTACACGCCGATCCCCGGCACGCCGTTCTGGAAACAGATGGCCGACGATGGCAAGCTGACCGACGAGGCGTGCGAGCACGTGGCCGACACGCACGGCCAGCACCGATTGAACTACCGCCATCCGCACCTGGCGGCCGGCGAAGAGACGAAGTTTCTGCTGCGTGCGTTCGAGCGTGACTTCGAGGTGAACGGCCCGAGCGTGGTGCGCGTGGCGCGGACGACGCTGGCCGGCTGGCGGCGATACCGCAAACATCCCGACCCGCGTGTCCGCCGACGGTTCGAGCGCGAGGGCAAGGGCCTGGCCACCGTCCACGCCGGGGCGATGTGGGCGGCGCGGCGGTGGTTCGCCGATCGTCCGGCGCTGCGCGACAAGCTGAGCGCGATGCAGCGTGAGCTGCACACGGCGTGCGGTCTGACGGCCCGGCTGGCCGGGCCGCTGATCGGCCGCTACATCCTCCGCCGGCTTCGCGCCGAAGATGCCCGCCTGCGTGCCGGATGGACGTACGAGCCGCCGACGTTCTACGAGAAGACCAACCAGCCCACGGCCGGCGCCGCGCCGGCGACCGCGGCGCCGATCGGCCGATGGGTCATGCCCTCGGCCTGAGCGGGCGGCGCGGCGCCCCGCCGACGCACGCCGGTCCTGATGCCAACGCCGTCATCGGTTGCCGCATCCCGACATTACGGCTAACCTTGCGCTAATTCGGACACGCGGTGGCCCTTTGGTCCCCGCCACCGTGACGGATTGAGCCCATGACGCAGTCCCCGCCCACCGACCACGCGGTGGCCACACAAGCCACCGCCCCCCCGATCGACCCGGCCCTGCGCGACCGCGCCCGTGCGGGTCTGAACAAGGCCATCGACGCCCTGGCCGACCAGCAGCGCCCCGAGGGCTACTGGTGCGGCGAGCTCGAAGGCGACTCGATCCTCCAGTCCGAGTACATCCTGCTCAAGTGGATCGTCGAGCAGGAAGACGACCCCTGCCTGCCCAGGATCGCCAACTACCTCCGCAAGCAGCAGCGCGACAGCGACGGCGCGTGGACCCAGTACCCCGGCGCCAGGCCCGACCTTTCGGCCACGACCAAGGCCTACTTCGCGCTCAAGCTCATGGGCGACGACCCCGAAGCGCCGCACATGAAAAAGGCCCGCGACCTGGTGCTGTCGCTGGGCGGTGCCGAGCGGTGCAACACCTACAGCAAGTTCTACCTCGCGGCCCTGGGGCAGATGCACTACGACTCGATCCCCGCGGTCCCGCCGGAGATGGTCTACCTGCCCAAGTGGTTCTACTTCCACCTGGACAAGGTCTCGGCCTGGTCGCGGACGATGATCATGCCCTTGAGCATCGTCACCACCTACCGACCCGTGCGGCAGTTGCCCGAGCCGATGGGCATCATGGAGCTGTACGCCAACCACGACTACGTGCATCGGCCGTTTGTCGAGTTTGACAAGAAGCTGATCAGTTGGCGGAACCTGTTCCTGGGCCTGGATCGGCTTCTGAAGGTGTACCACCGCCTGCCGGGCAAGGGGGCGCTTCGCAAGCCGGCGGTGGCGCGGATGGAGAAGTGGATCCTCGAGCGGACGCACAAGGAGATGGCCGACGGCCTGGGCGCGATCTTCCCGCCGATGGTCTACATCATCATCGCCTTCCGCTGTCTGGGCTACGCCGACGACGATCCCAAGGTGAATGAGGCGTGGCGTCAGCTCGATCGGCTGATGATCGAGGATGGCGATGAGATCCGCATCCAGCCGTGCTTCAGCCCGGTGTGGGACACGGGCATCGCGACGTATGCGTTGGCCGAGTCGGGGCTGAGGGCCAGTCATCCCACGGTTGGCAAGGCCGTGAGCTGGCTGGTGAGCAAGGAGTGCCGCCAGGCCGGCGACTGGGCGGCGAACGTCAAGCAGCCGGTCGAGCCCAGCGGCTGGTACTTCGAGTTCAACAACGCCTACTACCCCGATGTGGATGACACGGCGATGGTCGCCATGGCGCTGCACCGCGCGGCCAACGGCACGGCGCCGCAGGCCCAGGCCGCGGCGGGGCGCGGCGTCAAGTGGATATTGGCGATGCAGAACGCCGACGGCGGATGGGCCGCGTTCGACCGCACCATCAACCGCCCCATCCTCGAACACGTGCCCTTCGCCGATCACAACGCCATTCAGGATCCCTCCTGCCCGGACATCACCGGCCGCACCCTCGAATGTCTGGGCCACCTGGGCGACACGATCCAAGACCCGCACGTGCGGCGAGCCGTGCACTTCCTCCAGGAAACGCAGGAGCCCGAGGGCTGCTGGTTCGGCCGCTGGGGGGTCAACTACATCTACGGCACGTGGGAGGTGCTGTGCGGCCTGCAGAACGTCGGCGTCGACATGACCCGGCCATGGGTCGCCGCCGCCGGCCGGTGGCTGCGCAGCGTGCAGAAGGCCGATGGCAGCTTCGGTGAATCGGCCGACACCTACGAAGACCTGTCCACCAAGGGCCAAGGCCCCTCGACCGCCAGCCAGACCGCCTGGGGCGCGATGGCCCTGATGGCCGCGTACGGCCCGAACGACCCGGGCGTCCAACGCGCCATCACCTGGCTGCTCGACCAGCAGCTCACCCAGCCCAACGAAGCCGAGGGCGACGCCGCCGGCTCCTGGTCCGAAAAATGGTTCACCGGCACCGGCTTCCCCCGCGTCTTCTACCTCCGCTACCACCTCTACCGCCTGTACTTCCCCATCATGGCCATCGGCCGCTGGCTGGAACACACCCACGAATCGCGCTGAGGCGGCTCGCGCCGCTCGCGGTTTCGCGCCCGCCCACGCCCCAAGCAGTCAGTCAGCCCCACCACGCCACGCCCCGGTCAGCGCGGAGCCGCGCGCGGCCGTCAATCCAGCGTGGGTGCCATCTATGAGCAAGCCTCTTTTGTCAAGTGGCAGGACGCAGGATCG
>CAZUHK010000173.1:0-6144 GCA_964620345.1 uncultured Planctomycetaceae bacterium
ATTCACCGATTCACCGATTCACCGATTCACCGATTCACCGATTCACCGATTCACCAATTCATCGATTCACCGATTCACCGATCAACCATCAGATGTAATACTCGCCGTGCTGTTCGCTGACCCTGGCGTGCAGTTCCTTGATGCGTTCGGCCTGATCGGTCGGGCAGATGAGCGTGGCCCAGGGGGTGTGGACGATGACCAGGTCGTTGACGCCGATCGTGGCGATCAGGTGCGTCGGCTCGCTCGAGGCGACCAGCGTGTTGTGCGTGTCCAGCAGCAGCGTCTTGTCGGCGCCCAGCGCGTTGTCCTGCTGGTCGGTGTCGCAGGTCTGGGCATAGCTGGGCCAGCTTCCCACGTCCAGCCATTCCACGGGCATCGGCACCGTCGCGACGGTCACCTGTTCATCGCGGCTGGCCGGCTCCATCACCGCGTAATCCACGCTGATCTTCGGCAGGTCGGGGTACACCCGCTCGAGCATCTTGTCCTGCTGATCGGCGCCCCAGGCGTCGGCGATCTTCATCAGCCCCGCGTGGTTCTCCGGGGCGTAGCGCCCGATGCAGTCCAGCAGCGTCTTGGCGCGCCAGACGAACATGCCGCTGTTCCACAGGTAGTTGTCGGGCCCGGCGTCGAGGTACCGCCGCGCCGTCGCGTCGTCGGGCTTTTCCTTGAAGTTATCGACCACGCGGGCGTCGCCGGTGTCGGCGATCGGCTCGCCCAGCTCGAGGTACCCGAAGCCCGTCGCGGGCCGCGTGGGCCTGATGCCGAACGTCACCAGCGCATCGGTGCGCCGCTCGGCCAGGGCGAAGCCACGCTTGACCACGTCGGCGAAGATGTCCTCGGGCCCGATCAGGTGATCGGCGGTGAACACCGCGACGACCGCGTCGGGGTCTTGGGTCGCGAGCACCGCGGCGACGTAGCCCACGGCGTTGAGCGTGTCGCGACCGGTCGGCTCGGCGTAGTAGCGATCGGGCGCGATGCCGGTGACCTTCTCGAGGATCATCTCGCGGTGGGCCGCGCCGGCGCAGATGCACCGGCGGGATTCATCCACGATGCCTTCGAGCCGATCCACCGCGATCTGGATCAGCGACTTGCCGCCGATGAACGGGATCAACTGCTTGGGCTGGGTCCGTGTGCTCATCGGCCACAGTCGCGTGCCCGATCCGCCGGCCATGATCATTGCGTAGCGTGCCAAACTAACCTCCGGCCTTGGTCGTCAGTGCCTGGGTGATGATCTGTTGTGCATCGTCGAGATCGGGGTGCGCGGTGAGCACCGCGTCGATCCAGCGCGCCGCCTGCGGGCGGTTTTCGCCCAGTTGTACCAGCACTTCCAGCGCCTCGCGTGCGGCGTCTCTCATCGGGACGGTGGGCTTGCCCTCGGCCGCGCCGCTCGAGGCCGCTTCGCCGATGAACGCATCGACCCTGCCGTGCAGCGTCGCGACGATCGTCTCGGCCATGCGTTTGCCGATCTCCGGCAAGCTCTGCAGCATCTTCACGTCGCGCTCGGCGATGGCCCGCGCGATCTGCTGATGGTCGATCGCCAGCGCCCGCAGCGCCTTGCGCGGGCCGATGCCTTTGACCGTGGTGAACAGCTCGTAAAACGCCTTGGCCTCGATCGAGCTGAAGCCGGCGAGGCGGGGGATCATGTTCGCCCCCTGCGCCGAGCCCTCGAGGAAGTGGACGGTGTGCAGCGACACCGGCGAGCCGATCTGCCCGCCCAGCCGCGCCGCGACGAAGCCCGGCAGCAACAGCTCGTACGTCAGCCCGCCTTCGAGCGCGACGTAAGCCCGGCCGTCGGTGATGGTTTCGAGCAACCCTTCGATGCGACAGATCATGGTGGAGAGTTTAACCCCGTTGCCCGCCGCGTGTTCGGCCGCGACCGGGTCGGTGGGGGCGCGGGCCAACCGGGGACGCGCTTCCCTTCGCCGCGCTGCGGGGCGCGGCTAAACGGGGGTGCCACACCTTGTCCGCCTTCGCGGCAAGGTGTGCGGGCGTGCGGACGTCATCACACCTTGCCCTTCGGGACAAGGCGTGGCACCCACCACGGGTCGCCGAAAGATGCTCTAAACGAGAGAGGCGCTGCGGGCCGCGGCGGAAGGGTCACAGCCGTTCGACGGCGAGGCGGCGGGCGTGGCACAGGGCGATGGCGATGGCGTCGGCCACGTCGGGGGGACTGGGGGGGGCGGCCAGGCCGCACTGGCTTTGGACGGCGAGCTGCATCTGTTGCTTGCTGGCGTGGCCGTTGCCGGTCAGCGACTTTTTGACCGCGGTGCTGGGCAGGTTTTCGATGGGCAGGCCGGCCTGGGTCGCGGCCAGGAGGATCGCGCCGCGCCCGTGGGCCATGATGATCGCGGTGCGCGGGTGCTTGTAGTGGGCGTAGAGCTTTTCGATCGCCAGGCGATCGGGCTCGAGTTCATCGATCAGCGCCGCGACGTCGGCGTGCATCTGCGCCAGGCGCTGCTCGAGCGGCTGGTCGGTGGGGAACTTGAGCACGCCGGCCTCGATGAGCCGCGGTTCGAGCGAGCCGTCGACCACCTGCACGCAGCCGTAGCCGGTGATGCGCGTGCCGGGGTCGATGCCGAGGATCTTCATGGGACGGTGGGCGGTGGGGCGGTGGTGCGGTCGATGGTCGGTCGTCGTCAGTTGAGGCGATGGGTGCTGATCGGATCGGCCGGCGCGGTCGGGGGCGTCGGCTCGTCGTCGTCTTCATCGGCTTGTGGTCGGCCGGCGAGCCAGGCGATGGGGGAGCTCAAGCAGTAGGCGAGGAACCCGGCGGCCGCGGCCCACTGGGGAATCGTCAGCAGCAGGATCAGCAACACCACGCCCAGGCCGATGTAGTGGAACGGCTCGCGACCCTTGAGGTAGCGGCTGAACAGGTGCGAGTAGGGCAGCGGGCTGACCATCAGCAGCGCCAGCACAAGCGTCAGCCCGGCGGCGGCCATGATGAAATACTGTGCGAAGCGGGTGTTGAGCTGCGGGTCGACGTAGTCGCGCACCGTGATGCACAGCAGGGCCATGGCGGCCACGGCGCCGGCGGCGGCGGGCGAGGGCAGGCCGTCGAACGTGGCCTCTTCGTCATCGGCCTCGTTGCGCGACGGGGCGTCCTTGGCGGCGTTGAACCGCGCCAGCCGCAGCGCGGCGCACGCGGCGTAGGCCACCGCGATCAACAGCACGCCCCGGTCGAAGTAGGTGTCGAACGGCATCTCGGCGAAAAAGGGCGTCTGCACCTGGTTGAGCTCGACGATCAGGAACGCCGGGGCCACCCCGAACGTCACCATGTCCGCCATGCTGTCGAGCTGGGCGCCGAAGCGGCTGGTGCTGCGCGTGGCCCGGGCCACGGCGCCGTCGAAGGCGTCGAAGATCATGCCCACGAAGATCAGCCCCGCGGCGATGTCGATCGGCGTGTACGGCCCGACGCCCCCGCCCTCGTCGGCGCGCGAGGCGTAAAACACCGCGAGGAAACCGCAGATCAGATTGCACAGCGTCATCAGCGACGGGGCAACGGCGATCGGAGCGAACTTGCGGCGGCGTGGCATGGTCGACATTGTAGTCGCGATCGCTTCGTAGTCGTCCCTGTCAATCGAGGACGAGGACGATTACGAGCCGGAGTCGGAAGACGCGGTGAATCACTCGGCGAGGCGCATCAGCAGGATCAGTCGGACGTGCTGGCTGCCGCGGCGGCCGGTGGTCATCGCCTCGCCCAGCAGCGGTGGCGGCGGCGGGCCGGCGGCCTGGTCCATCGCGATCTGCTCGACCGAGGGCGGCGGGGCGCCCGGGTCGGCGTTCGATTCGCTCACGCCCCGCCGGCGCAGGGCCTCGCGATCGATCCGGCCCCACAAGACCCACACCCGCCCGGGCCGCAGCGCCTGCTCGATGCGAAGCTGCGTGAACGACGTGCCATCAAGCACCTTCTCCTGCGGCGTGCGGGGCACCAGCGACTGACGCGGGCCGAAGTGGTGCGGCAGCAGATCGACGCGCCACGCACCGGGCCCCGGGTCGATGTGCTCCGGGGCATCCGTTTCGCCATCGTTGTCGCCATCGCCATCGCCATCGTTGTCGTGCGTCGCGTCGTCGGCGTCCGGCGGCTGGAGCTTCATCAGCAGTTGATACTGCCCGCCGATGAACTGCCGGGCGATGGGCCTGGCGTCGCCGGCCTCGGCCACGCGCACGGCGTGGCCGCCGGGCACGTGCCCGACCAGCGTCAGCGGCGCGTAGTCCGAAGTGGGCGCGACAACGATGTTCGTCCGCCCCAGGTTCCGCGGCAGGTTCGCGATGAACAGCGGCAGGCGGTCTTCATCGACCACGCCCAGGCCAAACCCGTTGGCCGCCCACGCCGCCGCGATCGATTCGTCCATCGGCGCCGCGTCCAGCGCCCCCAGCGCCAGGTCGACGCGGGCGTCGGCCCGGTCGTAAAGCAGCCGCTCGACGATCAACCGCCGCGGCGCGCGCCGCGTCCCGGCCTCGCCGACGGGCGAGGCCGACGTCGTCGTGGCCGGCTCCAGCTCGCCGAGCTTGGGCAGGTCGGGTTTGGCCGCCTGCTGCTGTGATTCGCAGGCGGTCAGCAGGATCAGCCCGAGCAGCAGGACAGCCGGCGGCGCGCTCTGCCGCCAACGCGGCAAGACGTGATGCCCAACGAACACCACACACCTTGCCCTGTCGGGCCAAGGTGTCGTGCCGTGGACTTCGAGCTTCGGGTTGGGAACTTCGCGAGTCACGGCCGGTTCAGCCCTTGATCGCTTTTTCGAGGATGCCCAGGCCCCGGTCCAGTTCCTCATCGCTGACGATCAGCGGCGGGGCGAGGCGCAGCACCACCTTCTGCGTCGCGTTGATCAGCAGCGACTCGCTCACGCACCGCTGCACCACATCGGCGGCGCTGTCGAACCAGGCGCGCTTGGCTTCGGGGTCGAGCTCGATGCCGATGAACAGCCCCCGGCCGCGCACGTCGACGACCGCGGGGTGCTTCTCGGCAAACTTGCGCAGGCGCGTCTTGATCCGCTCCCCGGCCAGCGCCGCCCGCTCGACCAGCTCGTCGCGCTCGATCACCTCGAACATCCGCGCCGCGACCGCCATCGACACGCAGTTGCCGCCGAGCGTCGTGGCGTGGGTGACCCGGCCGGCGTGCTCGAAGTCGAACAGCGCCGCGGCCTTCTCGCCGGCGCACATCGCGCCCACCGGCAGGCCGCAGCCCACGGCCTTGCCCAGGGTCATCACGTCCGGCTCGACGCCCCAGTGCTGGTAGGCGAACCACTTGCCCGTCCGCCCGCAGCCGGTCCACACCTCGTCGGCGATCAGCAGCAGGTCGTGGTCATCACACAGCTTGCGCAGGGCCTTGAAGTAGCCGTCGGCCGGCACGTTGATCCCGCCCTCGCCCTGGATCGGTTCGGCGATGATCGCGACCGTCTGGTCGTCCAGCGCCTTTTTCACCGCGCCGATGTCGTCGTACGCCACGTTCACGAAGCCCCGCAGCAGGGGCTCGAATCCCTGGCGCACCGCGGGCGAGCCGGTCGCGCCCATCGTGGCGAAGCCGCGGCCGTGGAAGCTGTGGGTGGTCGAGATCACCTTGTACCGCCCCAACTCGCCGCTCGCCTTGCCCGGGTGCTGCTTGCCGTAGAGCCGGGCGAGCTTGATCGCCGCCTCGTTCGCATCGGCGCCCGAGTGGCTGAAGAAGCAGCGCCCGCCGAAGCCCTTCTCGCTGATCTGCTCGGCCAGGCGGGTCTGCGGTTCGGTGTGCAGCAGGTTGCCCACGTGCCACAGCTTGGTGGCCTGCTTGGTCGCCGCGGTCACCAGGTCTTCGTGGCAGTGGCCCAGGATGCCCGCGCCAAACCCGCTGAACAGGTCGAGGTAGGTCTTGCCATCGGCATCGGTCAGCCGGCAGCCCGAGCCCGACGCCATCGCGATCGGCCAGCGCGGGTAGTTGTGCGTCATGTATTGGTCATGCCGCTGGATCACCGCGTCGGCCTTGGACTTTTTGGGGGCCTTGGTCCTGGTCGTCGAATCGGCCATGAAAAACCTCCGGCCGGCGTGGGGCGGGCCAAACCCCTAATCCTACCCGTGACCGCGGGCGGTCACAATCAAGCCGGCGACAGCGGCGCGCAGGGTGAAGACATTTACCCTCGGTCGCCTCCGGTGAGGGTTCGTATGAGGTAG
>CAZUHK010000174.1:0-5998 GCA_964620345.1 uncultured Planctomycetaceae bacterium
TCCGCGCAAGCGCATCTAAAGCGCGTATCAGCGCAGACTTATAAATCTTCGCCCCCTTATGTTGATGGCGTTCCGGGCCGATCCGTTTTATTGGCGGTCAACCCGAAAGGATAATCGCGATGCCCGATGTGCCCAACTTCCTCGAACGTTACGCCGACCTCTACGCCGACGATCCTCGGGCGGCGTGCCTGAAGTGGTTTGGCGAGGCGAAGTACGGTCTGTTTCTGCACTACGGCCTGTACTCGTTGCTGGGCCGGCACGAGTGGGTGCAATTGCGCGAGCGGATCCGCCCGGGGGAATACGAACATCTCGCCCACCATTTCAGCGGCGAGCGGTTCGACGCCGGGCAGATCGCCGACTTCGCCATCGCCTGCGGCATGCGCTACATCAATCTCACCACGCGCCACCACGATGGGTTCTGCCTGTTCGGCTCGGCGTGGTCGCGTTTCAACAGCGTGGATGCGGCGCCGTGCGGGCGCGACCTGGTCGGCGAGCTGGCCGCGGCCTGCGACGCCCGCGGGCTGGGCCTGTGCCTCTACTACTCCCACGGCCGCGACTGGAAACACCCCCACGCGCCCAACAACGACCGCTGGGGCGGCGCCGCCCGGCCCGAGTACGACCCGCCCGAACCGACCTACGCCACCGGCGCCGCGCACGACCTGTCGATCTACCTGCGCTTCATGCAAGGCCAGATCACCGAGCTGCTCACGCAATACGATCACCCCGTGGCCAACATCTGGCTCGACGGCATCGGTGTGCCGCTGCACCCGCGCCGCGACGGCGGCGAGGTGAACGAATCGTTCGATCCGCGCACCGATGACGATGCGTTCGAATGCCAGAAGCTCTACGATCACATCCACGCGACCAGCCCTTACGCCCTGGTCAGCTACAAGCAGGGCTACCTGGGCACCGAAGACTTTTACGCCCCCGAGCACAAGGCGTACAATCGCTTCGGCCAAAGCTTCGACCAGGTGCCCGGCGAAATCTGCACCACCGCCGGCGGCGGCTGGGGCTACACCGCGGGCAACGACTACTGCTCGGCCGACGAACTGTGGCAGAAGCTGACCACCGCCCGCGCCGCCGGCTGCAACCTGCTGATGAACATCGGCCCGCTGCCCGACGGCTCGCTGCCCAAGCAGGCCACCGATGTGCTCCGCGAAGTCGGCCGACGCCTCGCGGACGAAGGATTCCCCGGCAAGGATTGACCCACCACCCAGCGGTTCAAACCATGAGCGACCAAGCCAGCGACAACCCGCGGCACGTGCTGATCACCGGCGTGGCCGGGGCGATCGGGCGGCGGCTGGCGCCGCACCTGATCGAGCGCGGCCACCGCGTGCGCGGGTTCGACCGCGTCGAATACGAGCCGCTGGCCGACATGGTCATCGGCGAGCTGACCGACCCGGTCGCCGTGGGCCGCGCGATGCAGGGGATCGACACGGTGATTCACCTCGCGGCGAATCCGCACAACGGTGACTTCATCGAAGATCTGTTGCAGCCCAACGTGGTCGGCCTGCATCACGTGTTCGACCAGGCGCGCCAGGCGGGCGTGGGGCGCATGGTCGTGGCCAGTTCGCTGCAGGTGGTCGACGGGCATCAAAAGGATCAGGCCGGCCGGGTCATCGGCGTGGAAGACGGCCCGACACCCCAGCGGATGTACGCCTTGACCAAGGTCTGGGCCGAGGAGATGGGCCGACTCTACGCCCAGATGAGCGACATGACGGTGCTCGCGGTGCGCATCGGCTTTTACCCGCGCGGCCCGGCGGCGTGCGAGAGGATCGAACGCCGCCGGCAGGGCACCAACTGCGTGCTGAGCCATCGCGATGCCAATCGATTCTTCGAGCGATGCGTGGCATGCGACCCGCCGCCGCAGCGGTTCAACATCCTCTTCGCCGTGAGCAAACAGGCCGACGAAGTTGGGCCGAGATTTGATCTTGAGCCGGCACGCCGCGTCATCGGCTACGAACCGACGGATCGGTATCCGCAGGGAATCACGTTCGACACCGACTGAATGCAAAGGCGCGAAGCAGACGCGAAGGGCCGCGGCGGAGAATCCGCTGGACAGGATCGACCGGATGGACCGGATCGCTTCCCTCCGCCGGCAGGAGCTCGCCCATCCTGACCATCCTGTCAATCCTGTCTAAGGAAGACTCTTCTCCGCGGCCCGCTGCGCTGTGCGCGTCTGCGTGGTGATCGCTCGCCCCGCCCGTGGAACCGGCGTGTGGACCTGCTATCCTGTGCGACCGTTGAATGAAAGGATGGTTCGACCGATGGCACGCATTTACAACTTCTCCGCCGGGCCGTGCACGCTGCCGCTGCCGGCTCTCGAAGCCGCCCGCGACCAGTTCATCGATTACCAGGGCCAGGGCATGTCGCTGATCGAGATGTCCCACCGCTCCAAGACGGTGGTGGGCGTCCACGAGGCGGCGATCGCCGGGCTGCGCAAGCAGTTGGGCGTCCCCGACACGCACCGGATCCTGCTGCTGGGCGGCGGGGCGACGATGCAGTTTTCCATGATCCCGGCCAACCTGCTGCGCGACGGACGCGGCGCCGACTACACCCACTCGGGCGCCTGGGCCAAGAAGGCCATCGCCGACGCCAAGACGTTCGGCACCGTCGAGGTCATCTGGTCCGGCGAGGATCAGGACTTCATGACGCTGCCCGACCCGCAGTCGCTGGACATCCACGACGACGCGGCGTACCTGCACGTCACGAGCAACGAGACGATCGGCGGCGTGCAGTGGCAGGACTACCCCGACACCGACGTGCCGCTGGTGGCCGACATGTCCAGCGAGATCCTCAGCCGGCCCGTGCCGTTCGAGAAGTTCGGCATCATCTACGCCGGGGCGCAGAAGAACATCGGCCCGGCGGGCGTGGCGCTGGTCATCATTCGCGATGACATTCTCGAGCGATGCCCGGCCGACATGCCGCTGTACCAGAACTACCCCAAGCACGCCCAGGCCGACTCGATGCTCAACACCCCGCCGGTGTTCCAGATCTGGATGATCGGTCTGATCATGGACTGGCTCGATGGCCAGGGCGGCCTGCGCTGGGCCCAGGACATGGCCGAGCAGCGCAGCGCGATGCTGTACGACGTGATCGACGAGCTGGGCGATTTCTACCGCAGCCCGGTGGACAAGCGGTTCCGCTCGAAGATGAACGTGGTGTGGCGCTGCCCCAGCGAGGAGCTCGAAGCGCGGTTCATCGAGCAGGCCCAGGCGCAGGGGATGAACGGCCTGAAAGGCCACCGCAGCGTCGGCGGCTGCCGCGCGTCGATCTACAATGCGATGCCGCTGCGAGGCGTCGAGGCGCTGGCGCAGTTCATGAAGGACTTTGCCGCGAAGAACGGGTAGAGGAGGAGGGAGAAAAGTAGGAAAGCAGAAAAGTAGGAAAGTAGGAAAGCGGGAAAGCAGGAATGGGGTGGTCGAGCGGGCGCGGGCGTTGACCTTTTATTTTCTGCTTTTCCGCTTTGACCTTTTCCTGTTTTGGCCACAGCCCATGCGTCCGCGACACCTGGATCTCGACAAGCAGCGCGGCCTCACGATCGTGTGGGACGACGGCCGCGCCAGCTACTATCCCGTCGGCTACCTGCGCGCGATGAGCCCCTCGGCCGAGATGCGCGAGCAACGCGAACAATCCCGACGCAACCCGTTGCACGTGCTGGGTGACGATCGGTCCGGCAGCTTCCAAAGCGTCACCGCGCTCGACGCGGAACTGGTCGGCAACTACGCCCTGCGCATCCGCTTCTCCGATGGTCACCGCACCGGCATCTACTCCTGGCAATACTTGCGCGAGATCGATCCGCAGCGCGGCGGGGTATAATGCGAGCATGAAGTGGCGTGTGATTGTTCAGCAAGACCCCGAGACCGGCGATTGGGCGGCCTGGTGCCCGGAGTTGCCGGGTTGCGCCTCGGCCGGCGTGACCGAGGATCAGGCCGTGGCCAATATCCGCGAGGCGATCGAGCTTTATCTCGAACCTGACCCCATCGACCTGCCGGAGCTGGCGGTCGAGCGAGAGGTCGTTGTGGGATGAGTCCGCGTGTCCGACGCTTGAACGCCCGGCAGGTCGAATCATTGCTGCGCGACCACGGCTTCCAACTCGTCACTCAAAAGGGCAGCCACCGCAAGTGGCGACACCCCGAGCAGCGCCTGCAGGTCATCGTGCCCGACCATCGCGGCCGCGACTTGCCCATCGGCACGCTGCGCAACATCCTCACCGCTGCACAAATCCCCGAAGATCAGTGGATCAGCCCATGACCCGCCCCGCCAACGCATTCGAGATGCGGCTCACCGTCGGCGCCGATGACGTGGACGTGCAGGGGCACGTGTCGAACGTGACGATCGTGGGGTGGATCAGCCGCGCCGCGTGGGAGCACAGCAAGGCGCTGGGCTATGACCTGGATGCGTATCGCGAGCTGGGGGCGTGGTTCGTCGTGCGTCGGCACGAGGTGGACTACCACGGCTTTGCGCGGCGGGGCGATGAGCTGACCGTGTCCACCTGGCCGACCGATCTGCGAAAGGTCGTCGCCGAGCGCCGGCACGAGATCCGCCGCGCCGCCGACGATGCGCTGATCGCCGAGGCGTTGAACGTCTGGGCGTTTGTCGATGCCACGACCGGCCGGCCGGTGCGCATCCCCGATGCGGTGCGCGCGGCGTTTGATCCGGCGAAGTGGCGGTAGGGTGCCGGCGCGGGGGGCGCGGCGCAGCGACCGCGCCGCTGACCGCCGCCCTCACCAGCCCTGCTGGCCGACGAGGGGGACGAAGCGGCAATCCAGCAGGTGGCGGGTGTGCAGTTGATCGCCGGCGCGATCAACGACCGCGAGCTGCTGGGCCTGCCAGTCGCCCACGGGGATGACGAGCTTGCCATTGTCGGCCAACTGCCCGGTCAGCGCCGGGCAGATGCGCGGGGCGCCGGCGGTGACGATGATGCGGTCGAAAGGCGCCGCGTCGGGCCAGCCCAGCGTGCCGTCGCCGGCGTGGACGGTGACGTTGTCGATGCCCAGCTTCGCCACCGCGGCGCGGCCCTGCTCGGCCAGCGCCTCGTCGCGTTCGATGCTGACCACCGCCCGGCCGAGCTGCGCGAGGATCGCCGTCTGGTACCCGCTGCCGGTGCCGATCTCGAGCACGCGGTGGTGCGGCTCGACCTCCAGCAGCTCGCACATCAGCGCCACGATGTACGGCTGGCTGATGGTCTGGCTGTTGCGGGTCGGCAGGGCGCTGTCGTCGTAAGCGCGGTGCTTGAGCGAGTCGTTGACGAACACGTGCCGCGGCACCGAGCGCATCTGCCGCAGCACCCGCGCGTCGTTGATCCCGCGGCGGCGGAGCTGGGTCTGCACCATGCGCTGCGCCGCGGCGCCGTAGGTCGCTTCGTCGGCCCAGAGCGTGCCGAATGATTCTGCCATCGCCGTTGCCTTTCCCAGAGCGGCCCCCACGTGCATCGTTGCGGATTGACCGTACAATGGCCAACCCGCTTGCCGACAACGTGCCCAAAAAAACGCCGACCGGCCCCCCGGAACGCCGCCTCGCGATGACCCACACGCCCCACACGCAACCCGATACGCCCAAGCCCCGGCCGACGCGCAACAGCGAGGGCTCGATCAAGGAAACGATCGAGTCGATCATCGTGGCGTTCGTGCTGGCGTTCGTGTTCCGGGCGTTCGTGGTCGAGGCGTTTGTGATTCCCACCGGCTCGATGGCGCCGACGCTGCTGGGCCAGCACGTCTCGTTCACCTGCCCGCAGTGCGGCCACCACTTCGACACCGACACGCGCGACAAGGGCAGCGCCGGCGGCCGGCCCACGAGCATGCCGCTGCAGGGCGTGTGGTCGATGGCTCAGCCGGCGATCCGCAGCGAGCATCCGCTTGAGGTGCCCTGCCCGATGTGCGACTACCGGATCGTCGAGCGCACGCTGCACACCAAGCCCGGCGACCGCATCCTCGTGCTCAAGTATGTCTACGCCCTGGGCGAACCGCGGCGGTGGGACGTGGTGGTCTTCCGCAAC
>CAZUHK010000175.1:0-5978 GCA_964620345.1 uncultured Planctomycetaceae bacterium
GTTTGGGGTTTTTCGATCCCCCAAACCGCAAACATCACGCTTGTTTAAGGTCTAGGGCTGCGCGATGAAGTTGAAAGCACGACCGCCGGCCGCTTCAATGTGGCCCACCCCAGGAGCCGACCGATGACCGACACGCCCGCCGACACGCACGGCCAGACGCCCGAGCCGACCGACACGCCCGAGCATCCGTCCATGCCGCGCATCAAGTCACGGTTCGCCGGCCAGGGCCTGCGGGCCGGACAGTACCGCGGCATGACCACCGTGCTGTGCCCCGCGGACAAGCTGCACGACCTGCTCGGCTTCCTCCGCGACGACGCCGAGTGTGCCTACGATTTTCTTTCCGACATCGCAGGCATCGATTACCTGCACTACCCCGGCGCGATGGGCCGCTTCGGCGTGGTGTACAACCTCGTCTCCACCCGGCACAACCGCCGCCTGTTCGTCAAGGTTTTGCTCGACCCCACGCTCGACACCACCGGCACCGAGAACGACCCGGCGCTGATGCTGCCGACCGCGACCGACCTGTGGCCCGGGGCCGAGTGGATGGAGCGCGAGGTGTTCGACATGTTCGGCATCCGCTTCGACGGCCACCCCGACCTGCGCCGCATCCTCACGTGGGAGGCCTACCCCGCCCACCCGCTGCGCAAGGACTACCCGCTGCGCGGCCGCGGCGAGCGCGACGACTACCGCGTGCTGACCCGCGACAGCGCATAAGCCGGCCCTGGGGCGCAGGTCAAGTGTCACCGTTGGGGGCTTGACCCCCGCGCCGCGTCGATGAACAATGCTCCGACCTCACGGGAGCTTTGCCATGATCGCCGATACTGAAACCTACACCGTTCCCAAGCCCAGAATGTCCGCGGCTGAGACCAGCTACCTGCCCGAGGTCGTCAAGGGCCTGGGCACGACGATGAAGCATATTCTCGGCGTGGTCCGCGGGGACAAGGAGCGGTATCTCAAGACGATCGAGTACCCCGAGGAACGCCGGGAGAACATCGACGTCATGGACGGGGGCATGTGGAAAAGCAACTACCGGGGCGTGCATCGGCTCAACCGCGACGAGCAGGGCCGCGTCAAGTGCGTTGCCTGCTTCATGTGCGCCACCGCCTGCCCGGCCAACTGCATCCACATCGAGGGCGATGAGTCGCCCTGGGACGACCGCGAGAAGTACCCGGTGAAGTTCGACATCGACGAGCTGCGCTGCATCTACTGCGGCATGTGCGAAGAGGCCTGCCCGGTCGACGCGATCGAGCTGACCCCCGAGTACGATATCGTGGGCATGAGCCGGCAGGAAATGATCTTCGACAAGCAGAAACTGCTGAGCATTTACGACCGGACCATCGATAACAAGCCCATGTAAAAGGACTTATGGAAAGAGTGAAAAGGTAGCAAAAAGTTTTCACTTTTCCCTTGCACTCTCCGGATTCTGGGGTATAGTTAGCTCAATCACACAGCGCGAATCGGTTGTGCCAGAGAGAGCTAATGTTGGGAAGACGCAACCGATAGCAAGTTTAGCTCTCTCTCTCTTCCCACCAGCACCGCTGCTTCACGGCACGGTGCTGTTTTTATTGGCGCAATCCCTTGTGCTAGTCTTCCCTACCTGAAAGTTGGAGAAGACCCCATGGCACCTGATGAACAACCCGTCGCGCTGGTCACCGGCGCATCCAGCGGCATCGGCCGGGCGATCGCGTATCAACTGGCCGACGCCGGCTACCGCGTCGCGCTGGCCAGCCGAACTCAGAGCAAGCTCCAGGAGGTGGCGGAGCATATCGGCACCGATCGCTGCTTCGTCCACGCCTGCGACGTGGGCGATTTCGATCAGGCCACCAAGCTGGTCGAAAACGTGGTGGAGCACTTCGGCCGGCTCGACGTGCTGGTCAACAACGCCGGCACCGCCTTCCTCAAGCCCATCGCCCGGACCACCGCCGAGCAATGGCGGCAGACGGTCGACGTGAACCTCACCGCCGTGCTCGCGACGACGCGCGCCGCCTGGCGGACGTTCAAGAAGCAGGAGGCGGGCACGATCGTGAATATCTCATCGATGGCGAGCAAGGACCCGTTCCCCGGCCTGGGCGTCTACGGCGCGGCGAAGGTGGGGGTGAACATGCTCACGCTCGTCGCGGCACGCGAGGGCAAGGACAAGGGCATCGTCGCGGTCTGCATCGCGCCCGGGGCGGTGGAGACCGACCTGTTGCGCAGCATGTTCAACGAATCGATGGTGCCCGAATCCGCCGCGCTGGAGCCGGACGAGGTGGCTCAACTGGCCGTCGCTTGCATCCGCGGCCAGCGGAAGTACAAGTCGGGCGACACGATCTTCATCGGCAAGTGATCGTCGCCGGCACGCCTCGCAACCCGGTCGCCTTGACGCCTCGATAGGGCGTTTCTAGCATTGCCTTTGGGTTCACGGAGGTGTGGCACGGCCATTCAATCAATCGCGGTCATCTCGGATATCCACGGCAACCTCGAGGCATTGCGAACCGTGCTGGCCGACATCGACCAGCGCGGCATCACCGATATTATCTGCCTGGGGGACAACGTCGGCTACGGCCCGAACCCGCGCGAGGTGCTGGACCTGGTGCTGGCGCGTTGCCGCTGGTCGCTGCTGGGCAACCACGACTTCGCGGTGCTTTACGAGCCGACCAACTTCAACGCCGGCGCCGAGTCGGCCGCGTTCTGGACACGCCGACAACTGGAGACCGAGCCGGACGCCGACAAGCGCGCCGCCCGCTGGCAGTTTCTGGGCTCGATGGCGGTGCGGCAGACGTTCAACGGCACGCTGTGCGTGCATGGCTCGCCGCGCCGGCCGATCAACGAGTACATCTACGCCGATGACGTCGCGACCGCGCCGACGAAGATGCAGCAGATCTTCGACCGCATCGACCGCTGCTGCCTGGTCGGCCACACCCACGTGCAGGGCCTGTTCACCGACGAGCCGGACTTCTACCCGCCCGACGAATTGAACTACACCTACCAGTTCAACTCGTGGGAGAAGGTGCTGATCAACGTCGGCAGCGTCGGCCAGCCGCGCGACCGCGACCCCCGCGCCGCCTACGCGATCCTGCACGACGACCGCATCGAGTTCGTGCGGTTGGAGTACGACGTGCAGGCCGTGGTCGAGCGGATCAGGCAGATCGATGAACTGAACGACTTCTTCGGCCAGCGTCTGCTGGAGGGCCGCTGAGCCGGTGCCGGTCACTGGTGAGTCGGGCCGACCGGCTCTATACTGGCCGGCTTTACCCACCCCCAACGACAGGTAAGCCGGTCGTGAATCGAACGTTGCTCACAGTCCTTGCGGTGCTCGGGGCCATCGGCCTGGTGGCGATCTTCGCGACCGGCCCCAAGTCGCCGCAGCCCAAGCCCGCCGACCCGCCCGTCGCCGACCCGGCCCCGGCCGAGGCCGATCCGGTCGCCGTCGACCCGGCCCCGGTCGACGATCCCGCCGCGCCCGAAACCGATGCTTCGGCCCCGCCCGAGCCGGCGCCCGCACCCACGCCGACGCCGGGGGCGATCGGGGATCTCACCGTCCAGCAGATCGGCCAGCCCCAGCCGGTGCCCAAGCTCGGCTCCACCGACCCGGCCGGCGACTACGAAATGCTCGTCGCCATCACCCCTTGGGGCGCCGGGGTCAAACGCATCGAGCTGGCTCACCATTCAACCAGAGCGCTGGAGCACATTCCCTACCCCATTCAGCAGACGCACGAGCTGCTCGGCGCCCGCCAGTACCCCTTGGCCGCCGCACGCCTGGTCGTCGACGGCCAGACGCTGGCGCTGGGCGACAAGCGCTGGACCGTCGCGGCCCACGACGATGCCTCGGCCACCCTCACGCTCGACATCGCCGATGCCCAAACGCCGGTGCTCCGGCTGGAGCGCACCTACCGCATCACCCCCGGCGGCTACGATCTGGCGCTCGACCAGCGCATCGTCAATCTGACCGATCGCGCGTTCGACGTGCAGTTCACGCAGGTCGGCCCGAGCGACGTGCCGGCCGAGGGCGGCTACCTGGGCGACAAGCGCATGCTCATCGCCGGCTACTTCGACCTGGGCTACGACCCGGGCCGCACCCGCGTGTTCAGCAACGTCTACCGCTTCGCCCGCGCCTCGGTGCTGGAAAAGTCGCGATTCGCGCAGGTCTGGCCGACACCCGACTCGGTCGAAGCGCAGCACGAGTTGGTGTTCATGGCGATGACCAATCGCTACTTCACCGCGACGATGCACGGGCCGGTGGTCGCCGCGCCGGCCGAGCAGGGCGGGCACCTGCGCGTCACGCCGCTGGCGGACCTGTTTCCAGTCGTCAGCCGGTTTTCCAGCCCCGCGGCCCAGGCCGGGCCGATGGCGCTGGGCCTGACCACCCGCGACTACCGCCTCGATGCCGGCCAGGCGCTGCCGCTGAACGTCGAACTCTACGTCGGGCCCAAGGATCCGGACATCCTCGCGACCGATCCGGCCTACCTCGCGCTGGGCATGGATGAACTGATCATCTACGACATCGGCGGCTGCTGCTCGTTCCTCACGTTCAGTTGGCTGGCGCACGGGCTGCTGGCGTTCCTCGACTTCCTCCATTCGCTGCTGGCCGACTGGGGCCTGGCGATCATCGTGCTGGTGATCGTGGTCCGCGCGATCCTTCACCCGATCACCAAGCGCTCGCAGGTGAACATGATGAAGTTCGGCCGGCAGATGCAGGCCATGCAGCCGGAGATGGAGCGGCTCAAGAAGAAGTACAAGGACAACCAGAGCAAGCTCAACCAGGAGATGATGAAGCTCTACCGCGAGAAGGGCGTGAACCCCGCGGCGATGGGCCTGGGGTGCCTTCCGATGTTCCTGCAGATGCCGATCTGGATCGCGCTGTACGCGATGCTCTACTTCGCGATCGAGCTGCGCCACGAGCCGGCGTTTTACGATGTGTTCCACAAGGCCGCGGCCGCGATGGGTGTGCAGTGGTCGTTCCTGAGCGACCTGTCCAGCCCCGACAACTTCTTCCGCTTCAAGCCGATCTCGCTGATCTTCTTCTCGATCGATTCGCTGAACATCATCCCCATCCTGATGGGCGTGGTGTTCTACGTGCAGCAGAAGTTCACCCAGCCCCCGGCCTCGCCGAACATGACCGACCAGCAGCGTCAGCAGCAGAAGATCATGAAGTTCATGATGATGCTCTTCCCGATCTTCCTCTACAAGGCGCCCAGCGGTCTGACGCTGTACATCCTCGCGTCCAGTTGCAGCGGGATCATCGACAGCTACTTCGTCCGCAAGCACCTCAAGGAGCAGGAAGAGGCCGGCACGCTGTTCCAGAAGAAAGAGAAGAAGCCGCCCAAGGAAGGTGGGTTCTGGGACCGCATGCAGAAGGCCGCCGACGCCAAGCGCCAGCAGTACGAACAGCAACGCAAGATGATCGAGAAGCAGCAGGGCAAGGGCGGCAAGTCCAAGCGCAAGTGATGAACGCGACCGGCGAGACGATCCTGGCCCCGGCCACGCCGCCGGGCACAAGCGCCCGTGCGCTGATCCGCTTCAGCGGCCCCGCCGTGCCGCGATTGGCTCAGGCGATGCTCGATCGCCCCTTGCCCGACCGCGAGCTGACGCCCCGCCGCTTGCGGCTTCGCCACACCCGATGCTCCCTGCCCATCCTCGCCACGTCCTTTCATCCGCCCCGTTCCTACACCGCCGAGCACGTGCTGGAGCTCCAGTTGCCCGGCAACCCCGCGCTGCTGGAGCGCGTGATGGACGAGGCGATCGTCGCCGGCGATCGGCTGGGCGTGGCCGTGCGGTTCGCCGAGGCCGGCGAGTTCACTCGCCGCGCGTTCGGCGCCGGGCGGATCGACCTGGCCAGGGCCGAGGGCATCGCCGCGACGATCGGCGCGGTCAGCGACGGCCAGCTCCGTGCCGCGGCACTGCTCCGCCGCGGTCGCCTCGGGCAATGGGCGACGGCACTGGTCGATCAACTCGCCCACGTGCTGGCGCTGGTCGAGGCGGGGATCGACTTTACCGAC
>CAZUHK010000176.1:0-4390 GCA_964620345.1 uncultured Planctomycetaceae bacterium
GTTCGAGCGTAAGGGTGCGGCGCGCCCCTGCCGTCAGCGGCCGTTGAGTTCTTCCTGGATCTTCCGCAGCAGGTCGAACGCCTGCAGGGGCGACAGGGCGTCGAGGTCGGCCTGGCGCAACTGCTGGGTGGCGGGGTGTTCCATGTACTGGGTGAAGAGGGTGGGTTGCTGCGGCTGGGCCCGGGGCGGCGGAGCCGGACCGTCGCTGCCTGCTCCGACCCCGACCCGAGCCGCCGCTTCGCTCTGGCTCGGCTTGGAAGGCGCCGGCGCATCGCTCTGGCTCGGCTTGGAAGGCGCCGGCGCATCGCTTTGGCTCGGCTTGGACGGTGTCGGGGATGAAGTGTGGAGCTGGAACTGGTTCATCAGCTCGCCGGCGCGGGCAACGACCCGCGCCGGCAGGCCCGCGATCTTCGCCACGTGGATGCCGTAGCTGCGGTCGGTCGCGCCGGGCTGGATGCGGTGCAGGAACACCACCTCGTCGGCCCACTCGCGCACCGCGACGTTCAGGTTGGTCACGTTCGGGTATGCCTCGGCGAGCTGCGTCACCTCGTGGTAGTGCGTGGCGAACAGCGTGCGGCAGCGCTGCTGCGCCAGGTGCTCGGCGATGGCCCAGGCCAGCGACAGGCCGTCGAGCGTGCTGGTGCCGCGCCCGATCTCATCCAGAATCACCAGACTCGCGGCGGTGGCGTGGTGGCAGATGTTGGCCGTCTCGACCATCTCGACCATGAAGGTGGACTGCCCGGCGTGCAGCTCGTCGCTGGCGCCGATGCGGGTGAAGATGCGGTCGGTCAGCCCGATCGTGGCCGACGCAGCCGGGACGAAGCTGCCGGTGTGCGCCATGAGCACCAGCAGCGCGGTCTGGCGGATGTAGGTCGACTTGCCCGCCATGTTCGGGCCGGTGATCAGCGCAAGCGACGAAGGGGCCCGGGCCGCGGCGTCCGCTGGCGAACCTGCGTCGCTTCCCAACGCCACATCGTTGGGCACGAACTGATCGGCCAGCAGTTCATCGAGCACCGGGTGGCGGCCGGCGTCGATGTGCAGGACCGGCTCGTCCACCAGCGTCGGCCGGACGTAACCGAACTTCACCGCCCGCCGGGCGAAGCAGGCCAGCACGTCGATCGCCGCGATGATCTCCGCAAACCGCTGCAACTCATCCAGCCGCCCGCCCGCGGTGGCGATCAGGTCGCCCAGCAGCTTGTTCTCCCGGGCGATCGCCTTGGATTCAGCGCCGAGCACGTTGTTCTCAAACTCTTTCAACTGCGGCGTGATGTACCGCTCGGCGTTCTTGAGCGTCTGCTTTCGCGTGAAGCGGTCGGGCATGCGGCCGGCCTGGGCGGCACTGACCTCGATGTAGTAGCCGAACACCTTGTTGTAGCCGACCTTCAGCCGATCGATGCCCGTCTCGTCGATCAGTTGCTTCTGGTAACGGGCCAGCCAACTGTTCGCGTCGCGCTGCAGCGAGCGTTGCTCGTCGAGTGGGGCGTCGTAGCCATCGCGGATCAGCCCGCCGGCGCGCAGGTGGGCCGGCGGATCTTCCACGCACGCCTCGCGCAGTTGCTCAGCCAGCTTGCGCAGCGGCGGGGCCAGGCCGGTCAGTTCCTCGTGCATCGCCTTCAACGCCGGTCGCTCGGCCAGCAGCTCGGCGATCGATTCGACCTGGCCGGCCGACTTGCCCAGCGCCACCAGATCGCGCGGGCTCAATCGGCCGACCGCCAATCGACCGGCGATGCGCTGCACGTCCTGCACCTGGTCGAACGCCTTGCACAGGTCGTCGTCGAGCGACGGGTCTTCGACGATCGCGCCGACGATGCGCTGGCGTTGGGCGATCCGCGCGCGGTCGCGCAGCGGGTAGCACAGCCATTGGCGCATGGCGCGTTTGCCCATCGCGGTGCGGCAGGCGTTGAGCGTGCCCAGCAGCGAGCCGCTCACTTCGCCGCTGCGCATGGTGCGTTCGATTTCGAGCGACCGCAGCGCCATCGCGTCGATGACCAGGTGCTGGGCCGGCTCGATCCGCCGCGGGGGGCGCAGGTGCGCCAGCCGGCCGTCGACGGCGCGCTGGGTCTGCAGCAGGTACGCGACCACCGCGCCCGCCGGGCCGATCACCGCCGCATCGTCCGCAAGGCCGAAGCCCGCCAGCGTGGCGACCTGAAACTGCTTGCACAGCGCCTCCAGCGCCTCGGCCGGGCGGAACTGCCACGCCGGCCGGGGCGTGAGCGAACAGCCCACGGCTTCGGCCAGTTGCTTGACGCGCGGCGGGGCATTGCCGTCGGCCGTCTCGACGTACAGCAGCTCGGTCGGCCCCAGCCGCGTCAGCTCGTCGCCCAGCGCCTCGACCCCCAGCGCGGCCACGCTGAACGCCCCGGTGCTCAGCTCCGCCAGCGCGATCGCCGCGTGCTGGTCGTCGATGAACTGCACCGCCGCCAGCGGGTTCGCGCGGGCCTCGTCCAGCAGGGATTCATCGGTCAGCGTGCCGGGGGTGACCACGCGGCTCACGTCGCGCTTCACCACGCCTTTGGCCTGCGCCGCGTCCTCGGTCTGCTCGGCCACGGCCACGCGGAAGCCCGCCTGCAACAGCCGCCGCAGGTACGTGTCGAGCTGGTGGTACGGCACCCCGGCCATGGGGATGCCCTGGGTCCGCTGGGTCAGCGTCAGCCCGATCGCCTTGGCCGCGGCCTTGGCGTCGTCGTAAAACAACTCGTAGAAATCGCCCATCCGAAACAGCAGCAGACAATCGGGGTGCTGCTGCTTGAACCGCCTGAACTGTCGCATCGCCGGCGTGTCGTGGGCGCTGTGGGCCATGGCCAGAGTTTGCTTCGCCCCGGCCCGCCGTGCAAGCGAACGGGCCGATTGAAGCGGCGGGGCCGGGGGCTTACACTGATAGACCCCGCGGGGCGGTAGCTCAATTGGGAGAGCGCGTCGGTCGCATCGACGAGGTTGTGGGTTCGATCCCCATCCGCTCCACTTCACCCGCTGACCCCCAACGGTCGGCGGGTTTTTTAACGCTCGCCCTCGGGCGCGTGCAGCACCGGGTAGCGGTCGTAAACCCGCAACGTGAGGCAACCCATCGCGGTCGAGTAGATGCGCCCGCCGCGCCCGCGCGCCCGCCCGGCGGCTGTCGTCGTTTGTCGGCGGTGCGATAACGGGTTATCTTTACATAATGATGCGCACAGGGGCGATCGTCGTCGCGGGGTTGGGGTGGGCACTGATGGCCGGCTGCGAGCGGGCCGGCGATCCCTCGGCGCCGTCCGATGGCGCGGCCCGGCCAAGCGTCATCGCCGTGTCGATCTATCCGCTGGCTTCGCTGATCCAAACGACGCTGGCCGGCGATGGCGCTCAGGTCATCTGCCTCATGCCCGCCGGCGCCAGCCCGCACACCTTTGAGCCGACCGCCGCGGACATGCGCGAGATGCGTCGCGCCGACGCCGTGGTCGTCGTGGGCCTGGGCCTGGACGACTGGGCGGTGAACGCCGCCCAAGCCGCGGGCAAGGCCGACGCCGTCATCGACTGCGGCGAACTGCTGGGCATGGCCGACGAGGGCCACGACCATCACGATCACGCAGACCAAGACCATCACCATCACGGCCCGGTCGACCCGCACATCTGGCTCGATCCCGTCCTCGCCCGGAAATTGATGTACGCCCTGGCCGAGCAATGGGGCATGGTCCGGCCCAACGCGGACACGAGCATCGGCTCGATCGACTCGGCGATGGACCCGCTCGACAAGGCCTACCGCGAGAAGCTCGCGCCTTTCCGCGGGCGGAAGATCGTGACCTACCACAGCGCCTTCAACCGCCTGGCCGAGCGTTACGGC
The DNA here is from genome assembly GCA_964620345.1 of uncultured Planctomycetaceae bacterium. Taxonomy (GTDB): domain Bacteria; phylum Planctomycetota; class Phycisphaerae; order Phycisphaerales; family Zrk34; genus CAZUHK01. The sequence goes on from CAZUHK010000176.1 coordinate 3,812, forward strand.
CTGACCGTCGCCGCGACGCTCGAACCGGCCGGCGCCACCGGCACGCTCAGCCGCGAGGCCCTGCGCGACGCCATGGCCGCGATCGAACAGCACGACCTGAAGGTCATCTTCGCCGAGCCGCACTTTCCTCCCGCCGCGATCGATATGCTCAAAGAAAAGACCGGCGTGCAGGTGCTCGTCCTCGACCCCATCGGCGACCCGAACAGCCAAGACCGCAACGGCTACCTGCCCGTGATGCGGTACAATCTCCACACACTGGCCAAGGGCCTGTCGATCGATTAGCGATTAGCGATTTGCCATTTCCCCTTCGCCCTTTGTCCTTTGTTCATTCGTCATTCATCATTCGCCATTTCCCCTTTACCATGGGTCATTCGTGAGCGAAGCGAACGCCGCCCATCCCGTCTGCCACCACGGCCCGCTGGGCGAGCACCGCGACCGGTCCGATGTGATCTGCATCGACCGCCTGAGCTACCGTTACCAGAGCACCGTCGCGCTCGAAGACGTGACCCTGCACGTCGAGGTCGGCTGCAACCTGGGCATCATCGGGCCCACCGGCGGGGGCAAGACGACGCTGCTGAA
>CAZUHK010000176.1:4400-5896 GCA_964620345.1 uncultured Planctomycetaceae bacterium
ATCATGCTCGGCCTGCTCGACGGGTACACCGGCAGCGTGCGCGTCGCCGGTCTGCCCCCCGAAAAAGTCTGCCGCCGGGGCGATCTGATCGGCTACGTCCCCCAGGCCGACACCTACGAGCCGGCCTTTCCCGTGAGCGTCCGGCAGGTGGTGCGCATGGGCCTGGTGGGCAAGACCGGCCTGCTCCGCCGCCATCCCAAAGACGACCTGGACCACGTCGAGCACCTGCTGGATCGCCTGGGCATCGCGGACCTGGCGACGCGGCCGGTCGGCGCCCTGTCCGGCGGCCAGCGGCAGCGCGCGTTCATCGCCCGGGCCCTGGCGCCCCGGCCCAGGGTGCTCGTGCTCGACGAGCCGACCGTCGGCGTCGATGTCGCCGGCCAGCGAAAGTTCGCCGAGCTGATCCACGACCTGCACCAGGCCATGGGCCTGACGATCATCGTCGTCAGCCACGACCTGCGCGCCGTGGCCGGCTCGGCCGGGAAGGTCGCCGTGCTCAACCGTCGAATCCACTTCCACGATTCCCCCGAGGGCCTCACCGCCGAGCTGCTGCACGAAATCTTCCAGCACGACGTGGCCCCGATGCTGCGGTAGGGCGGTCGTTACACTAAGCCCATGCTCAACTATCCCGTCGCGGTGACGGTGTGCCTGGTATTGATCGCGCTCAACGCCTGGTGGGGCCGGCGGCTGTCGCGGCTCGACGCCGCGCGCGAGCGGCGCTACCGCCGCGGGCTGGCGATCGCGATGCTCGTCGCCTGGGCGACCGTCGCCGGCTACTACCTCTGGCCGACCCGGTTCGATCCCTGGCACGCCTGGCCCCTGCACATCTGCGACATCGCGGCGCTGATCGGCCCGCTGGCGATGCTCACGCGCGTCCGGCTGTTCCGAACGATCCTCTACTTCTGGGGCATCGGCCTCACGACGCAGGGCTTTGTCACCCCCGTCCTCGAAGCCGGGCCCCAAAGCATGCAATACTGGCTGTTCTGGGTAAACCACACCGCGGTGGTCGGCCTCGCGGTCTACGCGGTGGGGGTGATCGGCTACCGCCCGCGGTTCGATGACCTGCTGGCCGCGATCGGCTTCACCGCCTGCTGGGCCTGCTTCGTCACCCCGATCAACCTCGCCCACGACCTGAACTACGGCTACCTCGGCCCCACGCCCCCAAGCCAGACCCGCGGCACACTCGTCGACCTGCTGGGCCCCTGGCCCCTGCGCATGCTCTGGATGGCCGCCCTGGTCGTCCTGATGTTCATCCTCCTCTGGGCCCCCTGGGCCATCGCCCGCCGCGCGGCCACACGCCCCACAGACTGAACCAATCACCCCGGCCAAAACAATCCGCGCCCCCCCAACCCCCACCGCCGATGGCCTCATGCAACGCCGCAAGATCGCGCAGCAGCAGCGATAGCGGGTGCTCTGCTCGAGCAGGTTGCCACGTTGCGTCGCGTCTGGCGGGTGCCACACCTTGTCCGCTTCAGCGGCAAGGTGTGCGGGCGTGC
>CAZUHK010000177.1:0-5890 GCA_964620345.1 uncultured Planctomycetaceae bacterium
TTCGCTCGGGGATTTTCTTTCGCCAGGGGCTACAGAGGACGCGCTCGCTCGGGGCCGGGCTTGGGCAGGTGGGGTGCTTCAGGGGGTTGGCGCGTGGCGGGGGCGGCGGCCGAGGGTGCCGGGCAGGGCGGCGAGGGCGAGCAGGAGCAGGCCGGTCGGTTCGGGCACATCGGTGAAGCGGTTGATCCAGCCGGGATCCTGGGTGTGGCCGTCGGCGAACCGACCGTCGGCGTCGATGGGGCCGCGGGTGAAGGCGGCGGTGAAGGTGTCGCCGACGCGGTGGCGCCAGGCGGCGTGGGTCTTGCCCAGCTCGATGAGCAGGGGTTCGCCGAACGCGGCGCGGATCGACCATGCGGGATTGGTGGTGTAGCTGACCACGTCGATCGGCTGGACCGGCCAGTCGTCCAGCGGCGGGACGGTGGATTCATCGGACGCCATCGCGCCGGCGGACACCAACGCGAGGCGTCGCGAGGCGCCGACGTCATCTTCACCCAGCTCCAGGGACTCGACACCGATCGCCTGGGCCGAGGGCGGCAGGGCCGAGGGCCAGGTGCCTTGGTGGAGCACGACGACGCCGATGGGCGGATCGGGCTGGACCGCGATGCGTTCGATGATGCGCCGCTCGTTGTCGGTCCGGCCGTCGAGGACGAGCAGGTCGATCTGCTGGCCCTGATCGGCGAGGGAGATTTCGACGTAGGGCGGTCTGCCCGCGTCGGCGGCGAAGGAGATTTCGCTGATCCACGCGGCCTGGGCGGTGGCGGGAGCGACGAGGGCGCAGCACAGGCCGGCGACGATCATCGCCGCGGCCAAGGGGCACCGATGGCGGGTGGTTGGCTCTCTCATTCTCTTTCCGCGGATAGCTTACCGACATGGCAAGCCGATGTCACGGGAAAACTGGTCGGGGTCGCGGCGGCGCGTTATGTTGGCTGGGCCACTCGCCGCAAGGAGGTCGTTCGCATGAAAGCCGTGATGCTGATGTTCGACTCGCTCAACCGCCACATGCTTGGGCCGTACGGTTGCGGGTGGACGCACACGCCGAATTTTCGTCGGCTGGCGGAGAAGACCGCGACGTTCAACACCGCGTATGTCGGGTCGATGCCCTGCATGCCGGCCCGGCGTGAGTTGCACACGGCGCGGCCGAACTTTCTGCACGGCCACTGGTCGCCGATGGAGCCGTACGACGACTCGGCGATCACGATGCTGCGCGAGGCCGGCGTGCACACGCACCTGTGCTCCGACCACTACCACTACTGGGAAGCGCCGTCGGGCAATTACCACACGAAGTACAACACGTGGGACTTCTACCGCGGTCAGGAGGGCGACCCGTTCGTGATGCAGGTTGCCCCGCCGGTGGTGCCCGAGCACGAGAACGGCAAGGGCAGACCGCAGGACTGGATCAACCGCATGCACATCACGGCCGAGCCGCAGTGGCCGCTGGTGCAGACGATCGAGGCGGGGCTGGGGCACATCCGGCGCAACGCCGATCAGGACAGATGGTTTTTGCAGCTTGAGTGTTTCGACCCGCACGAGCCGTGGCAGGTGCCCGAGCGGTACAAGCAACTGTGGCAGGAGCTGCGCGCGTACGACGGGCCGCTGTTCGACTGGCCGGGGTACTGCCCGGTGGACCCGGCGGTGGACTCGCCGGAGAAGATCGACCGGGCTCGCAAGACCTACGCGGCGCTGCTGGCGATGTGCGATGCGTACCTGGGCGATGTGCTGGACCTGTTCGATGAACTGGGGCTGTGGGCGGACACGATGCTGATCGTGAACACGGACCACGGCTTCCTGCTGGGCGAGCACGACTGGTGGGCGAAGAACTCGCCGCCGTGGTACGAGGAACTGAGCCACATCCCGCTGTTCATCTGGGATCCGCGGACGCCGGGGTGCGCGGGGCAACGGCGGGACAGCTTCGTGCAGACGATCGACCTGCCGCCGACGCTGCTGGGGTATTTCGGCATCGAACCGACGCAGCGGATGATCGGCCGCGACCTGGCGGCGACGATCGCCGACGACACGCCGGCCCGCGACGCGGGGCTGTTCGGCGGGTTCGGGCACTACGTCAGCGTGACCGACGGCCGGCACGTCTACATGCGCGCCCCGGTGAACGAAGACTGCGGGCCGCTGTACGAATACACCCTGCTGAACCTGCGCGGCGGCGAGGGGTCGAACCTTCAGCGGCACGAGGGATTCGAGTTCACGCGCGGCTGGCCGGTGTGGCGGCGGGGCCCGATCACCGGCCGCGGTGGCCACGCACGCGACGCGGGGCACCTGCTGTTCGACGTGGTGAACGACCCCCGACAACAACACCCGCTGGCCGACCCGGCACTGGAAATGCGGATGACCGAACTGCTGATCGAACAGATGCGATCGGCCCAGGCCCCGGCGGATCAATACGAGCGATTGGGGCTGGGCTGAGCGATCGGTACCGGCCGCGTCGTCAGGCCTGGCCGACCACGCCGGGGTTGGCCGCGTCGGGGTTGGCGGGCGTGAGGGTGGTTTCGTTTTCGACCGGGTCTTGGCCGATCGGCTGGTCGGCGTGGGCTTGCTCGGCGTGCTTGGCCTCGGCGGCGCGGGCCTGGAGCAGCAGGTACTGGCGGTGGCCGATCTTGTAGGCCATGACCACCATGAACCAGAAGAAGACTAGGAAGAAGGCCGCGACGTAGCGCAGTCGAAGGAAGGTGAGCGACGCGCCGATCGCCGCGAAGACCGCCGCGGCGGCGTAGAGCGAGAGCACCGCCTTCTTGACCGACAGGCCGGCACGGATGAGCTGGTGGTGCAGGTGCTGGTTGTCGGGGCTGAAGATCGGCTGGCCGCGCATCTTCCGCCGCACGATCGCCAGCGAGGTATCCAGGATCGGCAGCGCGAAGACGATCAGCCCGGCCATGACCAGTTGCGGGTCGCCCTTCTCGGCCAGCAGGAGGATCAGCGAGACCGACAGATAACCCAGCAGCAGCGAGCCGGCGTCGCCCATGAAGATGTTGGCCGGGTTGAAGTTGTAGGGCAGATACCCCAGCACCGTGCCCAGCAGGGCCAGGCACATCACCACGCGCACCGGGTCCATGGCGAACGGCGAGTAGGCGCCGTCTGTGCCGTAGGCGCCCATGGCCAGGGTGACGGCGATGAAGCCGATGCCGACGGCGAAGATGCCGGTGACCCCGGCCGACAGGCCGTCCAGGCCGTCGATGAGGTTCAGCGCGTTGCACCCGCCGAGCACGAGGAGGGTGACGAACACGGTGCCCAGCCAGTAGGCGGGGTCTTGCCAGGCCGCGGCGGCGCCGAAGCCGGGGATGATGGTCGGTTCCAGGCCAACCGCGTGAGCCAGCGCGGCGATGACGCCGGCGGCGAGCTCGGTGCCGACGGTCTGGCTGGCCAGCAGGGCCGCGGCGAGCAGTTGCCCGCCGACCTTGACGCGCGGGCTGATGCCGTAGACATCGTCGATCACGCCCACGCCGCAGATGATCGCCGCGCCGATGAGGATGCTCGCGGGGAAGGTGATGGTGGTGCTCATCGGATCGGCCGCGATGGTGTGCGGCTGGATCATGAAGCTCACGACCACGCCGGCGATCCACCCCAGGAACAGCGCCACGCCGCCGAGGTAGGCGATCGGCTCGAGGTGGGCCTTGCGCCGGTGGTCGGGCCAGTCCACCACGCCGTTGGCCAGCGCGAGCTTGCGCATGATCGGCGTGGCGATGAAGCAGACGCCAAACGCCACGTAGAACACCCACATGTAGGGCGAAACCACCTGGTCCGCGGTGAACCGCAGTTTCTCGGCGTCGGTCTGAGCTAGAAGGATCGATTCAAACATGCTCGGTCGGTTCCGCGGCGCCTCGCGCCTGTGCGATCAGTTCCTCCAGGGTCTGCTCCAGCGTGCGGGTCGGGGCGAAACCGATCGCTTGCTTGATGCGGCTCAGGTCGGGCACGCGCCGGCGCAGGTCGTCGAACCGGGCGGAATAGGCCCGATCATAGGGCACGAACTCGATGGTCGACGCGCTGCGGGTCATCGCGATCACCCGTCGAGCCAGGGCCAGGATGCTGATCTCCTGGTCGCTGCCGAGGTTGAACACCCGCCCGTGGCACGCCGGATCGCCCAACAGCCGGGGCATCGCGTCGACCACGTCGGCGACGTGGCAGAAACAGCGGCTCTGCTCGCCGTCGCCGAACACTTGTATCGGCCGATTCGCCAGCGCGTTTTGGATGAAACGTGGAATCACCATGCCGTATTGCCCGACCTGCCTGGGTCCGACGGTGTTGAACAGCCGCACCACCACCGCCGGCAGGCCGTCGGCCTGGTGATGGGCCAGGGCGAGGTACTCGTCGATGGCCTTGGTCATCGCGTACGACCACCGCCGATAAATCGTGGCGCCGTAGGCCACATCGTCGTCTTCGCCGAAGGGGATGGCGGTGGACTTGCCGTAGACCTCGGACGAGCTGGCGATGAGCGTGGGCACGCCGCGCCCCGCCGCGGCCCGCAGCAGGTGGGCGCTGTCCATCACGTTGGTCTCGATCGATTCGACCGGCTTGTCGACGATCAACTGCACCCCCACCGCCGCGGCCAGGTGATAGATCTGATCGAACCCGTCGAGCCACTTGCCATCGTCCGGCAGGTCGCCCACGCGGCAGACTTGCAGCGAACAGCGCGGGCCCAGCAGGTGGGCCACGTTCTGCCGCCGGCCGGTGGACAGGTCATCGACCAGCCCCACGGTGTGGCCGTCGCCCACCAGCCGGTCGGCCAGGTGCGAACCGATAAAACCGGCCCCGCCGGTGATCAGTATCTTCATCGCGCTGCCTGTGCCCGTTGCGTTAAGGGAACCACCTGATCGAATCGTTCTCCGGCCGCCCCGGGCGAGTCTTTAAGTGTACCACGATCCGCGTCCGAGTCGGTGAAGTTCCCGATCATCTTCCGCCGCCATGCCGCGACCGCGGGCCCGGCGGGCCCCGCTCAGGTCAGCGCTGCGTGGATCTGCTGGACCATCTGCGCCGCGGCCTCGGCGACCGGCGCGGCCCAGTCGTCGGTCGTGATTCCCTGGCAGGCGTAGATGACCGATCGGCTGGCGGTGACCAGCGCGCCGCGGCCGGCGGCGTCGAACGCGGCGCGCACGTCCGCCGCGCCGCCGCCCTGAGCGCCGTAGCCGGGCAGCAGGATGATCTGCCGGGTCATGCGATCGCGCAGCGCTGCGATCTCATCGGGCTTGGTCGCGCCGACCACCGCGCCCAGCAAGCTGTAGCCGCGCCGGCCGATGTGGGCCGCCCCGGCCTCGGCCAGCAGGTCGGCGATGTGCTCAGCGACGCTGCGTCCGTCAGCGAGCTTGGCCGCCTGCACCGCGTCGGAGCCGGGGTTGCTGGTGCGCACCAGGGCGAACAGCCCGCCGCCGACGCGCGCCGCATGATCGATGAAAGGCCCAAGCGCATCGACGCCCAGGTAGGGGCTGACGGTGACCGCGTCGGCGTGAGCGAACGCGGCCGCGGCGTAATGTTCGCTGGAGATGCCGATGTCGCCGCGCTTGGCGTCGAGGATCACGATCAGCCCCAGCCGGCGCGCCATCTGCATGCCCATCTCCAGGCACAGCGTGCCGTGCGGGCCGTACCGCTCGAAGCACGCCGACTGAAACTTCACCGCCGGCACGTGCTCGGCCACCGCCTTGAGCACGCCGCCGACCCATTGCAGCATCACCTCGGAGATCCGCTCCGGGTCGTCGGGGTCGTCGACGATCGCGCGCATCGCCGCGGGCAACCGCTCGAACACCGGATCGATGCCCACGCACACCGGCGCCTGTTTTTCCAGGCAGGCGTCGATCAGGCGGTCGGCGAAGTGGATGCCATCAGCGGCGGGCGTGTTGCTCATTGCGGGCCGATCCGTTTTATTGGCGGTCAACCCGAAAGGATAATCGCG
>CAZUHK010000178.1:0-5816 GCA_964620345.1 uncultured Planctomycetaceae bacterium
GGCTTGCTCATAGATGGCACCCGACAGACGCCACGCAACGCTGCAACCTGCTCTAATGACGAGTGCCCGGAAGCTTCGCGGTTGCCTGCTTCATTAGACATTAGACATTCGCCATTCGCGCCAGACATTGGAACCCATGATGCCCGTTGACTTTCACCACACCACGCTCGACAACGGCCTGACGATCATCGCCGAGGTCAACCCCGAGGCGCACACGTCGGCGGCGGGGTTTTTCATCAACGTCGGCACGCGCGACGAGTCGGCCGACATCATGGGCGTCAGCCACTTTCTCGAACACATGATGTTCAAGGGCACCGCCCGCCGCACCGCTGAGGAAGTCAACCGCGACTTCGACGCGATCGGCGCCAACTACAACGCCTTCACCAGCCAGGAGCTCACCGCCTATTTCGCCCACGTGCTGCCCGAGCACCTGAACAGCGCGATCGACATTCTCGCGGACATCATGCGTCCCACGCTGCGCGGCGAAGACTTCGAGATGGAGAAGAACGTCATCCTCGAAGAGATCGGCATGTACCAGGACCGGCCGTTCTGGGTCATCCACGAGCGGTCGATGCAGCGGTACTTCGGCGAGCACCCGCTGGGCTACCGCGTGCTGGGCACCGACCGGACGATCAACCAGCTTCAGCGCGACGCGATGGCCGACTACTTCGCCCACCGGTACAGCCCGGACAACATGGTCGTGGCCCTGGCCGGGGCGTTCGAGTTCGATGCGTGCGTCGAGCAGTTGGGCGCGATGTGCGGCGACTGGGCCGCGACCGGCGCGCGGCGCGAGCACGGCGACGCCCAGCCCCATCCCTGCGATGAGTCGCACGAGGACGCGAAGCTGACCAACCACTACGTCACCGCGGTCACGCCCGCGCCCGACCGCGCGGACGAACGGCGGTACGCGGCGTACGCGCTGGCGCACGTGCTGGGCGACGCCGAGGGAAGCCGACTCTACTGGAAGCTGGTCGACACGGCCCTGGCCGACGAGGCGGACCTGTCGTTCCAGCCGTTCGACCGGACCGGCACGTTCATGGCGTTCGCCAGTTGCGCCCCGCGTCACGCCGCGGCGGTGGAGGCGGGGCTGTTCGAGGTGCTCGACACCGCCGGCGAGGGCCTGACCGACGCCGAGGTCGAGCGGGCGAAGAACAAGCTCGCGGTCGACCTGACGTTGCAGCACGAGCGGCCGGCGGGTCGGATGATCGCCCTGGGCGGCCACTGGCTTTGCACCGGCGAGTACCGCACGCTCGGGCAGGAGCTGGATCACCTGATGGCCGTGGGCGCCGACGACCTGCGCGCGCTGGTCGAGCAGTTCCCCTTCAGCCGGCGCGCGGTCGTGCGCTGTTCGCCGCCGCGGTCCGGGCGGATGAAAGTGGAAAAGTAGAAAAGCAGGAAAGCTGCGGACGTCGGGAATCGGCTCGCCTGCTTTCTTCTTTCCTGTTTTTCTGCTTTTCCGCTTTTCTGCTTTCCGATTTTCCTGCTTTTCCCGCAGCGTTACGCCGCGGGCTGGGGCTGCTTGGGGACGAAGACGCGGACGCAGTTGCGGCCGGAGCGTTTGGCGGCGTAGACGGCCTTGTCCGCGGCTTCAATCAACTGCTGGGCATGGGCGAACACGCCGTGGCCTTCCATGCTCGCCACGCCCATGCTGACGGTGACCTGGAGCACCAGCCCCTGGCCGCAATCGATCGACATCGCTTCGACGGCCTTGCGCAGCTTTTCGGCGGCCAGGGCCGCGGCCTTGCGCGTCGCGCCGGGGATCACGATGGCGAACTCCTCCCCGCCGTACCGCGCCACCAGCGCTTCTTCGGGCGACCCTTCCATCAGCGTCCGCGCCAGCGCGACCAGCACCGCGTCGCCGGCCTGGTGGCCGTGGGTGTCGTTGAGCGTCTTGAAATTGTCGGCGTCGAGGAAGATCACCGCCAGCGGCTGGCCGCTGGCGGCCACCGCGTCGAATTGCTCGGCGATGAACTCGTCGAATCGGCCGCGGTTGGCCGCGCCCGTCAACGCATCGCGGATCATCTGCTCGCGCAACTGCTGGTTGCGATTCTCCAGCTCCGTCGCGTTCTGCTGGGTCTGCAGCGAAAGCTGCAGCAGTGTCTCGTTGGCCTCGGCGAGGATCGCGCCGGCGTCGCGGTCCTGGCTGGTGTTGATGTCGAACAGGTCGGCCATCTCCCGCGTGGCCTCGCCGATGTTCGCCAGCAGTTTCTCCCCGGCCTGGTTGTCGATGCGGAACCAGTCGAACAGATCCTTGAAGAACAGCTCCACATCCCGCGGGTTCTCGGCCAGGTACACGTCGGCCGCGCGCGAGCCCAGCGCCACGCCCCGCACCATGTCGACCAGGTCACCGGGGCTCTTGTCCGGTTGCTCGTGGAACTTGATCGGGCTCAAAAGCACCGGCGGCAGCTTCCAGCTCTCGCCCAGCGCCGCGCCGATCGCCGGGTGATCGACGCCCAGCTCCTTCCGCTCGATCTTCCACAGTTCGTGATGATCGCCCTCGCACCGCTCGACCAGTTCCAGGTACTCCCCGCCGAGCGTCTGGATCAGGCCCATCATGCCGATGTCCTGCAGCAGCCCGCCGAGGAACGCCTCTTCGAGCTGCACGACGTCGGCCTGCTGGCAGACCGTGCGGGCGCCCACGGCCGAGTAAAGGCAGCGCTTCCAGAACGCGAGCATGTCGAACTGCCCGTCGGACTGATCCTTGAACGTGTCGACCAGCGAGAAGCCCAGGGCGAGGGTCTTGACGCTGTTGAGCCCGAGGATGACCAGCGCATGGCTGATCGTGGAGACCGACTGACTCAGGCCGTAGAAGCTGGAGTTGACGGTTTTGAGGATTTTGCTGGACAGCGCCGGGTCATTGGAAACCGTGGTGGCGATGTGCTTGATGTTGATGTCCTGCCGCCGGCACAGCTCGATCACCTCCATGGCGATGGCGGGCAAGCTCGGCAGGCGCGGACAGTTGACCACGCGCTCAACGAGTTTCTGCTGATCCAACTTCCGACTCCTTTTGCGCTGCGACGCGATGCACTAAAAACGTCCGCGTCGCCAAAGCATCGGCGGACTGAAAAACAGCCGGGAAGCCAGTCCGACCCCGCGAAGGATGTCATCGTCACTCGGCCGGGCCGACTTGAAATACTCGCCCGAACAGGTGACCAGCGGCTCGGAAAGGAGCCGGGCGTGAATACGATCCTTGGCCGATCGGCTCGCTGACCGATTCCCGCCGGCCCGGCGGGTCGGTGGTAGCATGGCTGCGATGAGAATCCCGGGTGCCGATCAAGCCATCATCGCTGAACAGAAGCTGGTCGGGTATCTGCTCAACCCCTCGCACCCGCGCGGCCGGGCAAAGGCCAGATTGCTGCATTCGCTGGGCTACGACCGCGGCAATCCTCAGGCATTGGCCGATGATCTACGCCGGCAGCATCTGACCCACGAGCCCGAAACGGTCAAAGAAAGCCCCATCGGCACTCAGTTCATCATTCTCGGACCCATCCGGACGCCCCGCGGCAGGACACGCGTTTTCAAGAGTGTCTGGCAGATCGATCGTGGCGATCAGGTTCCGCGACTGATTACAATGGTACCCCAGCGGCTATGACACTCGAACGGTACAACGATGCGGTTCTGATCAGCGACCTGCCCGAACATGGGTTGAAGGCGGGCGATGTGGGCACGGTGGTCGAGCGACACGTCGGCCAAGCCGGTCGCATCGGCTACAGCGTGGAGTTCTTCGACCTCGCGGGCAACACGCTGGCCGTGGCCGTGGTTGGGGCCGACCAACTGCGTCGCCCGACCGCCGGCGACGTCTTGACCGTTCGCGGGCAAGCGGCCGGCTGATTTGACAAAGCCCCGGGCGGCGGCCCGGGGCTCGGGGGAAATCGTGGATCACGAATCGGCGATCACGTCGTGCCGGCTTCGGCCGGTTCGTCGGACTCGCTCTTGTCCTTCTCCTCGGCGGGCTTGGGGGCCTTTTCGGCATCGAAGCTTGCGTCGAACTGGAGGTGGTCCTCCTCGTCGTGCTTGGCGATGCGGACCACGTTCTTGCCCTCGAAGTCGCCGCGGAGGATCGATTCGCTCAGCGCGTCTTCGACGTGCTGCTCGATCGCGCGTCGCAGCGGGCGGGCGCCGAAGTCGGGGTTGTAGCCCTTGTCGATGAGGAAGTCCTTGGCCGACTTGTCCAGCTCGAGCGTGAGGCCGCGCTCGGCCAGACGATCGCGCACCTTGGCCAGCTCGTACTCGACGATCTTGATCAGGTCGTCGCGATTGAGGGCGTGGAAGACGATCACGTCGTCCAGGCGGTTGATGAACTCGGGTCGGAAGTAGCGCTCGATCTCCTTCATCAGCACGGTCTTCATCGACTCGTAGCTGGCGTCGTCGCTTTTTTTCTGGAAGCCGAAGCCGCCGCCGCCGCCCTTGATCAGCTCGGCGCCGATGTTGGAGGTCATGATCATGATGGTGTTTCGGAAGTCGATCTGCCGCCCGAACGAATCGGTGAGTCGGCCTTCCTCCATGATCTGCAGGAGCATGTTGAACACATCGGGGTGTGCCTTTTCGATCTCATCGAGCAGGACGACCGCGTAGGGCCGGCGCCGGATGCGCTCGGTGAGCTGGCCGCCCTCTTCGTAGCCGACGTAGCCGGGCGGGGCGCCGATGAGTCGGCTGAGGTTGTGCTTCTCCATGTACTCGGACATGTCGATGTGCAGCAGTGCGTCGGCGTCGCCGAACATGAACTCGGCCAGCGCCTTGGACAGCAGCGTCTTGCCCACGCCCGAGGGGCCGACGAAGATGAAGCTGCCCATGGGCCGGCGTGGGTCCTTGAGGCCCGAGCGGGCGCGGCGGATCGCCTTGGCGATCGCGTGGATCGCCTCCTGCTGGCTGACCACCGTCTTGTGCAGCTCTTCTTCGAGCCGCAGCAGGCGTTGGGTCTCTTCCTTTTCGAGGCGGGTCAGCGGCACGCCGGTCATCTTCGAAACGACCTCGGCGACCACTTCCTTGTCCACCACGCCGTCCACTTCACGGGCGCGGTCGCGCCAGTTCTTCTGAATCTCTTCCTTCTGGGCGCGCAGCACGTCGGCCTGATCGCGCAGCTCCGCGGCGCGCTCGTAGTCCGCGGCCTTGACCGCCTCGTCCTTCTCGATGCTCAGCCGCTCGATCTTCTCTTCGATCTGCGTCAGGTCCGGCGGCTTGCTCATGCTCTTGAGGCGGATGCGGGCGCCGGACTCGTCGATCACGTCGATGCTCTTGTCCGGCTGGACGCGGCCGGTGATGTACCGCGTGCTCAGCTCGACCGCGGCCTCGACCGCGTCGTCGGTGATCTGCACGCGGTGGTGCGCCTCGTACCGGTCGCGCAGGCCCTTGAGGATCTCCACGGTCTGCTTGTCGGTCGGCGGGTTGACCATCACCATCTGGAAGCGTCGCTCCAGGGCGCCGTCCTTCTCGATGTACTTGCGGTACTCGTCCATCGTGGTCGCGCCGATGCACTGGATCTCGCCGCGCGACAGCGCAGGCTTGAGCACGTTGGACGCGTCGATCGCGCCCTCGGCCCCGCCGGCGCCGACCAGCGTGTGCAGCTCGTCGATGAACAGGATCACGTTCTTGGCTCGGCGCACCTCGTTCATCACCGCCTTGATGCGCTCCTCGAACTGGCCGCGGTACTTGGTGCCGGCGACCATCATCGCCAGGTCCAGCACGACCAGGCGGCGGTCGTAAAGAATCTCCGGCACGTCTTTGGACACGACCTTCTGAGCCAGGCCCTCGACGACGGCGGTCTTGCCCACGCCGGCCTCGCCGATGAGCACGGGGTTGTTCTTGGTGCGGCGCGA
>CAZUHK010000179.1:0-5793 GCA_964620345.1 uncultured Planctomycetaceae bacterium
TGGGTTGGGGGAGGGGGGATCACCGGGTCAGAGCACAACACACGAGGGCAGCTTTTTTAATTCGACGGTGGATGGCCCGGGTTGGCCGCGACCGGGGTCTTGGAAGGCCAGCGGTGGGGGCGCGGTTTGACACCGCTTCGCCGCTGGCGGTACATTCCTGTGGTTACCGGTGTTACGAGTCGCGCCGGCCCGTTTGGCGCGTCAGTCACCCCTCGACACACCGATGGAGGCATTCATGCTGAACAAGTCTTTCGTCGTTGCCTGCGCGGCCGCGTGGCTGTTGGCTTTGACCGCCGCGGCGCCCGCGCAGGAAATGCCCGCCGACGCCCAGGGTGCCGGAGGTGATGTCACCGAGGCGTCGGACCACTGGAAGGACTTCGTCCACTACGCCCGCATCGCCCGGCCGGAGCTGGCCGTCGCCCACGGCAAGGCGTTGTTGCAGGTCGGCCTGAGCGACGCGCAGGTGCTGCAGGTTGTCGAAGCCAGCCGCTATGCCAACAACTACCAGCGTGACCTTTTCCGCATGAAGCAGATGGACGGCGAGATCGCCGACGTCGCGGCGGACGTGGATGAGCTGATCGAGAAGGCGAAGATCGCGGTCATCCGCAACCCCACGCGCATCCGCAGCGAGTTGGAGCGTCTGGCCAAGGGGCTTCGGCCCAACAAGCTTGCGACGGCGCGCCTGGCCGAGGCCGGCCAATACGCCGCGCCCGAGATGGTCCGCGTCATCCTCGGCGCGACCGAAGGCGACAAAGACCTGCGGCCGTATGTGATCCAGGCGATGGTTCGGGTCGGCCGGCCGCTGGTCGTGCCGCTGAGCGAAGCCCTCTCGGCCCTCACCGCCGAGGGCCAGCAGGACATCGCCCGGGTGCTGGCCCGCATCGGTTACCCCTCGGCCATGCCGTACCTCAAGGCCCTGCTGGAGACCGGCGAGCTCGACCCGCAGACCGCCAAGGCCGTGCAGACGGCCTTCGACACCATCGCCCAGCGCAAGCGGGTCAGCGCCGACCTCGCGGCTGCGCAGTTGTTCTACCGGCTGGCCGAGGACTACTACCAGGCGCGCGAGTCGCTCATCCTCGAACCCGAGGCGGCGTACAACGTGATGTGGGCCGTCAACGCCCGCGGCGACCTGGATTACCTGCGCATCCCCACGCCGATCTTCCATGATGTGATGGCGATGCGGACCGCCCGCCGGGCGCTGCAACTGGATGCCACGCTTTCGCCGGCGCTGAGCTTGTGGCTGGCGGCCAACTTCCGCCGCGAGAACAACCTGCCCGACGGGGCGAACGACCCCAGCTACGGCGAGCAGATGCGCAGCGGCGCATTTTACGCGATGCTTGCCGGGCCTTCGCACATCAAGCCGGTGCTGGCCCGGGCGATCGGCGACCGCGACCCCGAGGTGGCGCTGGACGCGATCGACGCGCTGGCCGGCACGGCGGGCGTCGGGTCGCTGGTGAGCGGCGCCGACGCGGTGCTGGCGGCGATGAACTACCCGGACCGTCGCGTGCGGTTCGAGACGGCGATCGCCATCGCCAAGGCCGACGCGGCCGAGCCGTTCAGCGGTTCGGGCCGCGTCATCCCCGTGCTCGCCGAAGCCGTGCGCCAGTCGGAAAAGGCCCGGGCCCTGGTCGTCGCCGAGGGCCAGCAGACGCTCAATGAGCTGACCGCGTCGGTCCGCAAGGCCGGCCGGTACGACGTGCTGCCCGCCGGGGATCTGGAACAGGTCAACGAAGCACTGGTCAACCAGGCCACGGCCGACCTGATCGTGATCCGCGCCGACCAGGCGTTCATCAACGCCTTCCGGGTGCAGCGGCAGACCGGCTACAAGCTGCAGGCCACGCCGATGGTGGTCATCGCTCAGCCCGGCAGCCAGGCCACGGTCAACGCGATGTTCCGCGACGACGCCAGTGTGATCGTGACCGACTCCACCGCGAGCGATGAGCAGATCGCCAACGCGATCGAACAGGTCATCGCGATCATGGCCGGGGACAAGATCGATGCCCGGGCGTCCGAGCAGTACGCGGTGCGGGCGCTGCGGGTGATGCGCGACCTGGCGATCAACGCCAGCCCGGTGTTCGACGTGTCGCTGGCCCAGGCGCCGCTGATCGAGGCGCTGGGCGACGACCGCGACGCGGTGGTTGACGGCGCGGCGCAGGTGCTGGCGCTGCTCGAATCGCCCCAGGCCCAGCGGGCCATCGCCGGCGCGGCGCTGGACGACAACGCCGGCACCACGCTCCGCGTCAAACTGCTGGGCCACCTGGCCGACAGCTTCAAGCGGTTGGGCCCGCACCTGGACGAAGCCCAGGTGCGCGACCTGCAGGCGCTGGTCGGCGAAGCGCGCGGCCGCCTGGCCGATGCCGCCGCCCAGGCGTTCGGCGCGGCCACCATGCCCACCGCGATGAGCACCGATCTGATCACCCGGTGAGTTTCACCTGAACGGTTGACCCCGGCGCGCCGCCGACCGCGGCGTGGCTGTTTCGTGCGCCGCGGCGCGTCCGGTGGCGCGGTCTGTGCGGGTTGCGCCCGCTGCAAAACACGATGAATCGGGGCCGACCGGTGGTGGGCCTTGCGGTCCGCGCCGGTTATATCGTGGCTTGGTTCACGACGATCAAGTCGCCTCGACCATAAGCCGATGCGATTGATCGTCCGGCCGCCGCGTCAGTGCCCGGCGGCCGAGCGAACCGCGGCGTGCGTTAAGTCGCCGCGGTCGGCAGTCGATGAGTGTTTCTGCGTGTCGCTCTTGCCCGTCACCCAACCGCGGTGGAGGCGGACAGGCACGGCCGCCGGATTCCGAAGCGTAACTCGGCACGGGCATCTGTGCCGGCGAACAGTCCAACGGTTTTTCTCTTACGGAGGTCTCGAACATGGTGTCTCGTCAACGTGGTGGTTTCACCCTCGTCGAAATTCTGATCGTCGTCGTGATCCTCGGCATCCTTGCCGCGATCGTCATTCCGCAATTCACCAACGCCAGTGAGTCGGCCAAGGCCAGCTCGCTCATCGCGCAACTGCAGACGATCCGCAGCCAGCTCGAACTGTTCCAGGTTCAGCACAATGGCCAGTATCCCACGCTGGCGGAGCTGAACGACACGACCAACAGCGCCGGTGGCTGGGGCATCTTGGTGAACAAGACAACGGTCGCCAAGGCCATCGACAACACCGACGGCGACTTCGGGCCCTACCTGCAACAGGCCCCGAACAACCCGTTCATGCAGGAGTCCGCGGTGGTTGCCGCCGGCTCGCCGGCCGATACCGCCGGCTGGACCTACGACGCGTCCACCGGCGCGGTCAAGGCCATCCTGCCGTCGACCGTGACCCCGGCGGACCTGGGTCTGGGTGCCGCTGACTTCGAGCAGTTGTCCGGCGGTTGATCGGTTGGCACAACCCCAACGAATACTCTTGGTCGCCCCCGCCTGACGGCGCGGGCGACGCTTCAGGGTCTGGCGCCTGGTCTTGCTCGGCCTGACCCGCTCGATGCTCCGGGGCTTGTGAGAATCCCTCAAGGCGCACGGACGCGCCGGCGGAGGACGGCCCAGCCATGCTCGCCGCTTGCAATCACGGACGCTGCTGCCACGCCCACGGCTTCACCCTTGTCGAAGTGCTCATCGTGGTGACGATCCTCGCTATCCTCGGCGCGATGGTGGTGCCCCAGTTTTCCAACGCCGCCCGGATCTCCCGCGAGAACGTGCTCAGGGAAGACCTGCGGTTCCTGCGCAGCCAGGTTCAGATTTACCAGGCCCAGCACAACGGCGTGGCGCCGGGGTATCCCAACGGCGCCGCTTCGGCGACGCCGACCGAGCAGGCGTTTGTCGATCAGATGACCCGGCCGACCAGCAAGGGCGGGGCGGTCGGCACCATCGTTGACGCCGACTATCCGCTCGGGCCGTACCTGCGAAGCATCCCGGTCAATCCGATCAACCAGAACCAGAGCGTGCGGGTGGTCGGCCCCGACGGTTGGCCCGACGAACCCAGCGACCAGCACGGCTGGATCTACCAGCCCAGCACGCTGCGTGTCGCGGCCGACAGCACCGGCGTCGACGAGCAGGGCCGCGCTTACTTCGATTATTGAACCGACCATGCACACACCCGCACGACATCCCGATCGCACCACCGGCCGCGGCTTCACGCTCACCGAGACGCTGATCGCCACGACGGTGCTGTCGCTTTCGGTGATCGCGCTGATCTCGCCGCTGTCGCTCGCGGCCCAGCACCAGCGGCTCGACGCGATCCAGACCACCGCCAGCGCGCTGGCCAGCCAGCGGCTGGAACGCATGGCCACCTTCACCCAGCCCCAGCGCCTCGCCGCGGACGGCACGACCGAGCAGGGCACGGAGATCACCGGCTTCGACGGCCGGCCGATGAACGATGCCACGCTGGCCGACTTCACCCTCACGATCGCCGCCCAGGCCACGCCGATCACGCGCGATGATGAGGCGCAGACGTTCTGCGTCGTCCGCGTCACCCTGACGCACCCGGAGACCGCGCCGGTCACCGTCGCTCGGCTTTTCTCGGAGTGAACGCGATGCACCGCATGCGCACAACCCGACGCGGCCTGACGCTGATCGAGATGACCTTCGCGCTGTTCGCGCTGTCGTTCATCGGCCTGGCGATCGGCTCGATGATGATGGCCGCGGGCAACGCCTGGGAAACCCGCGACGATTACCAGAACCAGACGCAGACCGTCCGCGGGCTGTCGGCCAAGCTCAGCCAGTGGGTGCGCCAGGCCAAGCGGATCGTGTCCGTGAACACCAACGGCGATCAGACCGACATCGTGCTCTGGGCCGACGACGCGAACTTCGCCGGCGAGGTCAATCTCGCCGAGGTCCGCGTGTTCAGCTACGACCGCGCGACGCACGAGTTGAGCTGGCACCTGGCCGACCTGACCGATCGCGAGAAGACCGATCGGGATGCGAACTACGCGATCGAGGCGCAGAAGGTCGGCGGCTCTTCGTTCGGCCCGTGGTTCCGCCGGCAGGGCAAGGTCGACCGCTACGTCGTTTCTGAAGATGTGCAGCAGGTCGCGGTCACCCTGGGCACGACGACGCAGGGGATGGACTTTGATTACCTCGAGCTGCGGCTGGCGCTGGCCTCGCCCGACGGGCAGGCGCCGCAGACGGCGCTGGTGGCTGCGGGCTGCCGGGCGCCCGACCGGGTCGTCGCGTTCGCCGACGACCAGGTGCCGCAGATCGGGCCCGGCGGCGGCGACGACGAGGACGAGGAGCCGACCGAGACCGGCCCCGGCGGTTTCAGCCAGGACGACAGCGGCGGCGCCGGCAGCCACGGCGGGCTGGGCCGGGTCATCAGCCAGACCGCTCGAGGCCGGGGTTCAGTGCCGGATCACGTTCGAGGCCGGGACGGGGACGGGGACCGGGACCGAGGCCGGGGTCGGGCGCACGGGCGGGGGTGGTGAGGCAAGTCATGGACAACCATCTTCTGCAACGACGTCGATCGATCCTTCACCGCGGGCACCTGCGCCCGGGCGTGGCGATGCTGATGGTTCTGGCCGCGGTCGCCATCGTGTTCGTGGTGGGCCTGGGGCTGGTCAGCAGTCTTCCGGCCGCGGCGCGGACGACGGGCAACCTGCTCGACCGCGATCGCGCGGTGTATCTGGCCGAGTCGGGCCTGACCGAGGCGCTGCATCGCCTGGAGCACCCGCCGGACGGCGATACATGGACCGGCGTGAGCGGCCGATCCATCGCCGGCCTCGACGGCACGTACGACGTGCTTATCGAGGAAACGGACGATGACGTCTACCTGATCACCGCGACCGGTCGCGGTGATCAGGTAGACGTCATC
>CAZUHK010000180.1:0-5696 GCA_964620345.1 uncultured Planctomycetaceae bacterium
CGGCGGCCGAATCGGCGCGGGCACGTCCGAGCCGCGCGAAGTCGTCACCGACGCCGGCAAGTATCATTACCAGTGGCTGCGCGGCGGCAGTCGCATCCCGCCGCTACGCGCCGCGGAGCGGGACGATGATGATGGCGATGGTGACGGCAATGATGAACTGGACGAATAGGCGTCAGCCGGCAATCACCGCGGCGGTCGTGCGCGGCTCGGGCACCGCCTGCCCCTTGTCACGCAGCATCGCCACGTGACCGCGGATGGCCTGGCCGATCATCCGCTTGGCTTGCTCAACCGTGTCGCCGTGCGAGACACAGCCCGGCAGGTCCGGCACGAACACGCCGTAGCCGCCATCCTCGGCCGGCTCGATCACGACGGTGTATCCGTTGGACTGGTTCATCGCTTGATCCCTGCCTGCTTCCAGATCGAACGCAGCGTGCCGCTTGGCGCATCCCTGGACATTTTACCCCCGCCGGGCACCGTGACCACACCGGGCTTGGTCGGATGATCGAAATGCAGATGCGACCCGGTCGTCCGCACGTGCCGCCAGCCGTCGTTCTCAATGATCTTGATGACCTCCCGAAAGGTCATCTCACGCCGATTCCTTGCGCTTGACCTGTTTGAGCTCGGCCAGCGGGGTGCGGGTGCGGACCGACTCGGCGTCGATGGTGTAGCGCACGCCCTGGCTGTCCTCGTCGGGCAGGTCGTACATCAGTTCCAGCATGACCTCTTCGAGCACCGCCCGAAGCGCCCGGGCGCCGGTGTCGCGGACCTTGGCCTTCTCGGCCAGCAGACCCAGCGCATCGTCGGTGAACTGAAGCTCCGCGCCCTCCATGCCGAACAGGTGCGCGTACTGCTTGACCAGCGCGTTCTTGGGCTCGGTGAGGATGCGCACCAGGGCCTCGGCGTCCAGCGGCATCAGCGGGGTGATGACCGGCAGGCGGCCGACCAGCTCGGGGATCAGGCCGAACTCCAGCACGTCCTCGGGCATCACCTGGCTGAGCGCCGCGGCGGTGGAATCGGTCTCGGTCCGTTCGTCGATCTCCTGGCCGAAGCCGATCTGCCGGCTGCCCAGGCGCTTGCGGATGATGTCCTCGATGCCGTCGAACGCCCCGCCGCAGATGAACAGGATGTTGCTCGTGTCCATCTGGATGTACTGCTGCTCGGGGTGCTTGCGGCCGCCCTGCGGGGGCACGTTGGCCACGGTGCCTTCGAGCATTTTCAGCAGGGCCTGCTGCACGCCCTCGCCCGAGACATCGCGGGTGATCGAGACGTTCTGCGTGGTCTTGCCGATCTTGTCGATCTCGTCGATGTAGATGATGCCGCGCTGCGCCGTGTCGAGGTCGTAGTCCGCGGCCTGAAGCAGCTTGAGCAGCAGGTTCTCGACATCCTCGCCGACGTAGCCGGCCTCGGTCAGCGTGGTCGCGTCGCCGATGGCGAACGGCACGTTGAGCATGCGCGCCATGGTCCGCGCCAGCAGCGTCTTGCCCGTGCCCGTCGGGCCGATCATCATCACGTTGGACTTCTCAAGCTCGACGCCCTCGTCGGACTTCTGCTCGCCGGCCATCAGGCGCTTGTAGTGGTTGTGGACCGCCACGGCCAGGGCCTTCTTGGCCTGCTCCTGGCCGATGATGTACTGGTCCATGAACTGCTTGACCTGGCGCGGCGTGGGGATGGCGTTGAACAATGGCCGGGCCGAGTGCACGCGACGCTTTTCCTGCTTGAAAATGTTCTGGCACAAATCCGTGCAGTTGGCGCAGATGTACACATCGTTGGGCCCTTCGACCATCGGGCCCACCTCGCGCGACGTCTTGCCGCAGAAGCTGCACGTGGTGACCTTGCGGCCTCGGAAGCCCCCCTCGCCGCCGGTCGGTCCGCCTGAATCTCCGCCTCGTCGATCGTTGGCCATGGTTGAATCCTACTCCGCGAAGCATCGCGGTTCTTCTCGTTTCACTTGCCCAAGCCGCTCGTGTGTTCGGCCCGCTCGCCACCACGCGCGATGCACCCCGACCCTACATCGGCCCGGGGCCGCGGGCCCTTCACCCGCAATTTACACGATCACGAAGCATCGGTCACGGCCGGTTGGTGCCCGCGTCGCCCGTTTGGCCCCCATCTTCGGTCAAATTGTCCGATTCGGCGTCATCCGACCCCGCCGGGGCATCGGGCACCGGCGGCTGAACCGCCGCGGCGGCGCCGAGGGCCGGGTCGCCGGGCACCGCCACCCCACCGACCCCGCCGGCCACCGCGATGATCCGCTGGCGGGCGGCCTGGTATTGCTCATCGCTCAACTCGCCGCGCCCGTGCATTCGCCGCAAATCATCCAGCGTGAACGGCGGATCGACCGGCGGCGGGCCCTGATCGACCATCAGCTTCCGCAGATACATGATCAGAACGAACATCGCCAGCACCGCCACGATCAGCGCCGCCGACCACAGCAGGATGCCCATCAATCCGTCAGTCGCCTGCGCCGCGAGCAATGGCGAATCAAGAATCATCGGGGCATCATAGAAACCGCCGCCCGCGTGTCCAATCGGGGCCGAAGGGTAACTGACCACGTCGATCTGCACGATTTGGATGATTTTTTGGCCGGTCACGACCACGCGCAAAGCGTGTCAAAAACGCGACTTGCGCCGTTACGCGACATGTAGACGCCAATTTTTCGGATTTTGTGCTTGCCTGCCGCCCCATGGCGAGCTACTCTGTGTGTGAACGAATTGAACGTTTTATCCAATCCTCTTTCAGGAGACCCGACATGACTCGCTTCGGACCGAAATCCGCCAAACCGTACCTCGTCGCCGGTGTGATCGCTTTCTGCGCCGGTGGCCTCGCCACCGTCGCCGCGGCAGGGGAAAGCTGCTGCTCGGCCACCGCCGGCACGACGCCGACCGCTCATGTGCAGTACGCCAAGGCCTCGTCCGACATCGTCGACACCGCCAAGGCGGCCGGCGCGTTCAACACCCTGCTGGCCGCCGCCAAGGCCGCGGGCCTGGTCGATGCCCTCAAGGCCGACGGGCCGATCACCGTCTTCGCACCCACCGATGATGCGTTCGCCAAGCTGCCCGACGGCACGCTCGAGGCGCTACTCGATGATACCGACACGCTTCGCCAGATCCTGCTGCTGCACGTCGTGCCCGGCAAGGTGACGGCCAAGAAGGCCCTCGCCGCCGGCAACGCCCCAACCCTGTTCGGCCAGCCAATCTACGTCGCCGCACGCGATAACGGTGCGTTCGTCGATGACGCGAAGATCATCAAGACCGATGTCATGGCCTCCAACGGTGTGATCCACGTGATCGATTCGGTCATGCTGCCCAAGAGCATCGCCGGCATCGTCGCCGCGGACGATCGGTTCAGCACGCTGCTGACCGCCGTGAAGACCGCGGGCCTCGCTGAGACGTTGTCCGGCAAGGGCCCGTTCACCGTGTTCGCCCCGACCAACGATGCGTTCGCCAAGCTCCCGGCCGGGACCGTCGAGACGCTGCTGAAGCCCGAGAACAAGGCCAAGCTGACCAGCATCCTCACCTACCACGTCGCCTCGGGCGCCGTGCCCGCCGCGAAGGTCGTCACGCTCGACAAGGTCAAGACCCTGCAGGGCCAGTCGGCGACGGTCAAGGTCAGCAAGACCGATCAAGGCGCGGTGGTGATGATCGACGATGCGAAAGTCATCATCACCGACATCCGGGCCGACAACGGCATCATCCACGTGATCGACAACGTCATTCTCCCCGCGGACTAAGCGGCCGATGCCAGCGGCCGATCCGCGGATCAGGGCTGAGCAGCCCCTTTAGATCGGTTCAACCCAATTTCCCCGACCCGAGGCCGCGTGCTCGTCGCACGCGGCCTTTTTTCGGTGACGCTCCACCGCCGCGTGGCATCGACTTTGTACCCGCGAAGTTGTCGCGCACTTTTGAGGCGCTCGTGCGTCTGTATTGGTGTGAGACCAACCGCCCCCGCGCGACGCGCGGGGCATAGAAGAAGTGAAAGGCGCCGACGATGAATGAAGATGGATTAACACGCAAGGAAATCGCCATCGCCGCGGGCGTGATGTGCCTGTGCCTGGCCGCGATGGCGCTGCTGATCTTCGGCGGGTAGCGCTGCCGCTCGCGCCTTGGCGCGATCTCCCACGCCCGGACGCAATTCAACCTACCCCCCAGCCCGCCGGCGCGAAGCCGCAAGCGGCGTCAGCCCTGGCCGTTGACCGTCAGCTCCGCCGGCTTGTCCGGGGCCTTGTCCGGGGGCGCGGCGAACGCCGACGCGGCCGGGCGATGCTCGGACCAGTCCGTGACCCGCGTATCCGGGCCTTGAGATTCGTGTACCTTCAGAAAGTCGTAGGTGTTGTCGCGCTGGGCGGGGGTGAACCCGGCATCGCGGATCAGCCGGCAGATCATCGCTTCGTTCAGGCAGTGCGTCGTGCCCGCGGCGCTGACCACGTTCTCCTCCATCATCACGCTGCCCATGTCGTTGGCGCCGAACATCAGGCCGACCTGCCCGATCTTCGGGCCCATCGTGACCCACGAGGCGCCGATCGAGTGGATGTTGTCGAAAAACAGCCGACTGATCGCCTGCATGCGCAGGTATTCGCTGGCGCCGGCCAGGCGAATCCGCTTGCCCGCCGCCGGAACCGCGGCGGCCGCGGCGGCCTTGTCGAACTCATCCACCTCGCCCCGCAGCACCGCGTCGGCCAGCTCGTCGCCCGCAAAAGGTTCCTGACACCTTTTTTCGGGGTCGTCCTGCGGGACGCGGCCCAGGGGGGTGTTGTCCGGTTGGAACGGCCAACTGATGAAGCTCACGTAGCGACCGGGCCACAGGTGCTTCATCGCCTCGTCCTGCGCATCGCGGATCATCCGCATGTGCATCAACCGGTCGGCGATGCCCTCGATGTGGCCGAACATCATCGTCGCGCTGGTGAACATGCCAAGCCGGTGCGCGACGCGCATCACGTCCAGCCACTGTTGACCGGTCGCCTTGGTCGAGCCGATGCGCCGGCGGACGTGCTCGACGAGAATCTCCCCCCCGCCGCCGGGCACGGAGTCCAGCCCCGCGTCGCGCAAACGCCTCATGATCGCCTCGAGCTTGGCCAGGAACACCTCACGCGGCAACTCACCGGCCCGTGTCGCGCCGGGCGTCGGGAAACCATCCATCTCGAACACCGCGACAAACTCGACAAACTCCGGCGGACTGAACGCGTGCAGATGAATGCCCGGGAAGTCTTCCTTGATGCGGCTCAGCATGTCTTCGTAAAACGCAAGCGGCAGGTCCGGGTGCATGCCGCCTTGCAGCAGGATTTGCGTCCCGCCGATGTCCACGCACTCGGCGATCTTGGCGTGCAGCGCCGCGCGGTCCAGCGTGTAGCTGTCCGCATCGTCCTCATCCCGGCGGAACGCGCAGAACGTACACCTGGCCGAGCAGACGTTGGTGTAGTTCACGTTGCGGTCGATGACGTAGGTGCGGACCTTGTTGCCGTGCATGCGATTCGCGGCGGTCGAGGCCCACCGGCCCAGGTCGTGGATCGAGGCGTGGTGATACAGATCGATCGCCTGCTCGACGCTCAGCCGCGCCCGGCCGGCGACGACCGCATCCATGTCACAAATCTCCGAAATGGGCCTGGTCGCGCTGCTCATCCGCCCCAGCATAGACCCCCCTTTCACGACGAGCCACCCCCCCCTAAAGCCCGGCCGCCGCCGCGGCCGGGCTCTCTCGCCCCG
>CAZUHK010000181.1:0-5693 GCA_964620345.1 uncultured Planctomycetaceae bacterium
GTTTAAGGTCTAGCTCGCTCGTCTTGCGACCGTTTGGGCGTGGCGTTCATGCATGCGGGCCTCCACTGTCGCGGCCAGCGACAGCGCGTGCGTCGGCAACGGGCTACGTGCTTTACCGACCATCGCGATCCGGATCGCATCGCGCATTCGTTCGGGCACCGGGGCAGCAACAACTTGACAAGCGACAAAGTCGCTCTGTGGTGAATAATCGGGGTTAGACACGCGGATCCGCTGCTGGGTCGTCGCTCGGCACGTAATCGGGGTTCGGCTGGGGGATGATCGCTTCGATGTCATCGCGCCAATCATCGAGCAATTGGCCCAACCGCTCGGCGATGTCGGCTCGCTCCCCGATGAGGTTGCGTCGCTCGCCCAGGTCGTCGCGCAGGTTGTACAGCGCACGGGTCGGGCCTTCGTACCATTCGATCAGCTTCCAGTCGCCGTCGCGCACGCTGCTGCCGGGCGTCGCGCCCTGATTGGAATAGTGCGGGTAGTGCCAGAAGATCGGCCCGCGATCGTGCCTGTCGGCCCCGCGCAGCACGGGCAGAAAACTCACCCCGTCCACGTGCTGCTCGGGCAGGCGATCCAGCCCCGCGGCGTCGAGCAGTGTCGGGTAGAAATCCGGGCTGGTGATGACCGCATCGGTCTTCGTGCCCGGCGTGGTCGTGCCGGGCCAGCGCATCAGCGTCGGCTCGCGCGTGCCGCCTTCCTCCATCCAGCCCTTGCCCTCGCTCAGCGGGAAGTTGCACGTGGGCGAGCCCTCCGAAGTCGAAAGCCCGCCGTTGTCCGACGTGAAGATCACCAGCGTGTCCTCGGCCAAGCCCAGCTCGTCCAGCTTGTCCAGCAGCTTGCCGATGTTGGTGTCGAGGATCTCGATCATCGCCGCGTAGGTCGCGTGCGACTGGTATCGGCGGCGCAGGATCGGTTCGGTCTTCTTGTGCTCGACCGGGTGCAGCTCGCCCGGCTCCAGCGCCGCGCTGTCATCCAGGCCCATCCGGCGCGCCTTTGCCTCGTACTTGGCGATCAGCTCCGGCTTGGCCTGAATCGGCGTGTGTACGAGGTAGTAGCTCATGTTCAGGAAGAACGGCCGGTCCGCGTCGCGCCGCTCGATCAGCTCGACCGCGCGGTCGGTCAGGTGGTCGTCGAGGAACGTGCCCTCGGGCACGTCATCGCCGGGCAGGTTGGCCAGCTTCCACGGCGCGAAGTAGCCGTGCTTGGGCATGCCCGCCGAGCACCCGCCGATGTTGACGTCGAAGCCGTGGTGCTCGGGCCAGTATTGCTCGGCGCCCAGGTGCCACTTGCCCGCGTGCCAGGTCTGGTATCCGCCGTCGCGCAGCGCCGCGGCCAGCGAGTGCTCGGCCGCGGGCAGGTGGTCGATGTACGGCGCGCCCAGCAGTTTGCCCTTGCCGTTGCCGCCGATGTATTGCGTCACGCCGACGCGCGCCGGGTATTTGCCCGACAGGATCGACGCTCGCGTGGGCGAGCTGACCGGACACGCGGCGTAGGCGTCGGTGAACATCATGCCCTCCCGCGCGAGCCGATCGATGTGGGGCGTTTCGTAAAACGACGAACCCTGGCAGGACAGGTCCATCCAGCCCATGTCGTCGATGAGGATGAAGAGGATATTGGGTTGGGTCATGGCGCCAGCATATCGTTCGCCCAGTTGGGTGTCACGACTTGCGCCCAAGCCACCGTTGGGGTCTTGCTCGCCGCGATCCGGGCGATGCTCGAAGTCGAGCGCAATCGCCTGCTCGCCGAACTCGTCCGCGACGAAGCGATGCGCCACGACTTGCTGGACCTCGCGCCCATCGCCAAGCGCGAAGGCGAGCGGTCGCGCCCTCGACCGCTCAACTCAAAGCGACCCCGTGCCGAACAGGATTGGCGCAACTGACATTTTTACTTCGGCTCAATGCCCCCCGGCGATTCACTCACCGCGGCCGCGCTGCCAGGCCCACTGGCGTTGCACGCCTTGCTCGAAGTCGACCGCGGGTTTGTAATCCAGCTCGTTTTCGATGCGGGTGGTGTCGCACCAGGTCCGCTCGACGTCGCCGGGCTGCATGGGTTGGGGGTCGATCTTCGGCTCCTTGCCCACGACGCGACCGAGGGTGGCGATCATGTCGCGCAGGGCGATCGGCTGGGCGCCGCCGAGGTTCCAGATGCGATAGCCGTGGGCGTCGATGCGGTCGTACGCGGCGAGGATGCCATCGAGGATGTCGTCGATGTAGGTGTAATCGCGACTGGTCGAGCCGTCGCCGAACATGGGGATCGGCTTTTCATCGGCGACGAGCTGGAGGAACTTGCCGATCGCCAGGTCCGGCCGCTGCCGGGGGCCGTAGACGGTGAAGAAGCGAAGCGCGGCGAAGGCGATGCCGTGCAGGTGGTGGTAGGTGTGGCCGAGCAACTCGCCGCTGCGCTTGGTCGCGGCGTAGGGGCTGATGGGGTAGTCGACCGGGTCGGCCTCGGCGAAGGGCGCCTTTGTGTTGTTGCCGTAGACGCTGGAGGAGGAGGCGAAGAGGAAGCGTTTGCACCGGGCGGCGACCGCGGCGTCGAGCAGGTTGACCGTGCCGTCGAGGTTGACCTCGGTGTAGAGCTTGGGGTTTTCGATGCTCGGCCGAACCCCGGCCATCGCGGCGATGTGGATCACATCGTCGGGCTTGTGCTGTTCGAACGCGCCGCACACCGCGTCGCGATCGCGGATGTCGGCTTCGATCAGCGTGAACCGCGGTGCGCCGGCGTCGGCGCGGATCGCGGCGACGTTGGCGCGTTTGCGCGCCGGGTCGTAGAAGTCGTTGAAGTTGTCCAAGCCGACCACGGCGTGACCCTCGGCGAGCAGGCGTTGGGCGAGGTGCGAGCCGATGAAGCCCGCGGTGCCGGTGAGCAGGATGGTCTGGGGCATGAGCGTTCTCGCGGATTCGGGGCCAAGCAAGTGTACCGCGCCGGCGGGCGGTTGTGGCCGGCGGCGGGGCGTGCGAACATGGCGGGTTTGCGGAGCAATGCCCATGGGGCTGATGGACAAGATCGAAGATCGCTCGGCCGTGGTCGGCGTGATCGGGCTGGGCTACGTGGGCCTGCCGCTGGTGCGGTCGTTCCACGGCGCGGGATTGCGTGTGCTGGGCTTGGACACCGACCCGGTGAAGATCGATGCGCTGCGCGCCGGCCGCTTCACGCCGACCGGTGATTTCGAGCGGCTCGAGCAAGCCGACGCGATGTTCGTGGTGACGTTGCTCATCGCCACCGTGCGCCGGCCGATGCGCCGTTGGGTCAGCCGCTGGTTCGTGATTCTACCGGCGGCGGTGACAGCGCGGATCATGCTCTACGTGCCGTTGCCGCTGATGCTGATCGCATCGTTGACCAACCGCTCGGCGCCGCCGGCTGATGATGTGGATCTGGCCGACGCCGTCCTTGCCCATCCGCCGTCCTTGCCCAAGCCCGGCCCCCGCAAACGCCCCGAGCCCGAAGGAAACGATTGACCATGACCGACCGCTATCCAGCGATCATCTCCGGCTTTCCGCACATGCTCCACGGCGGCGACTACAACCCTGACCAGTGGCGGCACGTGCCCGGCATCGTCGATGAGGATTTCCGCCTGATGGAACTGGCGGGGGTGAATTCGGCGTCGATCGGCATCTTCGCCTGGGCGGCGCTGGAGCCGAGCGAAGGCGAGTTCGACTTCGGGTGGATGGACCGGATCATGGATCGGCTGGCCGACGCCGGCTACATCGCGGTGCTGGCCACGCCGTCGGGTTCGCGGCCGAAGTGGCTGGGCGAGAAGTACACCGAGGTCCGCCGCATCGATCGCCAGGGCCGGCGTGAGCATTGCGCCGCCCGGCACAACCATTGCCCGACCTCGCCGATCTACCGCGAGAAGGTCAGCACCATCAACGAACAACTGGCCGAGCGTTACGCCGCTCACCCCGCCTTGGGATTGTGGCACCTGTCCAACGAATATAGCGGCGAATGCTTCTGCGATCTTTGTCTTAACGCCTTTCGCGGCTGGCTTCAGCGGCGCTACGGCACGCTGGAGGCGCTGAACGAGGCCTGGTGGGCCGGGTTCTGGAGCCACACGTACACCGACTGGTCGCAGGTGCATCCGTTCGACTTCACGCTCGACGCGATTGGGCTGGACTGGCGCCGGTTCGCCAGCGACCAGATGATCGACTTCATGCGCTACGAGACGGCCGCCCTGCGTCGCCACTCGACCAATACACCGGTGACGACCAACCTGATGGGCACGTTCCCGGGCCTGGACTACTTCCACCTGGCCGAGCACATCGACGTGGTCTCTTGGGACTGGTACCCCAACTATGCCGACCGGGATATGTGGTCCAAGGCGTCGCGGCACGGGTTCACGCACGACCTGATGCGGGGTTTGAAGCAGGGCAAGCCGTTCCTGCTGATGGAATCGTCGCCGAGCAACACCAACTGGTTCAACCCGCAGAAAATCAAGCGGCCGTGCCAGCATCGCCTCGAATCCCTGCAGGCGATTGCCCACGGCGCCGACAGCGTGCAGTACTTTCAGTTCCGCAAGGGGCGAGGCGGCGCGGAGAAATATCACGGCGCGATCGTCGACCACGTCGGCCACGAACACACGCGCGTGTTCGAGGACGTCGTCGAGGTCGGATCGATTCTCAAGAAGCTCGACGGCGTGGTGGGCGCGGCGATCGACGCGGAGGTCGCGATCCTGCACGACTGGCAGGCCCGCTGGGCCCTGGAGGGTTCGATCGGACCCGGCGACCAGCAGAAGGACTACGTCGGCACGGCCGCGGCGCACCATCGGCCGTTCTGGCGCAACGGGGTGGCGACGGACGTGATTCATCCCGACATGCGGTTCGATCGGTACAAGGTGGTGATCGCACCGATGCTGTACATGCTCAAGCCCGGCTGGACCGATCGCCTGCGGCGGTTTGTCGAAGCCGGCGGCACGCTCATCACCACGTACCTGACCGGCTACGTGAACGAGTCGAACCTGTGCTTCACCGGCGGCTGGCCCGGCAACGGTTTGCGGCAACTGCTGGGCATCTGGAACGAAGAGATCGACACGATGTTCGACGACGACCCGCAGTCGGTGCAGTTCGTCGGCGCAAACCCCATGGGCCTGCGCGGCGAATACGGGGCGCGGGTATACTGCGAACGCATCCACGCCGAGGGTGCCGACATCCTCGCCACGTACGGCCGACAGTTTTACGCCGGTGGCCCGGCGATCACGCTCAACCGCGTCGGCAACGGCCGGGCGATCTACATCGCGACGCGCACCGACGACGAGTTGCTCAACGATCTATACGGCTGGCTGATCGGCGACCTGGGGCTGAAGCGGGCGATCGACTCGGAGCTGCCCAAGGGCGTCAGCGCCCACGAGCGCCGGGCCGGTGACGAGCGGTACGTGTTCCTGTTCAACTACACCCACGAGGCGAAGGTCGTCGATCTCGGCGGCGAGACGTTCACTGACCTGATCGATGATCGCCGGGTCGCCGGCACCGTCGAACTGGGCAACCTAGGCTCGGTGGTTTTGAAACGGGCATGAGACATCCGCCGCGTTGCCAGCGGGGAGGCGACCTGCGAACATTGGCCACGAATGAGCAATGCGTGTGAGCAACTGGCCCGGCGTATCGACGACCGCTCCGCGGTGGTCGGCGTGATCGGCCTGGGCTACGTGGGCCTGCCGCTGGTGCGGTCGTTCCACGGCGCGGGATTGCGTG
>CAZUHK010000182.1:0-5682 GCA_964620345.1 uncultured Planctomycetaceae bacterium
CGGCGTGGCCGAACGGGTCGATCTGGTCCGCACCGATTTTCTCACCCGCGCCTTCGCCCCGCGGTTCGACGCGGCGTTCAACTTCATCGGCTCCATCGGCCACCTGCTTCTCGACGCCCACATCGTCCGGCACCTCCGCGCCACCGCCGCGGCGCTGCGGCCCGGCGGGCTGTACGTCGTCCAGCTCGCGCTGCTGTGGGAGGACCAGACGGAGTACGAGCCGTACGACTTCACCAACGCCCGCGATGACATCAGCGTCACCGTGCACTGGGAGATCGAATCGGTCGACGTGCCCCGGCGGTGCACCGCCGAGCTGTCGCGCCTCACGGTCGTCGACGCCGGGCAACGATTCACCCACACCGACCGCTACCCGATGCGGCTGTGGCTGTACGACGATTGGATCGAGCTGATCCACGCCAGCGCCGCGTTCGACCTCGTCGGCGTGTACGACGAATGCGGCGAGGTGCTGGACCTGCGCGAACCGGTCGGCGGTGAAGACGGCAACTGTTACTACGTGCTGCGGCGGCGGTGAGCCGGCGACGGTAAGATCGTCCGCCACCGCCTTACCGGAGTTCGACCATGTGGCGCACGATCCTGCTGCTGACCGCGTCCAACGTGTTCATGACCATCGCCTGGTACGGCCACCTGCGCCACAAACATGCGGCGCTGTGGCTGACGATCCTGGTCAGTTGGATGATCGCCCTGCCCGAGTACTGCTTTCAGGTGCCGGCCAACCGCATCGGCCACAACGCCGGCCTCAGCGCCGCCCAACTCAAGACCATTCAGGAGATCATTTCGCTGACCGTGTTCGTCGTGTTCGCGGCGATGTACCTGAAGGAACCGATCCGCTGGAACGTGGTGGTGGGCTTCGCGTTGATCGTGCTGGGCGCGGCGTTCATCTTCAAGCCGTGGGCGCCGCCCCCGCCGCCGTCGTTGCCTACGCCGTGATGCCGAAGAACCGCTGGGCGTTCGCATCGCACTGCGCGATGAACTGCTCCTCGGGCGTGTCGCGCAGCGCCGCGAGACACTTGGCCGTGGCCGCGACGAACCGCGGCTCGTTGGGCCTGACCTTGCGGTGCGGCTCGGGCGTCAGGTACGGCGCATCGGTCTCGACCATGATCCGCTCGGGCGGGACGAGCTTGGCGCTGTCGCGCACTTCCGGGGCGTTCTTGTAGGTCACGACGCCGGTGAAGCTGACCATGCAACCCGCATCCAGAACCCGCCGGCATGCTTCGGGCGGTTCGGTGAAACAGTGAAACACGAACCGCGCCGGGTCGAGGCCCGACTTGCCAATATGCGCCAGCGTGTCGTCGGTCGCCTCGCGGCTGTGGATGATGATCGGCTTGTCGATCCCGCTGGCTTGGACCACCTCGAGCTGCGCGGCGAACAGCGCGTGCTGCACATCGCGCGGCGTGTCGTAGTGGTAGTCCAGCCCCATCTCCCCGAACGCCACGCAACGCGGGTGCCCCACCGCGTCGGCCAGCCAACTCAGCTCGTCCGACTGCTGCGCGTAATGCGGATGCACGCCCGCGGTGTGCCAGACGTTGGCGAAATGCCCCGACAACCGCCGGGCCGCGATCACATCGTCGCCCGTCGTGCCCACCGTGATCAGCCGATCCACCCCCGCGTCCCGCGCATCGACGATCACCCGCTCGATCCGATCGGCAAGCTGCGGATACGTCAGATGGCAATGGGTGTCGAACATGAGTAAAGGTTGGTCGGTGAATCGGTTGATTGGTTAATCGGTGAATCGGCCGGACGGGGAATCTGCTTGCTGATGAACCGATTTCCCGATGAACCGATCCACCGCGTCGGCAGACTCCGGCTCCACCACGCCGCGCTCGGTGATCAGCGCCGTGATCAGCGCCGCCGGGGTCACGTCGAACGCGGGGTTGTAGGTCTTCACGCCTTGGGGTGCGGTGCGCCGGCCAAAGCCGTGGGTGATCTCGTCGGTGTCGCGCTGTTCGATGGGGATGTCGGCACCGCTGGCCAGCGACAGGTCGAACGTGCTCGACGGCGCGGCGACGAAGAACGGCAGGCCGTGGTGCCGCGCCAGCACCGCGAGGTTGTACGTGCCGATCTTGTTCGCCACGTCGCCGTTGGCCGCGATGCGGTCGGCGCCGGTAATCACCGCGTGAATCCTGCCCTCGCTCATCACCCGGGCGGCCATGTCATCGCAGATCAGCGTCACGTCCAGGCCGGCCCGGCCCAGTTCCCACGCGGTCAGCCGGGCGCCTTGCAGCAGCGGCCGCGTCTCGTCGGCGTACACCGCCAGCCGCCGCCCCGCTTCGTGCGCCAGGTACAGCGGCGCGGTCGCCGTGCCGATGCCGCCGGTCGCCAGGGCCCCGGCGTTGCAGTGCGTCAGCACGCCGCCGGTCTCCGGCAGCAACTTCAGCCCGTGCTCGCCGATCGCACGGCACATCGCTTCGTCTTCGGCATGAATCGTGCGGGCTTCTTCGAGCAGCGCCGCGGGGTCGGCCGTCGCCAGCTTCTTCATCCGCGCGATGGCCCAGAACAGGTTCACCGCCGTGGGCCGGCTGGTCGCCAGGTATTCCGCCGCCTGCTCGAACGCGCCGTGCCGCGCGCCGATCACGCACCCGTACGCCACGGTGATGCCGATCGCCGGCGCCCCGCGCACGCTCAGCCGCTTGATCGCGTGCCACACCGTTTCCACATCGTGGCAGTCGATGTGCTTCAGCCGCTCGGGCAGCAGCGTCTGATCGATCAGCCGCAGGTGCCCCTCGGCCTCGCCCACCCATTCAATGCATTTGGGTACGTCCACCATGGCCCGCATGATAGGCCAACGCCCCGAAGCGGCACAGGCGCGCGGCGCATCTGTGACAACATCGGGTCAACGCGATGGATCACACTTGCACGACTTGCCCGTAGTGGAGCAGGATCAGCTTGGCCGCGACCTTCTCGGCGTCCAGGCGGTACAGCTTCGCGGCGGCACGGCGGTAGGCATCGAGCTGCGGGCGGTAGTGGGCCACGATCTGGTCGATCGGCGCGACGTCGGTCTTGTAGTCCAGCACCTCGGCGGCGACGGGTCGGCCGGCCGAGTCGTGCAGAAGGACCAAACGGTCGAACGCGCCCTGGAGCAGCGTGTCGTCTTCGACGATGGCGAAGCGGCGCTCGCGCTGGACGGTGGGCGCGGCGTCGGCGGGGTAGGCGCTGGGCTTGAGCGCCGCGGCGATGGGGGCGGCGGCGATGGCCTGGCCGAACTGTTCGATCAGCATCGCCACGCTGGCATCGTCGAGGTCGGGCGCGGCTTGGGCGAGCGCCTCACGCCACGCCGCGCCGGTCAGCGGGCCGGCGTCGAGCCATTCGATGCGTTGGGCCAGGGCGTGCATGATCGAGCCCCGCGAGCGGCCCGCTGTGGATCCGGGGGCGTCGAGGCGCAGGGCGGTGGCGAGGTCGATCGTCTGGCCGCCTTCGAGGGCCGAGGGGCTGGTCCGCGCCAGGCCGCGCGGCCTGCCCGCCGGGCCGAGCTTGGCACGCAGCGGCACGGGGTCTTGCGCCGCCTGTGGCATCGACGGCTGGGCGTGGTTCATCCACCCCGCATCGCCGTGCGCGTAGGCGTCGCGCGTCAAGGGCGTGCTGGTCGGGGCATCGGCTTCGAGCAGCGCATCGCGCAGCACGCGGCCGAACGTGAGCTTGTCATCGGTCTTGCCCGGCGGGTGGGCGATCATGTACAGCGCGTAGCGAGGCCGGGTCATCGCGACGTACAGCGTGCTCAGCGCATCGCGAATCCGACTGGCCTCATGGGCGCGGTGAATCGCATCCACGCCCGGCAGCAGCGCTCGCCATGCATCATCCACACGCGGGCAGATCGCGGTGATCGGCCCGATCGCCTCGGCCCGCTCGAACACCAGGTCCGGGTTCTGTGAAAACCACGGCGACTCCAACTGCGGCAGCACCACCGCGTCAAACTCCAGGCCCTTGCTCTTGTGGATCGTCATCACCCGCACCGCCGCGGCGCTCGGGTCTTCCACGCGCGTGGCCTGAACCATGCGCACGAAGTCGCCCGGGCGCAACGTCGCGGTCGATTCGTATGCCCAGCCCAGTTGCACCAGTTGCAACAGCCGACGCATGTCGCGCCCGTCGCACGCGCCGGCCAGCTCGCCGACCCAGCGCGACAGCGTCGGGCCGTAGCCATCGACCAGCAGCTCGCGCCGTACTTCGGCGGCCAGGCGATGGGCATCGGTCTCGCTGTGCCCCGGCCCCAGCCCCACCACGGCGCCCAGCGGCGTGTGCGCGACGAGGTACCGCGCGATCGTGTCGGCCGGGTGATCGGCCAGGGTTAGCAGCGAAAGCACCGCGACCACGGCGGCGCAGTCGGTCAGCGGGTTGCCGCCCTCTTCGCTGGCGGCGATGCGGCGCTGGTTCAGCTCGTAGATCATCCGCGCCACGCTCTGGTTGGTGCGCATCAGCACGCCGATGGAAAAGCCCGGCGCTTCGCGTGCGATGTCGGCGACCAGGTCGGCCGCGTACTCGGCCAGCGCCGGGCCGAACGCCTTGTCGCCGGCCGCTTCGGGCCCCAGCGCCAGTTGCACGTATCCGGGGCGGTCGGTCTTCGCGGCCTTGTGCGGCGCGAACGCGCGGGCCCAGTCGGCCGCGGCGTCGGCGTGATCGGCCAGCGCGGGCGCCGCGGCGATGCCCTCGAACACCCGGTTCACCCCGTCCAGCACGCCCTGGCCGGTGCGCCAGCTCTCGTGCAGCGGCTGTTCGTCCAGCGCGTAGTGATCGCGCACGTGCAGCGTGAGGCGCGGCTCGCCGCCGCGCCAGCCGTAGATCGATTGCTTCGGATCGGCCACGATCAACAGCGCCCGCTCGCCGTCGGATTGCGCCGCCTCATCGACGATCGGCGCGATCGCCTGCCACTGCGCGATCGAGGTGTCCTGAAACTCATCGAGCAGCACGTGATCGCACTTCGCATCCAGCCGAAGGTAAAGCTCACTGTCGCCGGCCAGCGGGTCGGCGTCGCGCAGCGTGTCGGTGATGTCCTCGAAGCGGTACAACCCCCGGCGGCGCTGCAGCATGCCGAAGGTCGCGTCGTAGTCGCCGATCAGCTCGCGCATCGCGTGCAGGCGATAGGCGAGTCGTTCGAGCTTGAGCACCCTGGCGTGGGCGGCCAGCGGTTGGACCCATCGCGTGAACGAGTCGGTGGCGGGCAGGCGGTGATATGGATCGCCGCTGACCGCCGCGCGCACCAGGCCGCTTGTGGCCAGGGCGTCGAAGTCGCCGCACCAGGCGAGGTCGATCAGCTTGCCCAAGGCGTTTTTCCAGTGGCCGTTGACCTTGCCGGTCTTCTCGCTGCACGGCAGTTGCACGTGCTGAGCGTCGTCGACGATCTGCTCGATCCGCTGGCGCGAAAGGCGCGGCGACGGGTCATAGGTGATCTGCCAGGCCGACGGCTGGGCCTCGCGGTACAGCGTGTGCAGCTCGTCGATGAGTGTGTCGAGCTGGTCGTGTACCTTTCGCTCGGCCCGGCCGCGGCCGAGCTGGCGCAGCAGGGTGATCAGCCGGTCGCGGTTGTCGTGTTCGAGCACGGCGGCGATGGCGTCGGCCTTGAGGCGCGCCGCGTCGACATCGCCGGCGATCGTCCAGCCCGGCGGCAGGCCCAGCTCCAGCGCGTAGCAGCCGGCGGCGCGGTTGAAAAAGGCGTCGAGCGTGCCGATGTTC
>CAZUHK010000183.1:0-5618 GCA_964620345.1 uncultured Planctomycetaceae bacterium
CTGGCCCAATGGCTCACCCGGCCAGCCGTGCAGCGGGAGTAGGACACGAGGGAATTTCGGCGGGGATCTGGTTTTCAAGTGGCCCGACTACGCGGTCTGGGCGGGGTTCGATTCGGCCAATTACAAGTTCTTCGACGCCGGGGGCGCTGAAATCTCGCAGGCCCAGGCGATTTCGATGCGCGTCTCGGACGGCGAGTTCATCGCGCCGCTCATGACTTGTCGGCTGGACATCTTCACGCCGGACCATCTGGCGTTGGGGCCCGGTGACTATCGTCTGAGCATGGCGCACGCGCCGAATCAGTTTTGGACCCAGATGCCCGACCCATCGGCCATCGCGGAACAGGAGCTCAACGCCCTTTGGCCGGACGGCTCGGCGGCGACGTACACCGGGGCCGACATCCTCAAGGGCAACAGGCAGACCAACCTCGGCACGATCCGCCACTGGGCCGCCCGCTGAGCGCGAGTCCCGGCGCCGGGCAGCGGCAAGCATCGGTATGAACTTGCTGAATCGTCGAACCTTCGTGAAACTATGTGCCACGGCCGCGGCGACGCCTGCGGCGTGGACCGACGCTGCTACCCCGAGCAAAGACAAAGTGAATCGACCCAACATTCTTTGGCTGATGACCGACGAGCAGCGGACCGATTCGCTGGGCTGCTACGGCAGCGCGTGGGGCAAGACGCCGGCGCTGGACGCGGTGGCCAAGCGCGGCACGATCTTCCAGACCGCGATCATCCCCTCGCCGGTGTGCATGCCCGCCCGGACGTGTCTGTTGACCGGCAGGTATCCGCATTCGACCGGCGTCTGGCACAACACCCGCGACCACCGCATCCACACCGA
Organism: uncultured Planctomycetaceae bacterium; assembly: GCA_964620345.1. GTDB lineage: Bacteria > Planctomycetota > Phycisphaerae > Phycisphaerales > Zrk34 > CAZUHK01. The sequence continues at coordinate 839 of CAZUHK010000183.1, forward strand.
TCACCTGCTTGAACCGTTCCACGCCGCCGGGTACCGCTCGGCGAGCTTCGGCAAGCAGCACCACGCGCTGGACGAGCGGGTGTTCGGGGAGACCGAGGGGATCAGCGAGCAGAATCAGGCGGTCGGTTGCCTTGCCTACCGCGATCCGTACGACGGCGCGGACTACGAGCAGGTCCAGTACCCGGGCCCAGTGAAGTGGATTCTCGGCGGCCGCTATCCCGAAGGGCCGCAAACGCGGTGCGAGCACAAGGTGGTCGATCGATGCATCGCGTGGCTGGACGGGCGAGACGGCGACGAACCGTTTTTTTTGCGGGTTTCGTTTCCCGGTCCCCACACGCCGGTCGTCCCGCCCGAACCGTTCGACAAGCTGATCGACGATGACGCGATCAAGCTGCCGGCCGAAGGCGACGCGCTGCCGGCGCCGTGCCCCGATTCGATCGCGAAGAAACTCGCGGCGACGCACAGCGCATCGGTGCTGGATCGCGAACAGATCGATCGGATGCGTCGGCACTACTACGGCAACGTCGCGTTTCTCGACGAGCAGTTCGGGCGGCTGCTGAAGTGGATGGACGCGCGGGGTCTGCTGGCGAATACGATCATCGCGTTCTGCAGCGATCACGGCACGCATCTTGGGGATTATGACCTGGTGCAGAAGGAGAGCTTCTTCGAGCCGGTCGTGAACGTACCGTATTTCGTGGCGTTGCCGGACGGGATGACTGCCGAGCGCGGGCAGGTCGTCCAGACACCGGTCAGCGCGATGTCGCTGCTGCCGACGCTGTTGGAACTGGCGGGGCTGCGCGTGCCGGACGGGGTGGAGGCGCCGTCGCTGGCCGCGGCGGTGGTCGGCGGCCAGGGTCCGGCGGCACGGGCGATCTTCTCGGAGATTTCGCGGGGTGGGCCGCACCCGTTTTTTGAGCGAAACAAGATCGCTCGGCCCGCCGTTATGGAGCGGAAGACGCATCACGCGATGGTGCGCGAGGGTAAATGGAAGTTCATGATGACCCTCGAAGCAGGGGCCGACGAACACGCGCTGTTCGACCTTGAGGCCGACCCGCTGGAGCGGCGGAACCTCGCCGGCGAACCGGCGCACGAATCGACCTGCGCGGACCTGGCGCAAAGGATTCGCGATGCGCAGGATCGCGCCCGCTGAGCGTGAGTCCGAGCGACGGGCAGCGGCAAGCAGCCCCATAAGCCAGCTGAATCGTCGAACCTTCGTGAAGCTGTGTGCCGCGGTCGGCGTTACCGGCTATCGGCGAATCGACGCAGACGCTCAAAGCGTGCCTCAAGACCGCCCGTGAAAACAGCAGGGCAAGTACACTCCCATGAAGACCATTCAACGCGACAATCTGTTGAACGATGAATCGGACCTGATCCAACCGGGGCGCTGGCGATACGCCGGTTACCTCGCCCAGCGCCTCGACGCCGTCGCCCACGAGCGGATCCGTTCGGATCATGCCAAGAGGGACATCTACCCGGTCACCGAACAGGCGTTTCGCGATCGCATCGACGACCGCGATCCGGATCGGCCCAACCGGGGTCTGTGGCGGGGTGAGTTCTGGGGCAAGTGGATTATCTCGGCCGTGGACGCCGCCCGGTATTACGACGATGCATCTCTGCGCGACTTTATCCACGAGGCGGCCAAGGGCCTGATCGGCACGCAGGATGAGAACGGCTACATCGGCACGTACCACGATTCGAAGTACCTGACCAATGGCAAGAACTTCAATCTGTGGTGCCGCAAGCACACGCTGTGGGGCTTGCTCGTCGCCTGGCAGATCACCGGCGATGACCCGATCCTCGCCGCGGCCCGGCGTTTTATGGATCACCTGATGAGCGAGGTCGGCCCGGATGCGCTGGACATCTACAAGACCGGCACCAAGCACGGGATGACCAGTACCACGCTGCTCACGCCGGTCATGATGCTTTACAACGCCACGGGTGAACAGAAGTACCTTGACTATGCCCGGTGGATGGTTGAGCAGTGGTCGAAGAATCCAAGCGGCAAGCCCGACCTGTTGCGTCGGGGCCTGACCAACCAACCGCTGCACACATGGTTCGACGATCCGCGGGACTGGGCCAAGGGCTATGAACTGGTCAGTTGCGTCGAGGGCATGCTGCACCTGTACCGTGCGACGGGGGAAGAGGATCTGCTGACCGCGTCGGTGAACATCTACAACCAGATTCGCCGGTGGGATCGGTCGGCTATGGGCACGATCAGCTTCAACGACCATGTGATCGGCGGGGTCCGGCTTCGCAACATCGTGGCGGAGGTCTGCGACGCGATCTTCTGGAACCGTCTGTCGTTCGAGTTGCTCAAGCTGACCGGCGACTCGGGGTACCTCGACGAGATCGAGCGAACGTTGTGCAACACGCTGGTGGGCGCGTTGAGCACCGATGGCAGGTGGGGCCTGCGTCGCGTGCGATGCTCGCACGAGCACATCCGCGCCCACCCGCACTTTTTCCATAATCATCAGTGCTGCGTGGCGAACCTGCCGCGGGGCCTGTTCCAGGGCGCCCAGGCCGTGCTGTTGACCGACGACCGGGGCATGCGTGTCGGCCTGTACCAGCCCGGCGAGGGCGCGGTCACGCTGGCCGACGGCACGACCGTCCGTGCCGCGATCACCGGTGAACTGATCGACGGCCCCGTGAGCGTAGAGCTCGGCCTCGACGCGCCGGCGGCGTTCCAGTTGCAACTGCGCATCCCGGCGTGGTCGGCCCAGACCCAGGTGCGCCTCAACGGTGAACCGACCGGCCGACCCCAGCCCGGGTCGTGGTTGACGATCGATCGGCATTGGTCAGACGGCGACGTGATCGAACTCGATTTCGACCTTTCACCACGCCTCGAACCGTTCGAGCACCATCACCTCGAGCCGGACGATGAACTCGTCCAATGGCACGTTCAGCATTGGGCGAAGCTGGGGTTCATTCTCGAAGAGAACATCTCCGGCAAGGTCGGTCAAGTGACCAACCTCTCGCCAGACGATGCGCTGAGCCACGGGCCCGCGGCGACGGTGATGCGTGGCCCCTACGCGCTGAGCCGTGATCGCCGGCTCGGCGACCAGGACGTGTTCGACGCGACGTTGGGCGATGCCATTGAAACACTCACGCCCATCGATGCGCCCGAGGGGATCTGGCGGGCGTTCGGGGCCACCGACGCCGACGGACGGACGATCCGGCTCTGTGACTTCGGTTCGGCGGGCAACACGTGGGACAAGCAGTCGTGGTTCTGTAGTTCGCTGGATCGCGAGCCGCGCCGATAGGCATCGCCCGCCGACCGTTGCGGTCGGCGCGGCCGATCCAACCGCCGGGCGGCTGAATCGTCGACCGCCGCTGGCATGGTCCGCAGATCAACCGCCTCGGGACACAAGACATGGACACGCCCAGGATCGGCCTGTTCGGCATCGGACTCGACGCCTACTGGCCCCAGTTCGACGGCCTCGAACCCCGGCTCCGGGGCCACCTCGCTCGCGTCGAGGGGTTGATCGATCGCGAAGGCGTGGACGTGGTCAACCTCGGCCTGATCGACAACCCCCAGAAGGCGATGGTGGCCGGCCACCGCTTCCGCCAGGCCGACGTCGATCTGATCTTCCTGCACGTCACCACCTACGCGCTGTCGAGCACCGTGTTGCCCGTGGTGCGCCGGGCCAAGGTTCCGGTCATCGTGTTGAACCTGCAGCCGGCCGCGGCGATCGACTACGACGCATTCAACCAGCTCGGCGACCGCACCAGGATGACCGGCGAATGGCTGGCCCATTGCAGCGCCTGCCCGGTGCCCGAGATCGCCAACGTCTTGCACCGCTGCGGCATCCGCTTCCACCAGATCACCGGCACGATCGATCACGACCCCGTCGCCCACGCCCAGATCGATCAATGGGTCGATGCGGCCCGGGTCATGCACGCCATGGAACACAACCGCCTGGGCGTCATGGGCCACTACTACGGGGGGATGCTCGACATCTACAGCGACCTGACCCAGCAATGCGCCGGGTTCGGCGGACACATCCAAATCGTCGAGGTCGATGAACTGGCGGCCCTGCGCCGTGAGGTGACCCCGCCGCAGATCGCCCAACGCGTCGAGCTGTTTCACGAGGCGTTCGACGTCCAGGACGACTGTCCCGCCGCAGAGCTGCAACGCGCGGCGCGCACGAGCATCGCCTTGGATCGCATGGTGGACAAACACCGGCTGGGATCGCTGGCCTACTACTACATCGGCGCCGGCAACGCCGAAAACGAAGACGCGATCAGCTCCATCATCTTGGGCAACTCCCTGTTGACCGCTCGCGGCGTGCCCGTGGCCGGTGAATTGGAGATCAAGAACGCCCAGGCCATGAAGATCATGGACAGCTTCGGCGCCGGCGGCAGCTTCACCGAGTATTACGCCATCGATTTTGCCGACGACATCGTGCTCATGGGCCACGACGGCCCTGGCCACATCGCCATCGCCCAGGGCAAGACCAAAGTCCGCCCGCTGGAGGTTTACCACGGCAAGGTCGGCCGCGGCCTTAGCGTCGAGATGAGCGTCAAACACGGACCCGTGACATTGCTCAGCGTCATAGAGACGCGCAACGGCGAGCTGAAACTGCTCGTGGCCGAAGGCGAATCCTGTCCCGGCCCGATCCTGGAAATCGGGAACACCAACAGCCGCTATCGCTTTCCCATTGGGGCCCGGCGGTTTGTCGAGGCGTGGAACGCCCATGGCCCGGCGCACCACTGCGCGGTCGGGGTTGGCCATATCGCCGACAGGATCGACAAGCTCGGCAAGCTGTTGGACATCGAGGTG
>CAZUHK010000184.1:0-5595 GCA_964620345.1 uncultured Planctomycetaceae bacterium
CTAAAGAGGCGATCGAGGGCTTTCCGCACCTTGCCGGTGGTGAATATCACGGCTCCGATCGCGTCGAGTCTTCCCTCCGCTATGGATTCGCGTGACAGTCGGTGGAACTGCTTGGCCAACGCCTCGACAGATATGCCGTCAGAATCCTTGGGGTCGATACTGACTTCGAAAAGAAGTTTCTCCGGCGCACTCGCCATTTCGGACGACTTGTATACCTTGTACCGGATGCCGTTTGTGAGAACGCACCATTCGATCCCATCGTTGGCGGCGTAGCCCACAACCTGAGTGATCGCCTTTACATCCTCCAGGGCGTCGCCGAGCTGTTTTGCTTCAAGAAGAAGGACAACCTTGCGGTTCACCTTCATTGCGTAGTCAACGGATTTGCCGTCCACCGTCGGGCGTTCAAGCTGAACCTCATCAGGGTCGCGAACGTCCCACCCCAGTGCGGAAAGCATTGGGTCGATAAAGATCGTACGAGTCGGGTACTCCTTGAGGCCTTCTTTTCGGTGGCGGTCCAGTTGAACGCGAAGGCTCTCAATGCACCGTATGATGTCTTTCATTTCGGAGGCCTCTCGTTGTATCCGCAGGCGAACTACGTTTTCCACAGATGTGCTCCACCCGGACCGCCGAAAGGCAGATTACCGGCACCTTCGGGCGGTGTCGAGCAGTGTTAAGCGATGAGCCTCGAAAAGGGGGAAGCGCGGCGAGGGCGGCGGGCGGTGACACTATCTCCGCTCACCCCTCAGGTATGCGGCGGTGATCTCGCTGCGGGGAGACGACCTGCCTGACCGAGCCGGACTCCACGACCATGCCCGCACCGTCGGGGACCCAGAACATGGCCACGTCGTCGGCGACGACGGCGGCGTGCCCGCTTGTGTTACGGTCTGCTGAGCCGATCAGGATGGACGAAGGAAAAATCCTTGTCCCGAATCATCTCCAGCGTTTTCTTGATCGACGGGCGGTCGCCCCAGTACGTGCCGTAGTAAGTCCATCGCACCTGCCCATCGGGGTCGATGATGATTGTCGCGGGTCGGTTGATGTACTCGGCATGGACGGCATAGGCCAGCGGGTCCACGCCGTACGTCGCGCCAACCGCCCCGCCGTGGTCGACCAGGTGCGGCCACCAGATATTCTGCGTGTACGTTTTCTGAAACGACTGTTCAGCGAACCAGTATTCGGGATCGACTTCCCTGCCAACCATGACGCGCGCCCGGTACGTGTCGTGGGCTTCGATGGTGTACAGACGCACGCCTTGCTGCTTGAACTGGTTGCGCAACTCGATCAGTTCACGGAACTCGCCGTGACATACCGGGCACCAGTCGGCAAAGACCCATATCAAGACGACCCAGTCATCGCCGCGTTGCTTGATCGGGTTGTGCGGCTTGCCTTCGGTATCGTTCAGCGTGAACTCGGGGGCCGGCTGGTTCACCTTCACGGTCTCGAACGTCTTTGGATCAAGCTTGCGGTAGGCCGTGCGCAGTGCCTCGGTCGCTTCCCGGCCCTTGTTGAGCTGATCGATCGACAGTTCGCACTGGTGGCGAACGTCCTTGCTCGGGTCATTCGCCAGCCGATCTTCGAGCGTCTCCAACGCCACCTTATCATTGATCTGCCCCAGCGCAATCGCGGCTTGTGACCGAACCACCGCCTGATCATCTTCCTTCAGTGTCCGTTCCAGGGCGGGTAAGGCCTGGGTTGCTCGCAAAACCCCCAATGCCATAGCGCTGAGGTAGCGGACTTGAACGTGTTCGTCGGAAAGCCCCGCGAGGATCGCATCGACGGCCTCATCACCGGCTCGCACCAGGTCGCGCACCGCCAGCAGCCGCACGCGCCAGTCCTGATCGTCCAGGTCAGCAATGCCGTGCTTGTTCAAGTTGCGGTCCACCGTGAAGTCACGCTCGTCAAGCGGATGAAAGGTGTGGCTGCGAACGCGTGCGAATGCTGCCGCAACCTTCTCCGATGGCTCGGGCTGTTCCGCTGCAGTCGCCGGCACAACCATCAAGGCGATCATCATGCATATCAACGTGCTCAATAAGATCATGTCAGACTCCTTCGGTTCTCACGTATGGGTTGATTTACTGAAAATGGTAGGTATGGGCACGAGGCCAAGTCAGATCGCATGCCTATCCCCGTCCGCCGCGCAGGTCGGCGGCGGTGATTGGGCTACGGGGGGATTCGAAGATCTGTCGGGCGGTGCCGGATTCGACGACCGCGCCCGCACCGTCGTGGACCCAGAACAAGGCCAGGTCGTCGGCGATGCGGCGGGCCTGGGCGAGGTTGTGCGTGACGACCACCACGGTGTAGTTGCCAGGCAGCGAGACGACCAGGTCTTCCACCACGCCGCTGGCGGAAGATCAGCGTAACTGATCGCCGCGCGGGAGCATCGTTGCGATCAACCGGCGTTTTAAGACTGACGACGCACGAATCCAGCTCAAATACTGATACCCAAAACGAAAGCGTGATGCGGTATTAAGTGCTGTGTCATAGTTGTTTACAATTAGAATGCATGCATCGGGCAACTCGTCGCATGGTGTGGAAAACCACGGGCAGACGTGGTATTCGTTTGGTCGACAAACCTAAACACAATCCTTGACATTCTCCACCGGCATGTTAAAGTTGCGGGTAAGCCAGCGGGCGTCATTTCTCTCCACAAGGTACCCCGAGGCAAGTAAAGAGGCGACGTGGCACGGAAGCGACGAAGCGCTTCTCGCGTTCGTACCGGGACGAACGAGAGTGAACTGACAATCGCAGTTACCCAGCGGGGTCGGCCGGCCTGTGGTGCGACAGGCACAAGGCGGGCGAGGGGAGCAGGTGAGTCGGCGGGGAGGCCGATACTGGGGAGGAGGTACACGGGGCCGATCGGCGATGTGCCGATGGGCCCTTGTGTTTTTAGGAACCTCGCCGCTCGGCGCTCGGCGCCGCGGAGAACTTCAGCCGCCTGAGCCCGCTTCGCCCCGGGCCTGCTCGCCGCGAGCCGAGCCAGACAATCAACAAATGGTTCAGAGCAAGCGCTGCGGTGCGATCACCACGGATCTGCTCACCGTTCACGCAGGAATGACAGCTTGCGATGGGTCTGCTCGATCCCACCGCGGCGGGCGTTCCCCAACGCCCGCCGTTTTTTCCTTATCATCGTCGCCATGGCCAAACGTCGCTCCGCCAGCCGCGACTACCTCGAATACCTCGGCCTGCGCCTGGGCGCGATGCTGTTGCACAGCTTCGCGATCGACGACTGTCTGGACGGCGCTCGGGGTGTGGGGGCGATGATGTTCGCGCTGGACAAGCGCCACCGCCGCCGCGCGATCGCCAACATCCGCCGGTCCATCCCGCACGTCGATGAACCGACGGCCCGCGGCATCGCCGAGCGCTCGATGCAGCACTTTCTGCAGCTCGGGGTCGAAGTGATGTTCACGCCGCGCCTGATCACCATCGACTCCTGGGCCGACCGCGTCACGCTGGTCAACCTCGAAGAGGCGCTGGACGTGATGCTCGCCGACCGACCGACGATCCTGGTCACCGGCCACTACGGCAACTGGGAGCTGCTGGGCTATACGCTGGCGACCGTCGGGCTGGACATGGACGCGATCGCCCGGCCGATCGACAACCCGTTGCTCAACGACTGGCTGCTGGGCGTGCGGCAACGGCAGGGCATGCGCATCCTCACCAAGTGGGGCGCGTCCGACCGCATGGCGAAGATCTTGGCCGACCACGGCACGCTGGGGTTCATCGGCGACCAGAACGCCGGCGACGGTGGGATGTTCGTGCCGTTCTTCGGCCGCCTGGCCTCGGCGTACAAGTCCATCGGCCTGCTCGCCATGGCCTACGACGCGCCGATCATCTGCGGCTACGCCCGCCGCGCCCCCAAGCCCGGTCAGCACTTCCACTACGAAATCGGCGCCGCGGATATCATCTACCCATCCGACTGGGTCGACCGCGAGGATCCGTTGTACTACCTCACCGCGCGCTACAACCGGGCGATGGAAACCATGGTCCGCGATTGCCCGGACCAATACCTCTGGCTGCACCGTCGGTGGAAGAGCCGACCCCGCCACGAGCGCCGCGGCAAGCCCATGCCCGACAACCTCCGCCGCAAGCTCGAATCCCTGCCGTGGATGACCCCGTCGCTGCTGGCGCAGCTCGCCGAGCCGATTCCCGATAATCTGTCGGCCCCGAACGCCATCGCAGACCCTTGCAGTTGATCGCCAGCAGCTTGCTCTCAGCCAGTTCCACCACCACCGCCGGCGTCGAATGCATGAAGCAGCGCTCGAAGGCCTCGGGATCGATCCGACCGAAGACCCGGCGGGACGTGTCGGCCCAGGGCACGCCGTGCCGCAGGTTCAGCAACGTGGTGAACCGCTCGGTCTTGGCTTAAACGAAATCCTCAAAGTCATCCCACCCGGTCGGCGCCACCGAACGCCGCGTTCCCGAGGGGCCTGTTTACGTCAGGCCCCTCTTCTGGGCGGTCGCCCACCGGGGCAACAACAACTTGACAAGCGACACAGTCGCTCTGTGGTGAATCTTTTGGGCTAATATGACGCAAGGCCGATATGCGACCGCTGCTGCCCACCCTGATCGCCACGCTCTTGTTTGCGGCGGTGGTCCGCGCCGATGATCAGTGTGAGCCGATCGATGTTGCGTGTGCATTGGACCTGATCGTGCGTGAAGCGAAGGCGAGTTGGGAGGCCGGCGGGCAATGGCCGCGCAGCGTCAGCGATTTCGCCGAGGACAGCCGGTACACGATCGATCCGGTTGAGTTGCACGCGGCGCTGGGCCGGCGGCTCTACCGCAATCCGGCGCTCGATGCGTACGCGAAGTGGCAGTTGATGAGCTTCGGGGCCGAGGTATCAGAGATGGATGCCGAGCGGCGGCGCGCGGTGTTCCAGAATCTGCCGCAGGTGGTCGGCCAGCCGCAGCCGCGCGTGCGCGATCGGTCGCGCCGCGGCGGGGGCGACGGGCGGGCGTTTATCTTCATCGGCCGGCAGCGCGCGTTCGTGGCCGACCTGCGTCCGGTCGTGGTCAACGGGGTGGTCGCGTTCGACCCGGAGATCGCGGTGATCAGCGAGGGCACGCTGCTCGATGTTGAAGGCGTGGTCACGGCCAACCGCTCGGTCATGCTGACCGTGCGTGCGGCCAGCTCACAACTGACGAACCTGCGCAACTTCGCGACGCAGCTCAATCAGCCGATCTTCCGGTTCCGCGCGGCGATCGCCGATCAACTGCCGCCGGGCGCCGAACGGTTGGCGTTTTACTTCCAGGATGCCGCCGACCGCGCCCAGGCGGGCAACCCGAGCTTCAAGCCGGCCCTCTCGCGTTTCGTCGACGAAACGCGGCGCCTGCGCACGTCGCGCGACCTGTCGCCGCGGGTGCGCCGCCGCATGATCGAGCAGGTCAAACAACTGGCCCGACATCGGCAGGAGCTGATCCGCGAGATCGAGATCGTCGGCGAAGACCAATACCAGGTGCACAAGACGACCATCGCGGTGCCCGAAGACGTGGTGCATCGCGCGGTGGCCAACCTCGAGGGCCGGGCGCCCGAGGTCAAGCGGTAAGCCGATTCATTCGGCTATGATTCATCCGTGATCGAAGCAGACGACCGATACC
>CAZUHK010000185.1:0-5566 GCA_964620345.1 uncultured Planctomycetaceae bacterium
CGTCGGTCGTGCTCATCACCACCGCCCGCTCGATCGCGTTCTACAGCTCGCGCACGTTGCCCGGCCAGGGATAGCGCATCAGCGTGCTGAGCATCTCACGGCTGATCTTGTGCAGGTTGCGGTTGTTCTCGCGGTTGTACTGATCCAGGAAGTGGTCGATCAGCAGCGGGATGTCATCGCGGCGGTTGCGCAACGGCGGCAGGTAGACCGCCACCACGTTCAGCCGATAGTAAAGGTCCTCGCGGAACGTGCCCTTGCGCACCTCTTCCTGAAGGTCGAGGTTGGTCGCGGCGATGACGCGCACGTCCACGCGGACCGTGCGGTGATCGCCGACCCGATCGAACTCGCGCTCCTGAAGGACGCGCAGCAGCTTCACCTGCAGTTGCGTGTCGATGGTGCCGATCTCGTCGAGGAAGATCGTCCCGCCGTCGGCGGCTTCGAAGCGGCCGACCTTGTCGCGCACCGCGCCGGTGAACGCCCCCTTGACGTGGCCGAACAGCTCCGACTCCAGCAGCGTCTCGGACAGCGCGCCGCAGTTGATGCGGATGAACGGCTTGTCGCGGCGCGGCGAGTTGTAGTGGATGGCCTTGGCGATCAGTTCCTTGCCCGTGCCGGTCTCGCCCAGCAGCAGACAGGTGGCGCGGCTGGTGGAGACCTGCCCGATCGTCGCGAACACGTCCATCATCGCCGGGCTGGTGCCGATGATGTTGTCGAACTGGTATTTGGTCTTGAGGTTTTCGCGGAGCTGATTGGTCTCGGTCAGCCACTTGTCCTTTTCCAGCAGCACCAGCTCGTTGACGCGGATGGCCTGGGAGATGTTGCCGGCGATGATGGACATCAGCCGGGCGTCGGCCTGGAGGGTTTGATCGTCGACATAGGGCTTGGCCGCGGAGATCGCGCCGACCACGCGCTCGCCGGCCTTGATGGGCATGCACAGGAATGAGGTCTTGGTCTTGTCCTTGCCCGCGCCCAGGCCGCCGGTGCGGTTGAGGAACACCGGCTCGTTGGCCACGTCGGCCAGCACGCGCTGCTCACCGGAGGCCACCACCTGCCCGGTCACGCCCTCGCCCATCTCGTACCGGCCTTTGGCGATCTCCTCGTCGGTCAAGCCGATCGCCGCGACGATGCGAAGATTCTCATCGGCCGGCCCGCGCAGCACCAGCGCCGCGCGTCGCACGTCCAGCCGATCCGCCACGGCGTTCATCACGCGCCCGAACAGCTCCTCCAGATCGAGGCCGCTGCCTAGAATCTGACTGATTTCAGAAAGAAGAGATAGTTCAAGATCAGATCGACTCATGCGTGCATAATATACTGTCGGCATTGGCGAATCAATGCCTAATCAGTATGCAATGCAATCGTTGGCCGTGGCGCATCACGGCAGGCCAGCGCCCCCCCCCGCTGGTTGGGCCAAGCCGCGCTCGACGCAGGCCGATTCCTTTGAGCGTTCACAACGTCGCCATTGGGCCTTGGCAAACGCCCAGCGGCTGCTACAATGCGGAGCTTTCCGTAACCTCAGGGACATTCTCCCAATGATCAATGCACTCAAGAGCGATGAGATCGTGGACAAGCTGGGCGGGCGGTTCAAGCTGACGTCGCTGATTCAGCGTCGTTGGGCGGAGTTGATTCAGGGGGCCCGGCCGCTGATCGAGCGCGAGGGCCGCAGCGACCTGGAACTGGCGGTGGAGGAAGTGCGCCAGGGCAAGATCACGATCGACTTCGAGGCCGCGGAAAACGTCACCCCGCCGGACCAGGCGCTGGCCTGAGCCGCAGCCGCGGATCGCGCGGGATGCTCGGGCCGTCATGGTCGAATCACAGCAACCATCCAAGAGTCGGTCGGTGATCGTCGCGGTCACCGGTGGCATTGCGGCGTACAAGATTTGCACGCTGGTCAGTCGGCTCGCGCAGGCCGGTCACGAGGCGACGGTGCTGATGAGCGAGGCGGCGACGCGGTTCGTCACGCCGCTGACGTTCGAGGCCCTTTCGGGCCGGCCCGTGTACACTTCGCTGTGGACGCAGGTCGAAGCCCACGATTCGCAGCACATCTCGCTCGCTCGCTCAGCCGACCTGTTCATCCTCGCCCCGGCCAGCGCGAACACGATCGCCAAGCTCGCGCACGGCATGTGTGACAACGTTGTGACGACCGTCGCCTGCGCCCTGCGGCGTGACACGCCGGTGTTGTTCGCCCCATCGATGAACGCGGAGATGTGGGCCAACCCGATCACGCAGGAAAACACAGCCAAACTACGCGAAACGTTGGGCTGGGAGCAGGTCGGCCCGGCCGAGGGCTGGCAGGCGTGTCGGACCAAGGGCGCGGGGCGCATGCGAGAGCCGGAGGCGATCTTCGAGCGGGCGATGGCGGTGCTGGGGTGATCCCGGTCTTCGCTCGAAGACTCGCTCCGACGCGGGCTTCTAATGACTGACCGACCCACCGGCCAATCGACTCACTCGATCGGCCACGGTGTTTCGACCTTGTAGCCGAACCGCACCGTGTTGTCGATCAACCGGAACCACCTGGGCTGGATGCGATAGAAACGCTGGCTGCGCACGAGATCTTCGATCTCGGTGATGTGGGGAAACTTTTTCAGGTAGATGCGCCAGGCCTGACCCCACTGTTCGTCGGGCAGCGGCATGCATGTGCCGTGGAGTTGGATGCCGCGGATCTGCTGCCACATCTTCACGGGCGCATAGAGCGTGGCCGCGACGTCGGGGCGATCGGCCACGTGCCGGCTGTGGGCCGAGCGGGGGTCGGAGACGAAGTAGAGGTTGAGCGCTTCGTCGGGCGCGAAGTAGAGGTTGGCCGCGTGGGGCCGGCCTTCGGCGTCGAGCGTGGCCAGCGAGAGCGTCGAAACGCTGTCGAACAACGCCCGCAGTTGGTGGACGATTTGCGGTGGCGGATCAGGCATTCGAATTGTCGCCCGCGGCGCTGCTGATGCCGCATCGTAGCCGCGCCGGGCGCGGGCGTTGGGTCAGGCCAACTGCTGGCGAGCGAAGCGGCGGCCGGTGTCCAGGGCCTGGTCGAGTTTTTCGGGGTCTTTGCCGCCGGCCTGGGCCATGTCGGGCCGCCCGCCGCCGCCGCCGCCGGCAACTTGTGCGACCTCGCGCACCCAGTCGCCGGCCTTGAGGCCCCGGTGGATCGCATCCTGGGGCACCGCCGCGAGGAACACGACCTTGCCGCCCGAGGCCGAACCCAGCAGCATCGCGCTGTCGGGCCGGGTCTTGCGGATCACGTCCATCGCCTGACGCAGAGCGTTGCCGTCGGCCTGGTCGACCCGGGCGACGATGATCGGTTCGCCTTCATGGTCGGCCGCGATCTTGCGCGCCTGCTCGACCACTTCGCCCGCCGCCTGCTTCGCCGCGGCCTTTTCCTGCTTCTTGAGCGTCTTGTGAATCTTCTCCAACCCCTCGCGCAGCTTCGCCCGCGCCACCAGCGGCAGCGCCGCCTCGTTGAGCTGATCGGTCAGCTCCGCGTAGCCCTTGGCCAGTTGCTCGCCCTCGGCGGTGCCGAGGGTTTCGAGCGATTCGAGCATGGTCGTCCCACGGGCGCAGGCGGCCTGGGCGGCCTTGCCCGTCACGCCGATCACGCGACGCACCCCCTTGGCCACCGCCTCTTCGGAAAGGACCGTGAACGACCCGGCGTGCGCGGTGCGCCGCACGTGCGTGCCGCCGCAGAACTCGATGCTGCGCCGGGCCCAACGCTCGCTGTCCGGCTCGGCCAGCAGGTCAGCGACCTTCTCGCCGATCGACACCACACGGACCTTCGATGGATACTTCTCGCCGAACACCGCACGCAGCCCGTTGATCTTCAACGCCTGTTGCTGCGGGGCGTATTCGTAATACACCGGCAGGTCGGCTTCAATGTCGGCGTTGACCTGCTGCTCGACCGCGGCGACCTGGGCGGGCGTCATCGCCGCGTTGTGCGCAAAGTCGAACCGCGTCTTGTCGGCATCGACCAGCGAGCCGCGCTGGTCGGCCTGTTCGTTCACCAGGTCGCGCAATGCCCGGTTGAGCATGTGCGTGGCGGTGTGGTTGGCGGCGATATTCTTCCGCCGTTCCGCATCGACTTCGAGCATCAGCGGGCTGTCGGCATCGAAAGCGGACACATCGCGCTTGATGCTGCCGGTCTCCAGCGTGCCCAGGTGAAAGAAGACGTCGCCGACCTTGATCGTGTCTTCGACGTTGAACACCGCGCCGGTGTGCGAACGGATCACGCCGGTGTCGCCGACCTGGCCGCCGCCTTCGGCGTAGAAAGGCGTGCGATCGACGACCAGCGCCGCCGGTTCGCCCACGACCAATTGCTCGACCGGCTCGTACCGGTCGTCGGCCAGCACGAGCTGCGCGACGAGCTGCGCGCCGTCGACCACCAGCTCGTCGTAGCCGACGAATCGCGTGGCCGGCGGATCCTGCTGTTGAACGAACTCGACCAGCGAGTCCCGCGCATCGCCGCCGCCCGACGCCGCCCGGGCCCGCTGGCGCTGGGCGTCCATCAGCTTCTCAAAGCCCTCGACATCGACGCTCATCCCGCGCTCCTCGGCCATGAGCTGCGTCAGGTCCAGCGGGAAGCCGTGCGTGTCGTACAGCTTGAACGCATCCTCGGCGCCGATGCGCTCGCCCTCGGCTCGCTCGGCGGCTTGCTCAAACAGCTCGATGCCCCGATCCAGCGTCCGGCCGAAGCTTTCCTCCTCGTCCCGGATCAGGTCGATGACGCGCTGCGGGTCTTTGCCGAGTTCGGGGAACGCATCGCCCATCGCCTGGACGATGACGGGCACGAGCTTGTGGAGGAACGGTTCGGTCTGATCGAGCGTTTGCCGACCGTAGCGCACCGCGCGGCGGAGGATGCGGCGGAGCACATAGCTCCGGCCTTCATTTCCGGGCGCGGCGCCGTCGGTCAGGGCGAACGTCAGGCATCGCGCGTGGTCGGCGATCACGCGGTAGGCGATGTCGATCGGGTCGTCGAGCTTCCCTTGGTAAGGTCGGACGCCGGTGGTGTCGCGGAGCGCATCGAACAGGGGCGTCCACACATCGGTGTCGTAGTTGCTGTCCTTGCCCTGGAGGACGCGGACGATGCGCTCAAAGCCCATGCCCGTGTCGACGTGCCTGGCCGGCAGCGGCGTGAGCTTGTTGTCGCTGCCGCGGTTGAACTGGATGAACACCAGGTTCCAGATCTCGATGACGTGGGGGTCGTCCTGATTGACCCGGTCGCCGCCGGTCTTGTCGGCCGTGCCATCGTAGTGGATTTCGGAGCAGGGTCCGCAAGGGCCGGTGTCGCCCATCTCCCAGAAGTTGTCCTGCTTGTTGCCCGGGTGAATGCGTTCATCGGGCAGGTATTTCTGCCACAGCTTCTTGGCCTGGGCGTCGGATTCCAGGCCGTCGGTCGCATCGCCCTCGAAGTAGGTCGCGTGCAGGCGTTCGGGGTCCAGTCCCCAGACGTCGGTGAGCAGTTCCCACGCCCAGTCGATGGCTTCGGCTTTGAAATAGTCGCCGAAGGACCAGTTGCCGAGCATCTCGAAGAAGGTGTGGTGGTAGGTGTCCTTGCCGACGTCGTCGAGGTCGTTGTGCTTGCCGCCGG
>CAZUHK010000186.1:0-5551 GCA_964620345.1 uncultured Planctomycetaceae bacterium
GCGTCCTGCCACTTGACAAAAGAGGCTTGCTCATAGATGGCACCCGCCAGACGCGCCGCCAACGCCTACGCCGCGGCGGATTCGTCCAGCGTGGGTGCCACACCTTGTCCGCTTTAGCGGCAAGGTGTGCGCCGGTGCGGACGCCCCTCACACCTTGCCCTTCGGGACAAGGTGTGGCACCCGCCAGACGCGCCGCCAACGCCTATGCCGCGGCGGATTCGTCCAGGTTGGCCAGTTCGGTCGGGTCGGTCATGGTCAGCAGGATCTTGCGTGGCGGGGTGTAGGGGTTGCGGCCGTGGGCGATCCAGAGGTTGTCCAGCACCAGCAGGTCGCCGGCCTGCCAGTCGAACTGCGCGGCGTGGTCCCAGATCGTCTGGCGCACGTGGATCATCGCATCGCGGTCGATGGGCGTGTCGTCGCCGAACATCGACTGCACTCGCTGCGTGTTCAGATCGGCGCGCTTGCGGCCGGTCCATTCGATGAAGCGCACGATCCGCGCCAGGCCCTTGCGGCCGATGCGCGTCAACTCCCACGACCAGGTGCTGTGAAACAGGTGGGCCTGGTTGAACCAGACCTTTCGGCCGGTGCGCGGGTGGCGGAGCACCGCGCGGCAATGGCGGATGAGCTTCATCGCGCCATCGTCGAGCCAGCGCACCGCGTAGCCGACTTGCTCGGCGCGGCGTTGGGCTTCGTCGCGGTCGTCGGTTTCGAACATGTCCATCCACGTCTTCATCGACGTGCGAGATCGGCGGGCGCCCAGGGTGTGGGTGAACGCGATGCCGCGCTGCTCGAAGCGGTCGCGGACGGCCGGGTCCAGCGCGTCGTACACCGCGGCCATGTCGGCGATCGGCGTCCGCCCGCCGGCGCCCGGCGGCGTCTGGCAGGCGAAGTAGAGCGTGGCCGGCACGACGTTGAGGTACGAAAGCTCGTGGTGAATCGGCAGCGGCAGGCGGCGGTCCATGTAGGTCGATTCGTACACCTTGCCCGCGATCCGGTCGCGCGGCGAGGCCCCGCCGATGTAGTCCATCGCCTCGGTGCCCAACGCCCCGGCAAACCGCTCGATCTGCTCGGGCTGCGCCACGCCCAGCCCGCGGATCAGCACCGCGCCGTGCTCATCGACGCGCCGCCGGACCCGCTCGCGGTTCGCCGCGGCCCAGTCGCCGACCGCGCCGCCGTCGGCCTCGATCAGCCAGGGCAACGATTTTCCCTCGAACAAAGCGCGTTCTGTCATGGGCGTTCCCCTTGATCCAGTCGCCCACCATTGTACCGTCGCGGGCCGATGCCGCGCAACAAAAAGCGCGACCCGAAAGGCCGCGCCGTGTGCTGCGGATCGTTCGGCCAGACGTGTTGCGCGCTCGCCTCAGCGATATCTCGTGGCCGCGGTCCAGTCGATGCCGCTGACGCCGTTGGACCGGCCGGTGGAGCCGTAGCCGTGGCGGTAGTGGTCATGGGATGCACCCGACGAACCGCGGTAGCGGTAGCGGTGGTGACCGGCGCGGGGGTAGGGCTGCGTGGTCGCCGCGGGCGTCGCGTCGCGGGCGCCGGGGCCGATCGAATCGACGCCGGGCATGCCGATCTGCCGGTGGACGTACTCGGGGGCGCTGATGATGAGGTTGCCGTTGTAGTGGGTGATCGAGCCGCCCAACCCGCCGTTCGCCCGCCAGATTTCCGGCTCGACGGCGTTGCGGATCGTGTCCATGAGTTGGTCGATGTGCTCGGCCCGGGTGAGCCGATCGCCGTCGTCCTCGTCGGTGTCTGTGAAGATCGTACTGCCCCCGCCCCCGCCCCCGGAGTCCGCGGCGATCTGATTCAGATCGAACTCCGGGGCCTGGGTGAAGTCGGGGATCTCGTGCAATAGATCCTGAATCGGATACACGCGCACCACCGCGTCTTCGGCCGCGGCCTGCTTGGTGCGGATGTGTATGTAATCCCTGTTCACCTGGGCCACCACATCGGGGTCGTTGAAGATGGCTTGCAGCAGCAGCTTGAGCACGGTCCGGGCCTTGACGCTGTTCAGCCGCAGCGTGACCGGCGCCTCGGGGTCGTGGCCCTGGGCTTCGAGCTGCTTCCAACTGACCACGAGGTTGAACCCGGCGGACACGCTCAGCCACTCCAGCGCCGCGCGTGCGGGCACGGCTTCGAGCTCGACGCGATGAATCACGGTATCCATCGCGGTAAACGAGTCGGCCGCGCCCGCGAGCGTGGTCGAGGCGCCGATCGCCAGGGCCAGCGTGAGAGCCGCGAGAATGCCGCGTGACATGGTTCGTCTCCGTGGGGCGTCTTACATTCATAGGCGGCCGCCGCCTCAACAGTATAAACGCCGCGGCGGGGCGAATGTTCCCATCATCGCCAATGATCTGCCACAACCGCGGCGGCGGGCTGATTTGCCTCGGGCGCACCTGCCTGCGAATAATCGACCAATGGAGGCAACCCTCCGCATGCGTATGAAGCCCGACAGATCGTCTTGCCCGCCGGCGCCCCCGGCCGCCTGGCTGGCCGCGGCGCTGCTCGCGTCGCTTTGGGTCGCCGCCCCTGCGCCCGCGGCCGCGACCAGCTCACGCTCGGTCACCGATGCACACACCACCGTGCAGCTCCTGGCCGAGCACGCCGCCGCTCAGCCGGGCTCGACGCTCACCGTCGGCCTGCGCATGAAGCACCAGCCCAAGTGGCACACTTACTGGATCAACCCCGGCGACGCGGGGCTGACCACCACCATCGAATGGTCGCTGCCCCCCGGCGCCGAGGCCGGCGACATCCAGTGGCCCACGCCCATCAAGTTCGGCCAGGAGACCGGCATCGTCGGCTACGGCTACGAACGCCAGACGCTGCTGATGACCGACATCACCGTCCCGGCCGATTTCGCCGGCGACACGCTCGAGATCACCGCCCGGGTCGACTACCTCGCCTGTGCCGACGTGTGCATCCCCGGCAGCGCGACGCTGTCGCTGAGCGTACCGGTGGTGGATGCCCCGCCCGATCGCGTGGCCGAGCACGCGGCGCTGTTCGACCAGGCCCGCGCCGACCTGCCGCAGGACGCCGATGAAGATTTCGCCACCGCCCACCGCGACGCCGGCAAGATCATCCTCGCCGCGCGGCTGCCGGCCGACGATTCGCAAGCCGATCTCGACGCCGAGTTCTTCCCCGCCGAGCTGGGCGCCATCGCCGACCTTGCCGCGCAGCACCCGACGCGCCACGGCGATAACCTCCAGCTCACCCTCACCCCCTCGCCGCGCCTCAAGCAACCGCTGGATCGGCTCACCGGCCTGCTCGTGCTGCAAAGCGGCGCGTCGCGCCGGGCCGTGCGCATCGATGAACCGATCCGCGATCAACCCCCGGCCCCCGGAAAAGCGGCCCCCGGAAAAGCGGCCCCCGGAAGCGACCAAGCAACGCCGGATGAAAACGCGACCGCCGCCGCCGAATCCCCCGATCGGCCCACCCCCGCCGGCGTCTCGCTCTGGCAGGCCATGCTCGGCGCGGTGCTCGGCGGCATGATCCTCAACCTCATGCCCTGCGTCTTCCCCGTGCTGGCGCTGAAGATCACCGGCTTCGTCCAGCAGGCCGGGCAGCAACGCCGCGCCATCGCCGCCCACGGCTTGGCGTTCGGCGCCGGCGTGCTCGCCTCGTTCTGGGTCATCGCCGCGGCCGTCATCACCATCCAGGCCACCGGCCGACAGCTCGGCTGGGGCTTCCAACTGCAAGACCCCATCTTCGTCGGATTCATGGCAATGCTCATGTTCGCCGTCGGGCTCAATTTCGCCGGCGTCTTCGACATCGGCTTTGGCCTGATGAACGCCGCCGGACGCGCCAGCCAGCAGGTCCAGCACGGCTCGCTCACCGGCTCCTTCGGCTCGGGCATCCTCGCCACCGCGCTGGCCACACCCTGCTCGGCGCCGTTCATGACCACCGCCATCGGCTACGCCCTGGCCGCGCCGCCCGCGGTCAACTTCATCGTGCTGACCATGCTCGGCCTGGGCATGGCCCTGCCCTATGTCCTGCTGTCGCTGTTCCCCGGCTGGCTCAACATCCTGCCCAAGCCCGGGCCTTGGATGGAAACCTTCAAGCAGTTCATGGCCTTTCCCATGTTCGCCGTGGTCATCTACCTCGCCTGGGTCTTCGCCAACCAGACCGGCGGGAACGTCGGCCTGGTCGTCCTGCTGGGCGCGCTGCTGCTGGCGGCCATGGGCCTGTGGGCACTGGGCCGATGGGGCGTGCCCACCCGCTCGCCCGGGCCGCGCTTCGCCGGCCGCGTCGCCTGCGCCGCCCTGGTCGTGCTGGCCGGGGGGTTGATCGTGCGATTCGGCCAGACCGCGACCGCCGCACCGCCGCAGACCACCACCGACGCCGCGGCCAACGCGACCGCCGGACAATCGCTGACCTGGGCGACCTACTCCCAGCAGGCCGTGGCCGAAGCGCTCGACGCGGGCCGGCCGGTGTTCATCGATTTCACCGCCGACTGGTGCGCCACCTGCAAGTTCAACGAGCGCGTGTTCATCGACACCGCCGCGGTCCGCCAGGCCGTGGCCCGTCACGACGTGATGCTGCTCAAGGCCGACTGGACCAACCGCGACGACCGCATCGCCGCCGCACTGGCCGAGTTCGGCGTCCGCAGCGTCCCGCTCTACGTCTTCCAAAGCCCCACGCCCGGCGTCGAACCCGTCGTCTTCAGCTCCATGTTCTCCAGCGGCAAAGTCATCGACGCCATCAACCAAGTCGCCCCGCGCCCGGCGGTAAGCCAGAAATAGGAGCCACGAAGGCGCGAAGCACGCGAAGACTCAAAGATAAAGATGCCGCTGCCGCCAAATCGCGCCGAAAACTATTCTGACGCAAGAACCCGCCAGACCATCAAGACGTACGCATAATAATCGACAATCGACAATTGACCACTGACCACTGACAATTGATACCCCCCCCACAAGGAGCCCCTGCCATGAAGTACACCCTCCCCGCCGTCGCCGCACTCGTGATCGCCCTGGCCGTCACCCTGAGCTTCCAGTCGACCAACGCCGCGGACGACGCCAACGGCGCCGCCGCGGACCTGCCGGCCGCACCGGCCTTCACCCTGACCGACACCCACGGCAACGAGCACGCGCTCTCGGACTTCCGCGGCAAGTACGTCGTGCTCGAATGGATCAACGATGGCTGCCCGTTCGTCAAGAAGTTCTACGAGCCCGGCAAGATGCAGGAACTGCAAAAGACCTACACCGAGCAGGACGTGGTCTGGCTCGCCATCGCCTCCTCCAAGCCCGGCGCCCAGGGCCACCACAGCGCCGAGGGCTGGAACAAGATCATCAAGGACTGGAACATCAACGCCACCGCGCTGCTGATCGATGAGTCCGGCGAGGTCGGCCGGGCCTACGACGCCAAGACCACGCCCCACATGTACGTCATCAACCCCGATGGCAAACTCATCTACCAGGGCGCGATCGACTCGATCCGCTCGACCAAGCAGGCCGACATCGCCAAGGCCGACAACCACGTCGCCAAAGTCCTCGACGCCGCCCTGCTCAAAAGCACCACCCCCTACGGCTGCAGCGTCAAGTATTGATCGCAA
>CAZUHK010000187.1:0-5515 GCA_964620345.1 uncultured Planctomycetaceae bacterium
CCTTCTCCAACAGGCGTTGCTGCAGATCAGACGGCGCAACGTAGAGAAACGATCGTCCCCTCTTGACCCTCATTAGCAGCCCCCACCGGTCGGATAGCTCGGACAAATCCTTTCGAGCGGTGTCGTATGCTACGCCATGAGTGTTCTTGTGTTGCTGAATTGTGTAGATATGTCCCGAGTGACTCATGCCGTGGCGGAGTAGGGCGAGTTGACGGTGATTCAGTTCGTGGGTTAGGTTGCTATGCTTCAGTTGCTTCTCTAATTCTTCGAGTCCGGATACTCTCTTTTGTATGTATTGTTGAAGCTCAGAGATTGATCTACGCACAACATCCAACTGATGAACGATGAAGTACGTCAGGTCATTCTCGTCCGTTTCTGCGTACAGAAATGCTCGACCGTACTTGGCTGGAGCGGACTGGAGTATTCGCGAAATAGACACAAACTCAACAAGCCAATATCCGTCTCGAAGCATCGACCAGTAGAAGAGAGCACGCGCGGTTCGTCCGTTCCCATCCACATACGGATGTATGTATGAAAGCATGAAGTGCAGAATGATTGCTCTCACCACTGGATGAACGAAGAATCCATCGAAGTCGTTGGCAAATTCACACAGTTGCCGCATCCAAGTCTCGAGTCCAGATGCGACGGGTGGTGTGTAGACGATTTCGCGAGATTCCGCTACGACATGGATGTCATCATTCTCGTCTCTGAAAGTGCCCGCCTTTGATTGCTTGTCCAACGTGCCGACTGTGAGAATTCGATGGATCTCGTTGACCATGCGGATCGTCAACCGTTCCTTGGCGTTTCGCTTCACGAAGTTCATCGCGCGGTAGTTGTTGAATATCATCAGCTCACTGCGATCTCTTGGCTTGCGCTGTTCCCGCAGCATCTGCTTCGCTACGTCGCGCGTTGTTGATGCGCCCTCGAGTTGACTTGATGTGATCGCTTCTTCCTGTAGCGAACTGATGAGATACGTGTTCTTCATTTCCACACTCAGAATTGGATGACTTGCCGTCAACGTGCCCGCGGCGTGTTGATCAAGCCAGTGCAGTTCCCTCTGAAATGCGTATAGCATTGCGAACTTGAAGTCAGTACCGGTTGCGTCACGAAACGGAAGGTGCTTGTAGACTGCCCTTCTGGCCCACTTCATCCCTGCCCACCAATTCTCGTTTGACAAGCCTTCTGGAGGATCGAGAAAGCGGAGCTTGTCCCAGTGTAGGTAGCGGTCTCTGGAATCGACAAGCGTTGACGTTGTGTACAGCCGAAGTGCTTGGGCTTGGTCCTTCTTGATCAGGTCTGTCATTATTTCGTCTGCGCTCGGCGGATTGACTGGAACCTGCATCGTATGATCCTACTTGAGGGTATCGGCCGCAATACACGTACAATCTAATGCAACTGGGATTTAATTACCAGTGCTTCTGCAATTGGTAGTTCGCGGCAAACTACATAACAAAGCCATTGAGCAGACTCATAACTCTAATATCTTCATTACCATAGACACGGTATTCCGACTCTTCGTCCGGTCCTAAACTATTGACAACCGTCACGTGACATATTACATCTAATTGTGATCAAGACCTTTGCAGATCGACACACCCAGGAGATTTACATCACCGGAAGGTCGAGAAGGCTCCCGCCGGATATCCGGCGGCGGGCAAGGAGAAAGCTCGATTACGTTGATGTAGCGTCTCGGTTGGAGGATCTACGGAAAAAGCATGCGCGATAGCCCGAAATAAGAATTTACGCGCCGTGCATGGGAATTCACTCCCCGGGTCTCACCCCTTCACTGATGTATGCTTATGTGCGCCGGCCCTCGAGTAGTATCGCTAAGCACCAGATATGGCTATACTCACGGTTAGGATGAATAGCAGACGCCGCGCAGAGAAAACCAGACACTGCGAAGCGGGGCATTTTCTCCCCGTGTTCCGCGCTGTCGGGCTCGGCCTCTCTCTCGTCGTGTTGCTTGGCGCCTGTATATCCTACTCGGGTGAGCGAATCGACCGTGATCGAATCACCCATGAGTCCTTCGCGGCTGGGCAGCGACAGGTCCTGCTGGAGGAAACCGGACAAGACGGACAGGCTCTGCACATCTCGTACACGAGAAGCGGAAGCTACCGCGGCGGAAATGCGGTGGTCCTCCTCCACGGCGTGCCGAGCTCATCATGGATGTACCGCTATGTGCTCGAAGATCTGCATAATGACGATCTGACGGTTATTGCGCCGGATCTTCTCGGTTACGGATCAAGCTCAAAACCGCAGATGCCGGTGGCGGAAGCAGCAGAGTTCTATTCTCCATCACGCCAGTCCCTACGAATCGAGGAAGTCCTCAAGAGCCTCGGCATCAGTGAGGCGACGTTCGTGGTGCACGATGTGGGCGGGCCTGTGGCCTGGGAGCTTGCGTCGCGACGGCCGGATCTCTTTGAGGGTCTCGTCGTGCTCAATACGATCGGTGCGCCGGGTGGCTTCGCGCCCCCTCCGAGTCTGGACAATGCTCTCGTGCAGACAGCGATGCGCCTTGTCGGCTTTGAGGGCGAGGGCACGATACGCTCCATCGTCTGCAACATGGTTGCCGAGCCCGACGAGCTTGATACGGCCGTGCAACTCGAGGGCTACTATCAACCGTTTCGCGAGGGCTCAAGCCTTCCGTACTACGCCTTCCTAAGCCACCTGGACATCGTCCGCGACCGCCTCCCCGGCTATCAGTCGACCATTTCTTCCCTCGATCTGCCCTCGGCCGTTATCTGGGGAGCTCAGGATGAAAACCTGCTTGCCACTCCCTCAGTCGAGTGGTTCGCCTCGGCACTGAGTACATCGGCCTCGCGCAGCCTGCGACTGACCGATGCAAAGCATCTGATCGCCGAGGAGGAACCTGCGCTGATCGCCGAAGCAATCCGTCAGGTTTCGAGCGAGGTAGCCAACAGGTAATCGCCGGATAAAAACGGGACCGGCCGGGTCGGCGGCGACCTCTCAGTTGCCCTGCGACTCGCTTCGGCTTCGTTTATCGCGCGCCCGAGAACCGCTCCACCACTGGATCGGCCCGCGGAATGCGCCATCGGCTCCTGGATCATGACCGGCCTGCCGTTGGCTATCTCAACGAGCGCCGTCAGCGCGATCGCGTTGAAGGTGCGATTCATCAACACCGCGCCTCCTTGCGCTTCTTCCCTATCTCTCCGCGCGATTCGATCTTCTCAATGTAGGGCCTTATCGGCGGAACCTTGCAGGCTGTGTCTCCCATGTCGACGCGCACCTTCCCTATACGCTCGCCGATCTCCTTGCAGCGTTCGGTAAGTTCAGGGACCGCGGCGCCCACGCTGATGACGAACTGGTTCATGACGTAGCGCACTCGATTTCGCTCCTCATGAATTGTCTGCTCGACTGTGTCGAGCAGTTGTTCGAGCTCCGAAACATCAAACTCATCGTTGTCTCGGATGGCAAGAAGGGACGAGAAGGTGGACCAGCCGGCACAGGCGATCATCTCATCGCCGGAGGACATCCACTCGCGAGCAAGTTCCAACCCGTACGGTGACTCGGCGGCAAGCCAGGCGACGGTACACTCGCTGAGCATGTACCAGTACGCCTGCTCGACCCAGTGCTGAAGCTGCTCCTTCGTCACCTTCGTCTCGTCTGCAATAAGACCGGCGAAATACATGGCGTCGCTGTTACCGGTCTCGTAGAGCGCAAGCGCAAGCTCGTGATCGCGCGAGATCTTCCTTGCCAGTGGCTTCATGTCACCGATGCGCGTGCCGAAAAAGGGCTCGCGCGCACCGTGCTTCACAAGCGTGTTCTTGGCAGTTTCGCTGCCGTGTTCCTCCAGGAAGGCAAGGACCTCGTCCCTGCTCATCTGAACCGGTGCTTTCTTAGCCATATGTTCCCCCTCTGGCGCCGTCCGAAATGTTCATTATTATAGTCAACTTGGCCCGAAAACGCGATCGGCTCGCCGTATCCGGCGAGAACAGGTCCGATATCGCCAAGGATTTGCAACGGATGATCAGGCACTGTTCACGCTTCTCGTGAACTTGCGCCAAGAAGGGGAGCGCCGGGGACCCGGAACCGACGAAGAGAGCCCCGGAAAAATGATGCGATAATCGAACGATCCTAATCGATATTCTTCTATACACCGAATCTGAGTTCACGGAGCTTCTCACGGACGGCGGATTTCCGGCAGAAGAAGTCCAGGCTAAAGGGGAAACGATCTAAGAGAAAGCCGGCTAAGCACTGGCTTGGCTATGCCGTGCGGGATCCTTGACCTGGTAACGCTTCACGAGCGAGTCGAGGAAGAGCAGCTCCGGCAGACGAACGACTCGTACATCGACAACCGGTATCCGGTTAATGAGCTACCGGCCTCAGAGCAAGCGCCCAGACTATCCAAGGTGCAAGAGTTCGTGACCCTATCACGCGAAGTATTCGAAACCGAGCAAACTACTATCCAACTACCGCACGACCAGGACGGGGTAACAAAACAAGTGCATTCAGCAGACCTGGCGGGCGTCACGCCCGTTGCCTGCCGGCCGGCGCCGGCAACGGCCACGCCGAATTCCGCCAAGCAGCTGATGCCATCGTTATGCCAATGCAGAAAAACTATTGACAACCGTCACGTGACATATTACATCTAATTGTGATCAAGACCTTTGCAGATCGACACACCCAGGAGATTTACATCACCGGAAGGTCGAGAAGGCTCCCGCCGGATATCCGGCGGCGGGCAAGGAGAAAGCTCGATTACGTTGATGTAGCGTCTCGGTTGGAGGATCTCAAGACGCCTCCCGGAAACAAGCTTCACCAGCTTGACCGGGACAGAGAGGGTCAGCACGCGATCCGGATCAACGATCAGTGGCGTATATGCTTTCGATTCGAGGATGGGGATGCATTCGATGTTGAAATCACCGATTATCATTGAGAGGCTGTAAACTATGAGTATACCAAACACCAGAGCAAGACGGGTCCGCCCGATCCATCCGGGTGAAATGTTGAGAGAAGATTTCATGCCCGATTTCGAACTTACTGTTTCTCGGCTCGCTCAGGCGTTGGGCGTCTCCCGCCAATCAGTAAACGAACTCGTTCGTGAACGTCGATCCGTGAGTCCGGAGATGGCGTTGCGGCTTTCGAGATTGTTTGGCAACTCCGCTGAGTTCTGGCTGAACGCACAACGTGCTGTGGATCTATGGGATACGGAGCAGACGGCCGGTCCCGACATACAACGCGTTGAGCCTCTGGGCATCGGGTAACCAGGAATCATCGAGATGGTTGAACAGCTGGAAGAACCGGAGCGTTATGAGGTTTACACTGTGCGTGGAAAGGAGGCCCCATGCAAAAAACAGCAATCGCTGCCCTCGTGATGTTGCTGTCCTCAACATCGTATGGCGCGGAGGTAGCACAACGATGCTTATTGAAAGCGACTCTGCCAGGTTATTCACGATCGTCTATCAAAAACCAGATGCGGAAACGGTAATTCTGTTGCACGGCGGGCCAGGGGTGCCAATGGATTTCTCTCCGATCGCGGAGCAACTGTCCCGCA
>CAZUHK010000188.1:0-5514 GCA_964620345.1 uncultured Planctomycetaceae bacterium
CTAATGCTGTTGTGGGGCGGCGCGGTGGTGGCGGGTGACGAACGCCTGGTAGTCCTCGGGCGTGTCGATGCCCCGGTGGGCGTGGTCGGTGAAGATGCACGCGATCGACTGGCCGTGCTCGAGCACGCGGAGTTGTTCGAGTTGCTCGACCTGCTCGCCGGGCGTGGCGGGCAACTTCACATAACGTTCGAGGAACTCGCGGCGGTAGGCGTAGAGGCCAAGGTGTTTGAGCGGATAGGTCGGTTGTGGGACGGCTGAAGCCAAGCCGCCGCATCGCTCTGGCTCGGCTTGGGCGGCGCGAGGGTGGGGGATGAGCGAGCGGGAGAAGTAGAGCGCCTGGCCGGCGGTGTTGAGGACGACCTTGACGATGTGGGGGTTGGCCGGGTCTTCGTCGGCGGCGAAGGGGGCGACGACGGTGGCCATCGGCTCACGACCGGCACGCAGGCGCTCGACCAGCCGATCGATCACCGCGGGGCTGACCTCCGGCTCGTCGCCCTGCACGTTGACCACGATGCCATACCCGCGCGGCAGGCCCGCGACCGCCTCAGCGATGCGCGACGTGCCGTTGGCATGGTCGGCCCGCGTCAACACCGCCGTGTGCCCGTGCGCCCGTGCCGCGTCGGCGATGCGCGCATCGTCCGTGGCGATGATCACCAAGGCGATCGACCGGGCCTGCGCCGCGCGGTCCGCCGCGTGCACCACCAGCGGCCGGCCGGTGCGATCCAGCAGCGGCTTGCCGGGCAACCGGGTCGAACCAAAACGCGCCGGAATGACGGCAAGGGCTTGAGACATGGGAGCATTTTTCGATTGTCGATTTTAAATTGTCGATGGACGGTGATCGACAAACGAAACTCCGCTCAGGCCTTGGGCTTGAGCTCATTGTTGAGCTGCTTGAGGGCGTCGACGCGGGCGCGGATGTCTTTGAAGTTGATGTTGACCTGGGCGATCTGCGAGGCGATCTTGGAGGCCTCGTCGGCGATCTCGCGGTTCTCCTCGCGACGGGCCTTTTGTTCCAGGGCGTCCATGAGCTGGTAACGCAGCTCGAGCAGGACCCGGTCGTCGCCCGAGCCGGCGAAGTCTTCGATGGCGGCGCGATAGGTCGCGGTCGCCTCGTCCAGCCAGCCCTTCTTCGCGAACGCCTGGCCGAGATAGATGCTCGCGGCCGAGCGGTGCTTGGGGTCGCTCTTGGCCTGCTGCAGCGAGCCGATCGCATCGTCGAACTGCTGCAGGGCCAGTTGACGCCGGCCGAGCTGGAACCGCAGGCCCATGTCGGTGGGGTAGTTCTTCACGCGCTCGGTGAATTCGCCCAGCTCGTACTTGAGCTGGGCGGTGGCGATGCGCTTGACCTGCTCGACCGGCGACGGGTCGTCGGGGTTGGCCTCGGCCTGACGCTTGGCCTCGCGCAGGGCCCGGGTGAACTGCTTCATCCGGATGTCGCCGATCTGCATCTTGTAGCGGTACTGGCCGGTCTGTTCGACCGCGGTCTCCAGCAGCTTGATCGCCTCGTCCTCGGCCGGCTTCTCTTCCTTGTCCCGCAACGCGCGGACGAGCTTGTCCAGCCGCTGCGTGTCCTCGGGGTTGTCCTCGTACTCGGCGCGCAGGCGGGCGATGATCTGATCCTTGACCTCGTCGGTCTTGACGATCTGCGATTCCTGCTCGAGCCGCTGCTGCTTGTCGGCGTCCTTGATCGCGCCACGGAAACCGCCCTCCTCCCCGCCGTAGCCGCCCTTCATCATGGTCGTCTCGGCCTGAAGGTTGGTGTATTCACGCAGGAGCTGGCCGTTGTTCGGATCCATCTGCACCGCCAGCCCGCAGGCCTCGGCGGCCTTGTCGAACGCCCCCAGCTCCGCGTACAGATCGCGAATCTTCAGGTAGGTGTATTTGCTGGGGCGCTTGGCCGCGCGGTTGGCCTCGATCGCCAGGCCGCCGACCCAGTAGGCCACTTCGGTCAGGTCGATCTGCTCGTCCTTGTCGCGCGTCGCGGCCATGGCTTCCTCCATGACCTTCAGCGCCGCGGCGGCGTGGGTCGGGTCCATGGCGAACTGCCACTCGCTTTCGAGCATCTTCTCGATGTGGCTGCGGCCGCGGACCGGCGACTTCTTGCCCCAGCCCGGGGGCTTGCCGCCGGACACCTTGCGCTTGCGCGCCACTTCGTGCAGCGACTCGTGCTGAGCCAGGGCGTCGGGCTCGAACTTCAGGCCCGAGACATAGCACTCAATGGCGTAATCGTAGTTCTGCGCGTCGGACATGCTCTTGGCGCGCTCGAACCACGGGCGGGCCTTGCGCACGTCGCGCCGGGGAGCGGCGGCGACCGCGGCTTCGGAGGCGCCGCCGCCCTCGGCCGCGTCGTCGGACTTTTTTTTACCGCCAAACAGTGCCACGCTGCGTTGCTCTCTGGCCTGGCCCGGGAACAATGTTCGCCTCGCCGGGTCGGCGGGGAAGGTCTGTTGCGACGCCAATCTACGTTGAACCGCGGCGGCGTTCAACGCGCCGCGTCCGGACGGGGTGCCGGCCCGTTGCCACCGCCGCCCGTCGCTCTATGATCATGCTATGTCCATCAGCAGCCCCGAGCATCTACACATCGTACACTACCCTGCCCCGGTACTGCGCGACAAGGCCGAGCCGATCGCCGAGGTCAGCGACGCGGTGCGGGCCGTGGCCCAGCGCATGCTGGAGCTGATGCATGAAGCCCGCGGCGTGGGGCTGGCGGCGCCGCAGGTCGGCTTGAGCTGGCGCTTGTTCGTGGCCAACCCCACCGGCGAGGCCGACGACGACCGCGTCTACATCAACCCCGAGCTCACCGGCGCCTCCCGCCACACCGATCGAGCCGAGGAGGGCTGCCTGAGCATCCCCGATGTGCGAGCGCCGATCACCCGCCCGCTGGCGATCACGATCCACGCGACCGACCTGGCCGGCCAACCGTTCTCCCAGACCAGCGATCAACTGCTCGCACGCATCTGGCAGCACGAAACCGATCACCTGGACGGCGTGTTGATCCTCGACCGGATGACGCCGGCGGATAAACGGGTGAATCGCCGAGCGATCGAAGCGCTCCAAGCGGCGCGGTGAATAAGCCAGTCCGCCGGGACATTGACTGCCTCGAAACCCCGCCCAGCCCACGCGATTCAAGGCGATCGCGTTTATCCGTTCATCGCGCCATGATGGTCTTCGTGCGAAGACCTGGGCGCTGCTACACTGATCGCGTGCTTAAACGATAACGGAGTTGACGATGGACCTGTTGCAAGAGCTGTGCAAGACCCCGGGCGTGCCGGGGCGTGAGAGCCGGGTGCGCGATCTGATTCGCACCAAGGCAGAGGGCCTGGTCGACCAGATGCGGACCGACGCGATGGGCAACCTCATCGCCGTCCGCGGGCCGCGCCGGGATGGCAGGCCCACCGACCGGAGGCCGTCGAAGAAGGTCATGCTCGCGGCCCACATGGACCAGATCGGATTCATCGTCAGCCACATCGACGATCAGGGCTACCTGCGTGTCAACAACGTCGGCGGGTTCGACACGCGCAACCTCTTCGCCCGGCCGGCTCTGGTCTGCGCCGCCGATGGCGATCTGCCCGCGGTGATGCAGCCGGGCATCAAGCCCGTACACGTGGCCAGCGATGAAGAAAAGAAAAAGATTCCCGAGTTGCACGAGTTCTACGTCGACACGGGCCTGCCGGCCGACGACGTGAAGAGCCGTGTGAAGATCGGTGACATGGTGGTGCTCGATGCGCCCTTCCGCCAGGTGGGCCGGGCCGTGGTCAGCCAGTGCCTGGACAACCGTGTGGGCTGCTGGGCGGTGATCCGCGCACTGGAAAAGCTCGGCGACCACGAGTGCGAGATTCACGCGGTGTGGACCGTGCAGGAAGAGGTCGGCCTGCGCGGCGCGGGGCCGGCGGCGTTCGGCGTGGAGCCCGATGTGGCGCTGAGCTGCGACACGACGCTGTGCTGCCAGACGCCCGGCGTCCCCGACGAGCAGCGCATCACCGAATTCGGCGCCGGGGTGTGCCTGAAGATCATGGACGGCTCGACCATTGCCAACCTTGAACTGCTCGAAGAAATCGAGCGCATTGCCGACGAGGCCGACATCCCCTGCCAGCGCGGCGTGCTGCCCCGCGGCGGGCAGGATGGCGCGATGATGCAGCGTTCACGGGCCGGTGTGAAAACCGCCGTCTTCGCTTGCCCCCTCAAGCACATCCACACCGTCACCGAAATGGCCCACCACGAAGACCTGTTCAGCTACCACGCCCTGCTCGCGGCCTACCTCTCGAAGGCCTGACCGCCTAACCCGGATGATTTTCTTCGGTTAGGGCCGGCTACGATGTGTCCCTTTTCGAGCCCGATCCACCCGCCGAGCTGTGCCTGTTTTGCACGCCGATTACCATCGGGCGGCTCGGTCCCGAACGCCGTCTCACGCCGGAGCGTCTCGCCGAACGGTGCGGGTTCAGTTCCACGCCGTTTTTCTCGACATCGTTCCGGCGGATGACCGGCGAGGACCGCAAAGCCGCCCGTGCGGGCTGAGGGCGGGCGAGCCAGCCCCTCCCCCACGGGGGGCTTGGCGCGGTCCATTTCTTCAGCCGCCCGGCAAGATTCTGTTGCATGCAGCGGTAGCCATATAATATTTTAATAGGGTTGCGACCTGCAATACTCGCCGGCCGAAGCCGGGTCAGGCCACATCAACATGAGGATCACATCCATGAAAATCGGCCAGACCGATCCACGACGATTCACCGCCCTACACGGTTTTACCTTGATCGAGCTGCTCGTGGTGATTTCGATCCTCGCCCTGCTGATCGCGCTGTTGATGCCGACCTTGCGTCAGGCGCGGGAGGTGGCCCGGCGGGCGGCTTGCGCGTCGACACTGCGGCAGTCCGCGATCATCGTGACGAATTACGCCACCGACAACGCAGGTCGTCGACCGGCGATGTGGGACGCGCGCGACTGGGAGGTGCGCGACGCGGGCAATCACGTCGCTTTCAACGGCTCGTTTGTCATGATTGGCCCGCAGCGGTGGTCGGACTATTCCTTCGTGCAGCCGTTGCGTGAATACGGCCTGGTCGGCGGCTCGATGATCTGCCCGTCGGTGCAGAATGACTGGTCGCCGACCGTGGCCGACTTTGACGAAACCGATCCGACCGCCACGGCCTGGCTGAGAGACGACCCTCGCTCGGCTCAAAGCCCTCGCGCCCGCTACTGGCGGAGCCATTACTTCTACGTCGCGGGTCTGCCGGAAGCCGATGAAGAGGGGCTTTACCAGTTTGGCGGCAACAGAAATCTGGTCAAGGATACGACCCCGACCATGGCCCGGCTTCGTATCACCGCCGACCCCGACGGCAGCCGCGTGCTGTTTGCCGACCGGGTGCTCTACCAGAACCTGCATTGGCCCGTTCCAGACCGCCGCAGCCTGGTCAACCATACGCCCCGCGGTTTGGGTGGTGCCTGGGGCGTGATGGGTGATACCTTTGTAGGGGTATTTACTTGACTCAACCTACCCCCCACATGTAGCGTTTGGCTCCATGG
>CAZUHK010000189.1:0-5499 GCA_964620345.1 uncultured Planctomycetaceae bacterium
CGACATTGCTCGCCCTGCGTCGCCGCCGGACGACCCGAGGCCTGCTCCTGGCTGTGAAACGTCCCGCTGCACCAAGGGATGATCTGGTCCTGGCTGCGGCGTCATCGCCAGCGCGAAAGCGGCATTGCTCGCGCGCATTTCTCACCAAACGGCGAGTGAAGATGCGACCGGAGCGATTGACGGTGACGCAGGAGAACCCCAACGCGCCCTACTCTGGCGTCGTTGTACGAGAACGCTCGATCCGGCCGGGTCCCGACGCTTCGCCGAGAAATGACAACTGGTGCACACGCCCGGACACCCCCGGCGACTGAACATCGCGGCGATCTGTGATCGCCGACCGAACAACGGACTCGCCCCGCCACGCGGTTGGGCATACCTTGACGGCGTGTTCGACGTTTGGACCATCGCGATGCTCGCGGCGACCGGCCTGATCGCGGGCGTGCTGGGGGGCATGCTCGGTGTGGGCGGCAGCGTGATCATGATCCCTGCGATGGTGGTGTTGTTCGGCCAGGGCAACCGCGATGCCGGTTTCAATCAACATCTGTACCAGGCCGCGGCGATGATCATCAACGTCTGCGTCGTCGCCCCGGCGTTCCTGCGTCACCGCAAGGCCGGGGCGGTGCGTATCGATGCGGTGCGGATCATGCTGCCGGTGGCGCTGGTGTTTATCCTGCTGGGCGTGGCGGCGAGCAACCTGCCAGTGTTTCGCGACGGCCGCGGGCCGGTGTGGCTGGGGCGGGTGCTCGCGGTGTTCCTGGTCTACGTGATCGTGCTGAACGTGCGTCGGTTGATCCAGGGCGGGCGCGAGGGCGAGGTCGATCCGATCATCACCCGGGGTCGGGCGGCGCCGGTGGGCGCGATCATGGGTTTTGTCGCGGGGCTGATGGGCATCGGCGGCGGGGCCATCGCGGTGCCGCTGCAACAGATGCTCCTGCGCCTGCCGCTGCGCCAGTGCATCGCCAATTCCACGGCCATCATCGTCTGTACCGCCGGCGTCGGGGCGCTGGCCAAGACGCTGACGCTGCCGGCCGGCAGCCGCGCGACCGACGCTCTACTGCTCGCCGGCATCCTCGCGCCCACCGCGATCGTCGGCGGCTACCTCGGCGGTTCGCTCACCCACAAGCTGCCGGTCCGCGCCGTGCGCGTCGCGTTCGTGTTGCTCATGGTCGCCGCCGCTTACAAAATGGCGGGCCTATGAACACTTCGACCAAAGACCTCAACGAACCCATCGCCGTCGTCCAGATCGGCTTAGGCCCCATCGGCCAACGCATGGTCCGCCGCATCATCGACCACCGGCGTCTCACCCTCGCGGGCGCGGTGGACATCGATGAGCAACTGCACGGCAAGGACGTCGGCGAAGTCTGCGGACTGGACGCGCCGCTGGGCGTGGACGTCGTCGACCGACTTGACGCCGTCCAAGCGCCCGCGCGGGTCGCGAGCGTGATGAGCACTTCGTCGATCCAAAAGGCCGCGGCCACGTTCCGCGAGTGCGCCCGGGCCGGCCTGCACGTGGTCAGCACCTGCGAGGAGCTGGCGTACCCGTGGCAGACCCAGCCGCAGCTCTCGGCCGAGCTCGACCAGGCGGCCAAGGCCAACGACATCGCCATGCTCGGCACCGGCGTGAACCCCGGCTTCCTCATGGACCTGCTGCCGCTGACGCTCACCGGCGTGTGCGAGCGGGTCGAGGCCATCCGCGTCGAGCGCTACCAGGACGCGGGCAAGCGCCGTCTGCCGTTCCAGATCAAGGTCGGCGCGACGCTCAGCCCCAAAGAGTTCGAGGACAAAGTCGACGCCGGCTTCATTCGTCACGTCGGCCTGACCGAGTCGATGCACCTGCTGGCCGCGCGGCTGGGCTGGGCGCTGACGCGCACGATCGATCGTGTCGAGGCGATCGTCGCCCATGAGCGGCACACCACGCCCGACCTGGTCGTCGAGCCGGGGCAGGTGCGCGGCGTCCACCAGGTCGGCAAGGCGTGGGTCGGCGACGATCTGGTGATCGAGCTGATCTTCCACGCCGCCATCGGCCAGCCCAAGCCACAGGACCGCGTGGTCGTGCGCGGCACGCCCGGCTTCGAGTCGGTCATCCCCGGGGGCATCCACGGCGACATCGCGACCACCGCGATGGCCATCAACGCCATCCCCCTGCTGCTCACCGCCCGCCCGGGCTTGCGCACCATGGCCGATGTCGAGGCGATCGGGTGCTTTCAGTAAGCCCCCCGACCGGGCCGATCTCCGTCGCGCCGATGTACATCCCGCCGCCCTGACAGCCCGATACCCACCCCCTGCCACCCTGACAGCCCCGCCGGCCAGACCTCCTGATCGTGTTATTTGTAACGTGCTGTTATGTAACGGCTTGAAATATCGCGGCCAGCTCGCTCCCTGGCACTGGCCTTGCCACCTCATTCGCCGTTCGTGGCTGTCGATCTAACCCGGCCGCCCGGATGATGGAACAGACGCACCAACCGAACTCGATGGAGAAGCACACATGGCCGTGAAGGATTTGGCCTTTGACGCCGATGCACGTCAGGCACTGCTGAGGGGGGTGGAAAAACTCGCCAAGGCCGTCAAGAGCACGCTGGGCCCCCGTGGCCGAAACGCCGTGCTGGACAAGAGCTGGGGCGGGCCGAACGTCACCAAGGACGGCGTGACCGTGGCCGAGGAAATCGAGCTGCGCGACAAGGCCGAGAACATGGGCGCCAAGCTCGTGAAGGAAGCCGCCAGCCAGACCTCCGACAAGGCCGGCGACGGCACCACCACCTCGACCGTGCTCGCCGAGGCCCTGTTCCGCGAGGGCCTGCGCCAGGTCACCGCCGGCACCGACGCGATGGCGCTGGTCCGCGGCATGAAGAAGGCCGTCCACGCCACCGTCGAACAGATCGAAAAACTCGCCAAGCCCATCGATCCGTCCAACAAGAAGGACATCGAGAACGTCGCGACCATCTCGTCCAACAACGACCCGGCCATCGGCAAGATCATGGCCGATGCGTTCATGAAGGTCGGCAAGGACGGCGTGATCACGGTCGAAGAAGGCAAGTCGCTGGACACCACCGTCGACGTCGTCGAGGGCATGCAGTTCGACCGCGGCTACCTCTCGCCCAACTTCGTCACCAACGCCGATGAGATGACCGTCGAATTCGACAAGGCGCTGGTGCTCATCCACGAAGAGAAGATCAGCAACCTCCAGAAGCTCGTGCCTTTCCTCGAGAAAGTGCAGAAGGCCGGCAAGCCCCTGCTGATCATCGCCGAGGACGTGGACGGCGAAGCGCTGTCCACCCTCGTGGTCAACAAGCTGCGCGGCGTGCTGCAGGTCTGTGCGGTCAAGGCGCCCGGCTACGGCGACCGCCGCAAGGCCATGCTCCAGGACATCGCCGTGCTCACCGGCACCGAGCCGATCATGAAGGACCTGGGCATCGAGCTCGATCAGGTCGAACTGCACCAGTTGGGCCTGGCCAAGAAGGTCACCATCGACGCCGACAACACCACCATAGTCGAAGGCGCCGGCGAGACCAAAGACATCCAGGGCCGCATCAGCCAGATCAGGAACGAGATCGAAACCACCACCAGCGACTACGACCGCGAGAAGCTTCAGGAACGGCTGGCGAAGCTGGCCGGGGGCGTGGCGCAGATCAACGTCGGCGCCGCCAGCGAAGCGGAGATGAAGGCCAAGAAGGCCATGGTCGAAGACGCCCTGCACGCGACCCGCGCGGCCGTCGAAGAAGGCATCGTGCCCGGCGGCGGCGTGAGCTTCATCCGCTCGATCGGCGCCGTCGAGAAGCTCGCCGGCTCGCTCAAGGGCGATGAAGTCCTGGGCGCGCTGATCGTCGCCAAGGCCCTGACCGTGCCCACGCAGACCATCGCCGACAACGCCGGCTTCAAGGGCACCGTCGTGGTGAACAAGGTCGCCGCCGGCAAAGGCGCCTTCGGCTACGACGCGCTCCGCGAGGAGTTCGGCGACCTGGTCGAAAAGGGCATCATCACCCCCGCCAAGGTTGACCGCACCGCACTGGAAAACGCCGCGAGTGTCACCGCCCTGCTGCTGACCACCAACTGCATCATCACCGAGACGCCCAAGGACGAAGACGACGACCACGCCGGCCACGATCACGGTGGCATGGGAGGCATGGGTGGCATGGGAGGCATGGGAGGCATGGGTGGCATGGGCGGCATGGGCATGCCCGGCATGATGTAGTAACTGCAACGATCGGTCTGAACAACATTTAGCGCCGCGGCTCTGCCGCGCTCTTCAAACCAACCACCAAGCT
Source organism: uncultured Planctomycetaceae bacterium (assembly GCA_964620345.1). Taxonomy (GTDB): domain Bacteria; phylum Planctomycetota; class Phycisphaerae; order Phycisphaerales; family Zrk34; genus CAZUHK01. The sequence continues at coordinate 4,263 of CAZUHK010000189.1, forward strand.
ACGGAGCAATCGAAACACGATGAAAGTCAAACCCCTCGAAGATCGCGTGCTCGTCAAGCCCCTGGAACCCGAGACCAAGACCTCGGCCGGCATCTACCTGCCCCAAAGCGCCACCGAGAAACCCACCCAGGGCAAGGTCGTGGCCGTCGGCCCCGGCAAGCTCAACGACGACGGCGAGCGCACCGAACTGGAAGTTAAAAAGGGCGACACCGTCATCTACGGCAAGTATTCGGGCACCGAACTCGACGTCGACGGTGAACAGCACGTCATGCTCCGCGAGAGCGAACTGCTGGCCGTCGTGACCAAGTAAAAGCACACTCGCGCCTCAAGCGAGCCCGGCCGTCCCCGGCCCGGGCCGTGGATGGCCGGGCTCGCAAGCAAACGGAGCGATAGACAAATGGCTAAGCAGATGATGTATGCCTCGGGCGCCGCGCTCGAGATGAAAAAGGGTCTGGATCAACTCGCCCGCACCGTCGCGGTCACGCTCGGCCCGACCGGCCGGCACGTGATAATCGACAAGAGCTTCGGCGGGCCGGCCGTGACCAAGGACGGCGTGTCGGTCTCCAAGGAGATCGACCTGCCCAGCCCGTTTGAGAACATGGGCGCCAAGATGGTCAACGAGGTCGCCAAACGCACCAACGACAAGGCCGGCGACGGCACCACCACCGCCACCGTGCTGGCCCGTGAGATCTTCGGCCAGGGCCTCAAGTTCGTCTCGGCCGGCGCAAACCCAACGCTCGTGCAGCGCGGCATCACCGCCGCCGCCGACGCCGCCTCGGCCGCGATCCGCGACGCGGCCAGCAAGTGCAAGGGCGTCGAAGACCTCAAGAAAGTCGCCACCGTCTCGGCCAACAGCGACCCCGAGATCGGCGGCCTGATCGCCGAGGCGATCGAAAAGGTCGGCCCGCAAGGCGTCGTCGAAGTCGAAGAAGGCAAGGCCAGCGAGACCCACCTCGAATACGTCGAAGGCATGAGCTTCGACAAGGGCTACCTCTCGCCCTACTTCATGACCGACCCCAACAGCCAGGAGGCCGTGCTCGACGACGCGCTGATCCTCATCCACGAAAAGAAGATCAGCAACCTGCCGGACCTGCTGCCCCTGCTGAACAAGATCGCCTCGACCGGCCAGCCCCTGCTGATCATCGCCGAGGACGTGGAGAACGAAGCGCTGGCCGCGCTGGTCGTCAACCGTCTGCGGGGCGCGCTGAAGGTCTGTGCCGTCAAGGCCCCGGGCTTC
>CAZUHK010000190.1:0-5474 GCA_964620345.1 uncultured Planctomycetaceae bacterium
ATCGTGGCGACCGTGTGCGCCATGCCGTGCGCCCCGAGTGGGGCGAGGGCGTGGTCGAGCAGGCCACCGCCGCGCCGGGCGACGCCCAGCGGCTGGTGGTCAGCTTCGCCAGTCACGGCCGCGTCACGCTCAACACCGCCTTCGCCAGCGTCGTGCCGGCCAACGGCAGCGCCCAGACCGGCGCCAAGCAGGGCTGGCTCGACCGCGTGGCCACCGCCGCGGCCGCCACCGCCGCGGCCCGCCCGACCCGCTTGGGCGAACTGCCCGAGGCCTGCACCGATCCGTTCGCCTCGCTCACGCGAAAGCTCAGGGCCACGCTCGATTTGTATCGCTTCGAGCGCACGCCGCGCGGCCTGATGGAATGGGCCGTGGCGCAGACCGGCCTGACCGATCCGCTGAGCCAGCACAGCCGCCACGAGCTCGAGCAGCAGTTCGAACAGTTCGAACGTGCCCGCGATGCGCACCGGTCGGCCCTGCTGCGCGACGCCAAGCGCAGCGGCAAGCTGGCCGAGGTCGAGGCGCTGCGCGACGAGCTCAAGCCGCACGCGATCGCCGCGCTGGATCGCGGGCTGCGCGCGGTGTGAGCCGGTCACGCGCCTTGCCCCTGCGCTAAACCCCGGCCCCGCTGTGCCTGCCCCTCGGCTAAAGCCCGGCCACCGCTGTGGCCGGGCTTCATCCGGCATCCCCGTCGTAGCCCGCCAACGCACACAGCTCGCGATACATCCGCATCACCCGCTCATCGATCCGATCGTCAGCGACGGTGCGCTCTAGCGCCCGGTCGGCGAACGCCGGATCGATTCTCGCGTCGCAGTGCGCCGCGAGGCCGGCGACCGCGTCGGCATCGAACATCTGCCGATAGTGGATGAACCGCCAGTCGCCCTCGTGCCGCAGGCGTTGGAGCACGCGGGCGTACATGCACCGCCACACGTCCAGCGCCTGGTCGAAGCTGAGGCGCACGTTCGACAGGTATCGCGCGGTGTCGATCTCGCGGAGGATGCTGCGCGCGGTGACGGCCGGGGCGCGGAAGACGCAGACCAACGCCGCGTCGGCCGGCAGGTGGGGCCGCCACACATCCAGCGTGTAGCAGAAGCGCGGATCCTTGTAACAGAACGGCCGGCGCGCGACGTGGGCGGCGATGCGCTCGCGGATGGTTTGATCGTCGCGCATCGGTGCATCGACTGGCAACCGCGCCAGCCACAGTTGACGAGGCAGCGGGATGTCGGGCCGAGCCATGTCCTCTTCATCGCGATGCGGCACGGCGTGGGCGAGAATCGCTTCGTTGGTCGCGTTGATCGCCCGGCTTTCGTAAAAGCCCCTGGGATTCGACTCGCGCGGCTCGACCAGCGAATCGCCCATGAAATACCCCGCCCCCGCCAGTGTCCCGGCGACCAGCGACGTGCCGCTGCGGCCCGAACCCATCACGATCACATCACGCATGCTTTGGCTGATCGGCTGAACCCGGTCAAATGCTCAAATCGGTCTCGGCCACGCTCGCGCGGTATCATCTCAGTGCGATCACGCTGGAACCGCCATGGCGCAATCGGTATTCATCGAGACAACGATCCCAAGCTATCTGGCCGCGCGAAGCTCTCGCGACATCATCCAGGCAGCGCGGCAGGAGTTGACCAGCCAATGGTGGACGCAGCACCGCGGGCGTTACAAGCTGTTCACCTCTCAAGTGGTGCTCGACGAGATCGCTCGTGGTGATGCGGGCCAGGCGGGTCAGCGGATCGCGCGGCGGACAACGCACGGCATATCGCCAATCCGCACAACCACCGTGCGATTCGCGATTGCCTGGCGGCGCATCGCGTCGAGATGTCGGTCATCTGCACGCCAGAGGAGTTGATGCACGATGAAGTCTGAGCCCCAAACAGCGCAGCAGGCATCGAACATCGTGGCCGAGGTCCGCCGGTGGAAGCAGGCCAATGCCGCGGAGCACGGCTTTGATGTCGATGCGATCGCGGCGGCGGCGCGCAAGCGTCAGGCCGACCATCCCAAGCGTGTGGTCCGCCGCGATCGGCCCACGCAATAGTCTCTGCCCACTCAAGCGACCCGCGCCAATCGCCCGATAAAGCCGGTGGAGAAGGTCTGCGCGATGTCCGTGCGGACCGGTTGCGAAAGGGCGCCGCATGATTCAGTCCGCCTCGTCCGTCTCGCGTCGCACGCCCGCCGACGATGCGCCCGCGCCGCCGCGGCAGCGCCGGCTGACGCTCGTCACGTTCGGCTTCAAGTACGGCCAGCCGGGCACGAACTTCTACTTCGACGTGAGCTTCCTGAAAAACCCCGCGCGCGAGCATTGCTGGGGACTGTTCAGCAAGCCGTGCGCGGACATGCGGCGGTTCGTGCTCGATCAGCCCGCGGCTCAGCAGTTCCTCGACAAGCTCGTGCCCCTGGCCGAGGTGTTGCTCGGGGCCGACGACGACGTGCGCATCGGCATCGGCTGCTCGTCGGGCCGGCACCGCTCGTACATCATCGCCGAGGAGCTCAAGGCCCGGCTCGAAGATGAGCACACCACCGTCCGCCTGATCCACCGCGAGGAACCGTACCAATGATCGCTGCCGGCAGGGCATCGGCCTCGTCAGGCAAGCGGCGCGTCGCGGCGCTGATCGCCTCGCGGAATCGGCCCGACCTGGTGCGCGACGCCGTGGCCAACCTGCGCGACACCTGCTCACCCGATGGCTGCGAGCTGGACATCATCGTCGTCGAGTGCGGCACCGACCGCGACAAGCTCTGCGAACATTCCACGCTCGTGTACGAAGACGCCGAGTTTCGAGGCAAGTGCTTCGGCCACCACCTCGCGCTGGACCTGGCCGCCAGGCGCGGCGGCTACGATTACTACTGGCCGCTGCACAACGACGTGCGGTTCGACGGCACGCTCGACCCGGCGGCCGAGCTGATCGCGACGCTTGAAAGTGAGCCGGCCATGGCGATCTGCTCGCCTTGGAACATCGACGGCCACTTTCCCCAGGGCTGGCAAGCCGACGGCCGGCGGTTCCATCCGGTGTGCGTGTGCGACTACCTGGGCTTCATGGTCAAGGCCGATGCGGTCGAGCGGGTCGGCTTTCTCAATCCCGCTTTCCGATACTGCTGGGGCGCGATCCACGAGCTGGCTTTCAAGCTGTACTCGGCCGGCTGGTTCATCGCGTACTCGGATCGGCTGACCATGAAGCACCTGGGCGGCTCGACGTACGGGGCGGCGGGAACCCACACGATCAGCCGCGAGGATTACCAGGCCAACGCCGCGCGGTTCGCCTACGACTACTTTCGCCAGCGCTACGGCGAGAACTGGCACGACACGTTCTGGGCCGCGGCGCAGGGCCACGGCATCGGGTTCAACACGTTCACGTATCACCGGCGATTCTGGGCTCGTTGGTTCAGCGAACAGGAGCTGGCCGAGCGCGATGGCACGGCGTGCGGTGCGGCGCGGCGTTGCGGGACGCGCGTGCCGGTGACCGCGACGGCCGCGACGCAGCCGCCCACGCCACAGCTCGCCGAGCAGGTGAACGCACTGCACCCGTGGTTTGTGCCGGCCGACGTGGGCGGGTTGCAGGTGGTGCCGGGCGTGGGCACCGAGTGGCGGGCCGACTGGCTGAGCAATCGCATCGCGGCGCGTCGAACGATGATGGTCGACGCGGTGTGCGAGCGGATCGACATGACCGGCAAGCGTGTGCTGGACCTGGCGTGCAACTGCGGCTACTGGTCGGCGCGCTACGCCGAGCGCGGCGCCGCGTGGGTGCTGGGCGTCGAGGGCCGCGCCAGGCACCTGGCCCAGGCCGAGCTGTACTGGCGGACCAATCGCTTCATCGGCGAGGGGCGCTACCAATTCATCCGGGGCGACGTGGCCGACGCCGACACCTGGCCGGCGATCGAGCAACGCGGGCCGTTCGACGTGACGCTGTGCGCCGGCATCCTCTACCACGTGCTCGACTACGCCGCGGTGCTGCGCCGCGCCGCGGCGGTGACGCGCGAGGCGATGATCATCGACACCCGCGTGACCGACGGTGCCGAGCGGCCGGTGCGCGAGCCGGGCGACCTGAACTTCAACGCCATCCCCGAAGCGCTCGACAAGGTCGTGCCCAACCGCGATCGGCTGATCGCCGTGATGGACGAGCTGGGCTTCGATGTCGAGCCGCTGCCCGCGACGTTTGGCGCACCGTGGGGGCTGCGGAATGTCGACGACTACGCGGCCGGCCGGCGCGTGTGCCTGCTGGCGATGCGCCGTGTGCCGGCGGCGCTCGGCGACGATGGCGCGGCCGACCACGCGATCCGCCTGCACCTGGGCTGCGGGCCGGACAAACGCGATGGTTGGATCAACATCGACGTGAACCCCGACAACGAGCCGGACCTGGTCGGTTCGGCCGACGACCTGTGCGACTTCGCCGATGCGAGCGTGGACGCGATCGAGGCGTGCCACCTGTTCGAGCACTTCACGCTCGACCAGGCCCAGGCGGCGCTGCGCGAGTGGGCGCGGGCGCTGAGGCCCGGCGGGACGCTCGCGTTGGAGCTGCCCGACCTCGACGGCTGTGTCCGGCTGATCGGCCGCGCCGCCGACCCGCGGGGATACGACATGGGCATGATCGGGCTGTTCGGCTACCCGCCGCTGATCGCCGCCGAGGGCGACGCCCAGGTCCACAAGTGGGCCTGGACAGCCGCGACGCTCACCGACGCGCTGCGCATCGCGGGGTTCGACGACGTGCGCCCCGAGCCGGTCACCCAGCACTGGCGTCACGCCGCCCGCCTCGGCCGCGACATGCGCCTGGTCGCCCGCCGCGCCGATGTCGCGCGGCCGGTCGCGCGCGAGCGATCCGTGGCCGGCGTCGAATGAATCAACGGGACTGAAGGAAGTCGCGGAGGATGGCCGCGGCGGCCAGGGCGTCGCGGCGGGCTTTTTTCTGGCCGTGGGTCAGGCCGGTCTGTTTCATCTGCTCGTCCGCCGCGTAGCTGGTCAGCCGTTCGTCGACGCGGTGGACGGTCAGACCGGTGTGCTGTTCGAGCAGCAGGCACAGGGCCTGGGCCTTCTTCGCCGCCGCGCCCGGTTCGCCGGACATGTTCAGCGGCAGGCCGACCACCAGCTCATCGGGGGCGTATTCGTCGATGGCATCGCGGATGCCGCGCAGCAGCTCGGCCGGCTGGGTCGCTTCGATGGCGCCGACGGGCCCGGCCTGCCGGGTCAGGTCGTCGCCGATGGCCAGACCGGTGCGCCTGGCGCCGTAGTCGATGGCGAGGTAGCGCTTCACCCGTTGCTCACCGGGGCGATGTCGGCGGCGGCGCACGCCGCCCCTTCGCGCGCGACCACGCGATCGATCTGCGCTTTGCTGAGGTGGCGGCAGGGGGGCATGGGGGCGGGCCTTGTCGCGTTTGATCCCGGCCAAGGCCTCGAAGACTCGGCCATGACCGGGCTTGAGTAAAATTTCAACCGATTCACCGATTCACCGATTCACCGATTCACCGATTCACCGATTCACCGATTCACC
>CAZUHK010000191.1:0-5474 GCA_964620345.1 uncultured Planctomycetaceae bacterium
GGTGGTAGGTGATGGAGAGGATGATCTGGCTGCCGGCCTCGGCGACGAGTTCGGGCAGCATGCCCTTGACCGTCGCCTTGGTGCCCACGGGCATGAAGGCGGGCGTGTCGAATTCGCCGTGGGCCGTGGCGACGCGGCCGAGCCGGGCGTTGCACGAGCGGCTGGTATGCGAGATGGTAAACTTCAGTGCAGCCATGAACCAGGGCCAATGCTGATGAGCGACGAGCGACCCGTCAAGCGATACCGCGTGGCCGGGGGCATCGTGCTCGACGATTCGGGCCGCGTCCTGCTGCTCGAACGCACCGTCGAGCGCGACGGCCAGCCGCGGCACGAGGTGCGCCTGCCCAAGGGCAAGCTCGAGCCCGACGAGACCGACCCGCAGGCGGCGCTGCGCGAGGTCGGCGAGGAATCGGGCTACTGGGAACTGGAAATCATCGGCGACCTCGGCCAGGCGCACACCGAATTCGACAAGCCCGACTGGCGCGTGGTGCGCGATGACCGGTACTTCCTGATGCGCCTGACGCGCGACCACCAGGCCGGGCAGGAGATGCACCCCGACAGCGAAGAGGCGCTGTTCGAGCCGACCTGGGCCGCGGACCTGGCCGACGCCGAGCGGCGATTGACCTACGACAGCGAAAAGCAATTCGCCCTCCGTGCCGCGGCGTGGCTGGCTGAGCGAGGGTAGAGATAGGGGGACTTCACCACGAAACACAAAGGCCGTTCTGATTTGTCTTCTTCGTGGCTTCGCGCCTTTGAGTGTTTCGTGGTTTAGACTGCCATTGCAATGACCACCGCAAGCGAACAACCCGCGACGCTGACGCTCAAGGGCGAGGAGATTCTCTTCCCGCGGCTGCCGTACGACATGCACGGCCGATCGAACGCGGCGGTGCGCGACGCGGCGGTGCTGGCGAGCGTGGAGAAGGCGACGCTGCTGAAGGACGACGCCCGCAAGGCGCTTCGGACCGCGACGTTCGGCGAGCGATTCGAGCCGCTGCGCCAGCTCGCCGCGGCGACCAAGCAGCACACGCTCGACCACCTCGACCATTACCTCGAGCGGTTCATCGACAACGCCCAGCATGCCGGCGTGCAGGTACACTTCGCGACCAACGGCGCCCAGGCCAACGCCATCGCGATCGACATCGCCCAACGCGAGAACCTGCGCACCTGTGTGAAGGCCAAGAGCATGGTGACCGAGGAGACGCACCTGCTGCCGGCGTTGGAGAAGATCGGCGTGGAGACGCTGGAGACCGACCTGGGCGAGTTCATCCTGCAACTGGACGACGACGCGCCCTCGCACATCGTCACGCCGATGATCCACAAGGACCGCGCCGCCGTGGCCCGGGCGTTCGTGCGCGAGCTGGGCGCCGAGTACACCGAGGACGCCGAGGCCCTGACGATGATCGCCCGCGAGCACCTGCGCCAGAAGTACAAGCAGGCGGACCTGGGCATCAGCGGCGGCAACTTCCTCGTGGCCGACACCGGCTCGATCATCCTGTGTACCAACGAGGGCAACGCCACGTTCAGCACCACCGCGCCGCGTGTACACATCGCATTCGTCGGCATCGAAAAGCTCGTGCCCAGCTTCGAGCACGCCGCGGTGATGCTCAAGCTGCTGGCGCGGTCGAGCACCGCTCAGCCGCTGACGATCTACACCGACATCATCACCGGCCCGAAGCGCGCGGCCGACAGCGATGGGCCCGAGCAGGTACACGTGATCCTGGTCGACAACGACCGCACGAAGATTCTGGCCGACCCGGACGTGCGCCAGACGCTGCGGTGCATCCGCTGCGGCGCGTGCCTGAATGCCTGTCCGGTGTACCGCAAGGTGACCGGCCACAGCTACGGCGCGGTGTACTCCGGGCCGATCGGCGCGCTGATCACGCCGCTGTTCAAGGGCCTGGAGAACTACAAGGATCTGCCGTATGCGTCGAGCTTGTGCGGCGCGTGCAGCGAGGCATGCCCGGTGGACATCGACATCCCGCGGATCCTGATTCACCTGCGCGGCGCGATTCAGAAGCGGAAGATCGGCTCGCCGGCCGAGCGGGTGGCGATGAAGCTCTACGCCGCGTCGCTGCGAAGGCCCTGGCGGTACAAGCTGGCCAACGCGGTTCAGAAGCGGGTGCTGCGGATGCTGGCCGATCGAGATGGCTACGTGCGCAAGGCCCCGGGCCCGGTACGCGGCTGGACGGACATCCGCGACCTGCCGGCCCCGGCGAAGCAGAACTTCCGCGCGTGGTGGAAGCAACGGGGATGAGGCGATTCATCATGGAACCCACCACACGCGAACAGTTCATCGGGCGCGTCCGCGAGGCGCTGCAACGTCGGGCCGGCGATGCCGTGCCCGCGCCGCCGGCGGTGACCGATGAGCTGGCGCGGCTGACAGGCGACGGCGAGCCGCTGGTCGATCTGTTCGAGCGGCGGGCCGGCGAGGTCGGCATGAAGGTGGTGCGCACCACGGTCGAGGCGCTGGCCGATGATCTGGTCGCCCTGCTGCGGGGGATCGAGGCGGAGTCGATCGTGCTGGGCGTGGATCGGCTCGAACAGGCGCCGGCGATCCGCGGGGCGATTGAATCGGCGGGCATCGGCATCGGTCAGTGGCGCGGCGACCGGGCGATGACCGCGAGCTACGCCGCCGACGCCGGCGTGACCGACGTGGCCGCGGCGCTGGCCGAGAGCGGCTCGCTGGTGTACACGTCCGACGCGCAGCACGGCCGATCGCTCATGCTCGCCCCGCCGGTGCATGTGGCGATCGTGCGGGCAAGCGACGTGCTGGCCGACATGCTCGATTACCTGCGGCCCCTTGGCGACACAACACCGGCCGGGTTGCCGGCCAGCCAGACGATCATCACCGGCCCGTCGAAGACCGCGGACATCGAAGGCATCCTGGTCACCGGTGTCCACGGGCCGGGCGCGGTCCATGTGCTGTTGGTCGCCGACGCCTGATCGCTCACCGCCGCGGCATGGCAGTTGCATCCGTCCGAGGGTTCGGCACAATGACGGCGATCGTTTCGAGTCACACGGAAGTTCCCCCCGGCCCAGGGACAGGGGCGTGCGATGGCCAGTGTTTGCTTTTACTTTCAGATGCACCAGCCGTTCCGCCTGAGGCGGTACAGCGTCTTCGACACCGAGCCGACCTATTTCGACACGCCGCGCAACGCCGAGATCCTGCGCACCATCGCCGGCCGCTGCTACGCGCCCGCGGCCAAACGCCTGCTCCAACTCATCGAGAAGCACGATGGCCGATTCCGTGTGAGCTTTTCGATCACCGGCACGCTGGCCGAGCAGCTCAAGCGGCACGCGCCGCGGACGATCGAGCTGTTGCAGAAGCTCGCGGCGAGCGGGTGCGTGGAGTTTCTCAGTGAAACCTCGCATCACTCGCTGGCGTTTCTCTACAGCCGCGAGGAGTTCGGCGAGCAGATCGCCGCGCACGCGAAGATGATCGAGGGGCTGTTCGGCCAGACGCCCACGGTCTTCCGCAACACCGAGCTGATTTACAACAACGACCTGGCGCATTACTTGGCCGAGCGCGGCGGGTACGCCGGGGTGCTGGCCGAGGGCGCCGACGCGGTGCTCGCGGGGCGCACGCCCACCGCGATCTACCGTCCGCCGCACACCCGATCGCTCAAGCTGCTGCTCAAGCACTATCGGCTGAGCGATGACATCGCGTTTCGCTTTTCCAACCGCGACTGGCCCGAGTGGCCGCTGACCGCGGAGAAGTTCGCCACGTGGGTCGGGCACATCGGCCGGCCGACCGGCGGGGCCACCGCCACGGCGACCGGCGGGCTGTGCAACCTCTTCCTCGACTTCGAGACGTTCGGCGAGCACCAGTGGGAATCGACCGGCATCTTCGAGTTTCTCGACGCCCTGCCGCGCGAGATCCTGCGCGACAAGGCGAACCAGTTCCTCACGGTCAGCCAGGCCCTGGCCGAGCACGAGGCGATCGACCAGTACGACGTGCCGCACATGATCAGTTGGGCCGACACCGAGCGCGACCTGAGCGCCTGGCTGGGCAACGCGATGCAGTCCAACGCGCTGCACGAGCTGTACAAGCTCGAAGCCCCCATCAAGCAGACCGGCGACGCGGCCCTGCTCGAAGACTGGCGCCGGCTGACCACCAGCGACCACTTCTACTACATGTGCACCAAGTACTTCGCCGACGGCGACGTACACAAGTATTTCAATCCGTACGAATCGCCGTACGACAGCTACATCAACTTCATGAACGTGCTGGACAACCTCCGCACCCGCGCCGGGGCGTAGATCGCGCCGCTTGCGGCTTCGCGGTTTTTCACGCTACGTCGGCCCGTTGCACCGGGGGGGGGGAATATAGCGCGAAGCCGCGAGCGGCCTTACCCCGCGCGTTTGCCGCGGTTTCGGCTAAGCCACTGCGAGTACAACTGCGTGCGCACCAGCAGCTCGAAGTCGATCAGCGTGTACACCGGTTCGCCGTGGCGGCGCATCACGTCGCGGTCGCCGCGGGGTCGGAGGATGAAGTGCATCGGCTTGTTGTCCAGCACCTTGAAGCCCTTCTGGAACAGCTCGCTGGTGACCCGTGCGGTCAGCGCGTGCAGCTCGCTTTCACTGATCAGGCCCTGGTGGAAACACTTGACCGCGTCCAAGCCCGTCACCCAGTGGTAGAGCAGCACGTAATCGCGGTCGCGCCGAAGCTCGACCTGCGGGCCCGGGCCCTCTTCCTGGCTGCGCGCCACGTCCGCGGCTTCCTGTGTGAACCGGCTCTTGCTTCGGCCCAGCTTCCATTCAGCGATCGGCTGGGCCGGCGTGTAGATCGCCAGCGGCAGCTTCGTGCGGATGCGCAGGTGGCGCGGCCCGTAGCGCCCGCGGCGCAGGTCCATCAGCCCGCCGAACTCCTCGAAGGGATTGAGGAACCGCGCCCCGGCCATGTCCACCGGGTCCACGCCGTTGGGAAACGTCGACTGCACGTGCAGCGGCACCTGCTGAGCCATGCGCGAAAACTTCACCACCAGGTCCACCGGATGACCGTCCCCGACCGTGGGAACGCGATAGACCGTGCCCGTGCCATCGGTCAGGCGTTCGCCGTGCCTGGAAAAGTGATGGTTCTCAAACCATCGCGACGGGTGCAGCCGATCGAGCAGGGGCCAGCCGAACCGCGTGACGTAGAGCTCGGCGCCTTCATCGTCGCCGAACGCGGCGTAGTCCACGCTGTACAGCTTCACCTTCGCCTCATCGCGAAGCTGCTCGAAACCGTACTCGGGCTTCATGAAGCTCAGGCGCATCGGCCGAATGGTAGCCCGACCCGGCGCGGTTCGTCACGCGCCGCTGACCTCGGCCGCGGCGCGGCGGAACGCGACATCGGGCTGCGTCGCCCGGGCGTTTTCGTGGCCCTCGACGTACCAGCACGCGGCCCAGTGACCGTCGCGCACCTCGCGCAGCGGCGGGTCGTCGGCGGCGCAGCGCTGCATCACGCGATGCGGCTGCACCTCCGCGTCGGCCGG
>CAZUHK010000192.1:0-5461 GCA_964620345.1 uncultured Planctomycetaceae bacterium
CCATGGTTATCGGATCATCCCCTGCCAACTCGCCAAGGAGTGTGAACGGTTACCACGACCGAAGGAGAACTCGGGCCGGTCAAATTGATCAAGGTTCACGACGAGGCCATGCTTGCCAAGGCGCAGGATCAGGGCTATCTCAAGTATCCCGACGCCCGCGGTGAAGACTGGGTCGATCGCTTGCTGAAGCCGCGGATGAGACGGCCGCCCTACAAGTGGTTCGCCGCGGATGGGTACAAGGCCGCCGAGTTCCGCGACATCGTCTGGATCGACCGTGACGAGGGCCGCGCTGTCTGTATGGGGCGTGGGGAAAACACGTATGGCGTCTTTCGCGGGTATACGACGACAACCGAAGACGGCGGCGAGACCTGGAGCACGCCCGAGCCGACCAACATCCCTTCAGGCGAGAATACGATCACGCTGACGAGACTGCCTGACGGCCGGTTGGCCATCCTCGGCACCTTCGGCGACCGGAACCGTTCCAACCGCCGACCGCTCTGCATCGCGATCTCCGACGATGGCAGAAACTTCTCTCGCGTCTATCGCCTATTCGACAGCCAGGCAAAGCACCAGATGGTCGGCGTCGTCTTCGACGAGGGGTACATGTACGTCGCCGGGCCACGCGGAGGCGACAAAAACGCCGGCCGGGGCGAACATTTCATCCTGCGTTTTCCGGTCACAAAACTTCCTAAAGCGGCAACGCCGAGCGAAAAATAAAATGTCCCCTTTATCAGTCCCGGGGGGATACATAGGTTGCGCGCATCTTTTGTTCCCGGACGCGCGGTGTGAGGCATGGTGCGGGGTTGGTGGGGCCGGGCTTGCGTCGCACTTGCGCAATTCGCGATTCGCATTTCGCATTCCACGTTCGGCGATCCGCGATCCGGGATTTATCGTGTCGGGCTTTTGCGTTTGTTGTCTTTGCGGTCGGCTTCGCGGCGGCGGCCGTTGGGGCCTTGGGCGGTGGTGCGGGCGAAGCGGCAGACTTCTTTGCATGCGGGGTCGTGGCCGAAGTCGGCTTCGACGGCGTCGATGACCTGGGCCTGGTTGCCGCGCTCTCGTTTGTAGAGCAGGCGGCAGACTTCTTTGAGGTTTTCGATGGTGGAGCCGTCGATGCCGTGTCGGTGCAGGCCGATGAAGTTGACGCTGCGGACGCGGGCGGGGTGGCCGTCTGAGTTCATGTAGGGCGGAGCGTCGTGGACCACGCCGGAGTTGCCCCCGATGAAGGCGTACCGGCCGACGTGGACGTAGTGGTGGATCGCCGCGCCGCCGCTGATCACCGCGTCGTCGTCGATGGTGATGTGGCCGGCGAGCAGGACGTTGTTGCCCAGCACGCATCGGCAGCCCACGTGGGAGTCGTGGGCGACGTGGGCGCCGACCATGAAGAGGTTGCGATCGCCCACGGTGGTGGTGCCGTCGCCGTTGGCGGTGCCGGGGTGCATGGTGACGAACTCGCGGATGTCGTTGTCGTCGCCGAGGGCGAGCGTGGTGTCTTCGCCGGTGTATTTGAGGTCTTGCGGCTCGGCGCCGAGCACGGCGTGATGCCAGATGCGGTTGCGTGCGCCGAGGGTGGTGCGGCCGGTGATGACGGCGTGGCTCATCACCTGCGTCGCGGGGCCGAGGGTCACCCGCGGGCCGACCACGGCATAGGGGCCGATGCTGACGTCCCGGGCCAGCTCGGCTTTGGGATCGACGATCGCGGTGGGGTGAATTCGGGACATCGCTGATTGATGATCGCTAAACGATGATGTGCCCGACCGCCCAACCCGATGAGCGATCAGCGATGATCGATGAGCGATTCCTACTCCTGTTCCGCATCGACGAGCATGAATTTGATCTCGGCCTCGGCGGCGAGCTGGTCGGCGACGTAGGCCTTGCAGATCGTGTGGCCGGTGCGGCTGCGGACGCGCACCGTCTGGGCTTCGATCACGAGCTGGTCGCCGGGCGTCACGGGCTTGCGCAGCTTGACCTTGTCCATCGACAGCAGGACCGCGAGCTTGCCGGTGTGCTCGAGCTTTCGGCTGAGCAGGACGCCCGAGAGCTGCGCCATCGCCTCGACGATCAGCACGCCGGGCATGATCGGGGTGCCGGGGAAATGGCCCTGGAAGAACGGCTCGTTGACCGTGACGTTCTTCACGGCGGTGGCGCGCTGGTCGCCTTCGACCTCGAGCACGCGGTCGATCAGCAGCATGGGGTAACGATGGGGCAGCAGGCGGCTGATGCGTCGGATGTCGACCTCGCCGTCCTTGCGGAGCAGCTCGCGGCGGCGGTGGGTGGCCATCATCTGATGCAGCTTTCGCGCCAGGCGGTGGTTGAGCGCGTGGCCCGAGCGGTAGGCGACGATTCGCCCGCGGATCGCGCAGCCGACGAGCTGCAGGTCGCCGATCACGTCCAGCAGCTTGTGGCGGGCCGGCTCGTTGTCGAAGCGGTAGGCGTTTTCGCCGACGACGCCCGAGTCGCCGATGACCAGCAGGTCGGTGGGCGTGAGGTGCTTGCCCAGCCCCTGGGCCTGGAAAGCGCGGGCCTCGTGTTCGAGCAGGAAGGTGCGGGCCGGGGCGATCTGCTGCTTGTACGAACCGTTGTTGGATGAATAGGCGTGGACCTGGTGGCCGATGGGTCCGTCGGAGTATTCCAGGTCGTAGATGACTTCCATGCCGGTGGTGTCGGCCGGCAGCGCGGCGATCATGGCGCCGTTTTCTTCGATGGTGACCGGGTCGGTGATGGTGAACACGCGGCGGGGCTGGTCCTGCTCGGCCAGGCCGGCTGCGAGCATGGCTTCGACGAATGGCTTGGCCGAGCCGTCGACGCCGGGGAACTCCGGGCCGTCGATCTCGACGATGAGGTTGTCGATGCCCAGGCCGGCGACGGCGCTCATCACGTGCTCGCAGGTATCGATGGTCGCGTCGCCGAGCTTGAGGGTGGTGCGGCGATCGCGCTTGGCCACGTGCTGGATCAGCGCGGGGATGCGGGCCGGCACCCCGCTGTCGGTGATGTCGGTGCGGTAGCAGACGACGCCGTGGTTGACCGGCGCGGGCTTGAAGGTGACCGTGGCCTGCTGGCCGGTGAACAGCCCGCGCCCGCGAACGGTCGCGGCGTCGGCTAAGGTGCGCTGCATGGCGGGGGTCTGTTGTGCCATCGAATCATTCGCCGACCCGACGGGCCCGGCGTGCTGCCTGGGAACGAACGATCATCGTAGATCGCCGGCCGGGGCGGGGCAACGGTTCAGTCGATTCGAGAAAATGCTCGATCGAAGTGCCCCGGTGATTGTCTAACTGGAAGTATCATGGATCGCGCCGCCGGTCGGCCGGGCCGGATTCGGATGTCGACGCACTGGGAACTTTTCAATGCCAACGCCCGAGCTGACAGCGGATCATGCCCTCGTGGTGGTGGACGTGCAGAACGATTTCTGCCCCGGCGCAGCGCTGGCGGTCGAGCAAGGCGACCGGGTGGTGCCGATCCTGAACCGGTGGATCGAGCGGGCGCGGCGCGACGGCGCGGCCATCGTCGCCTCCCGCGACTGGCACCCGGCGGATCACATCAGCTTCGCCGATCGAGGCGGGCCCTGGCCGGTGCACTGCGTGTAGCACACGCCGGGCGCGGATTACCACCCCGACCTGCGCCTGCCGGCCGGGACGATCGAAATCCTCAAGGGCCAGGACCGTGACCGCGATCAATACTCGGCGTTTGACGACACGGGCCTGGGCGAGCGATTGCGCGCCCGCGACGTCCGCCGCGTCTGGATC
This sequence comes from uncultured Planctomycetaceae bacterium, assembly GCA_964620345.1. GTDB lineage: Bacteria > Planctomycetota > Phycisphaerae > Phycisphaerales > Zrk34 > CAZUHK01. The sequence goes on from CAZUHK010000192.1 coordinate 3,741, forward strand.
GGGGGCTTGGCGCTGGACGTGTGCGTTCGTGCCTCGGTGCGCGATGCGCTCGAAGAGGGGTTCGAAGTGCATCTGATTCGCTCGGCCACGCGCGCGGTGAACGCCCGGGCCGGCGACGGGGAGCGGGCGATTCGCCAGATGAAGCAAGCCGGTGCGGTGATCGAGGAGTCTGACCATGACGAATAAATCCGAAAACGACAGCGCGGCGGCGCCCGTGTTCGCCGAGGGGTTGTTTACCGATCTTTACGAATTGACCATGGCCCAGGCGTACCAGGCCCAGGGCATGAGCGACACCGCGGTGTTTGAGTTGTTCTTTCGCCAGATGCCCGCGCAGCGCCGCTTTGTCATGGCCGCGGGACTGGCCGATGTCGTGGCGTATGTTCAGAACATTCGCTTCACCGACGGCGACCTGGCCTACCTGGCCGACCAGGGCCGATTCAACCAAGCGTTTCTCGATCTTCTCCGGGACTTTCGGTTTACCGGCGACATGCTGGCGGTGCCCGAAGGAACGGTGGTCTTTCCCAACGAGCCGGTGGTTCAGGTCGTCGCGCCCATCCTCGAAGCACAGATCATTGAAACCTTCGTGTTGAATCAGGTGCACTTCCAGAGCGTCGCGGCGACGAAGGCGGCGCGGGTGGTGCTTGCCGCGGAGGGCCGGGACGTGGTGGACTTCGGCTCGCGACGGTCGCACGGGACGGACGCGGCGTTGAAGGTGGCACGCGCCTCGTACCTCGCCGGCTTCACCGGAACCTCCAACGCGCTGGCGGGCAAGCGGTATGCCATCCCCACCTTCGGCACGATGGCCCACAGCTACGTTCAGGCCCACGACGACGAAGCATCGGCCTTGCGAAGCTTCGCCCGGCAGTACCCCCGCACCACGTTGCTGGTGGACACCTACGACACGCTGGCGGGCGTCGATCGTGTCATTGAACTGGCAAGCGACCCGGACGCGCCGCTGTCGATCGGGGCGGTCCGACTGGACTCGGGCGATTTGATCGACCTGGCCAAAGCCGCCCGACGCAAGCTCGACGCGGCTCAACTTCAGCAGGTTCGCATCGTCGCTTCCAGCGGCCTGGACGAACACGCGATCGCCCAAATCGTGCGGGCCGAGGCGCCGATCGACGCCTTCGGCGTGGGGACGAAACTGGCGGTCAGCCCGGATGTGCCCGACCTCGATTTCGCCTACAAACTGGTGGCCTACGCCGGCCGGCCACGGACCAAGCTTTCGTCGGGCAAGACGATCTATCCCGGGCAGAAGCAGGTCTTCCGCGAATGTCGCCGGGGCGAGCTGCACCGCGACACGCTGGCCCTGCACGACGAATCGCACCCGGGCCGGGCGTTGCTGGAGCCGGTCATCCGCGCCGGAAAACAAGAACCGGCGTTCGACTTTTCCATCGAAGCCGCACGCGAACGGGCACGCGAATCGTTGAAGCAATTGCCCGAATCGCTCGCGGCCCTTGATTCGTCGGGCGATCCGGACATGGTGTCCATTTCACCGCCGCTTGGCCGCCGACTGGAACAGTTGTCCGCCGAACGTTAGAGCAATCGGCGTCATCTTTCTGCACCCTCTGCCTCGGAGGGAGAGGGCCGGGGTGAGGGTCGGGGCTGCGAATCTCTGGAAACGTCCCTTCGCCGTACGAGGACGACGCCCAACCCCCATCCCAGTCTTCCCCCTGAGAGGGGGAAGGGGCAGAAAAGTCATACCCGCTGCTCTAAGCGCG
>CAZUHK010000193.1:0-1362 GCA_964620345.1 uncultured Planctomycetaceae bacterium
GAGTGCGACTTCGTGCCCGAGCCGTCGGCCCCGGTGTTCTCCGAACTTTCACAGCCGGCCAAAGCCAGGCCGAGGCCGAGGGCCAGTGCCAGAAACAATGTGGTCATCCAACGCATGTGCGGTCCTTTCAGTCACAGGGAAGTGATCGACGGAACGTCCGTCGATCGAGGCGTGGCGACTCATCGCCGCCACGCCAGAATCTTCTCGAAGAGTTTGTTGACGGTCGGGGTGAGCCGGGTGCGGCTGTAGGCGTCGGCGGCTTTCTTGATCGCCTCGGCCTGTGTGGGATAGGGATGGATGGTCTTGGCCAGCGTGCCCAGGCCGACGCCGGCTGTCATTGCCAGCGTCAGTTCGCTGATCATGTCCCCCGCGTGGCTGGCGACGAGCGTCGCGCCGACGATCTTGTCCGACCCCTTCTTGACGTGCACTTTGAGCAGGCCCTCGTCCTCGCCATCGAGGATCGCGCGATCGACGTCGGAAAGCTCGATGCTGAAGGTCTGCACATCGATGCCCTGTTCGCGGGCCTGATCTTCGTACAGGCCGACGTGGGCGATCTCCGGATCGGTGTAGGTGCACCAGGGGATGATCAGATCGGACGCCTTGGCTCGCCCGAAGAACAGGGCGTTCTGGAGCACGATCCGCGCCATCGCGTCGGCGGCGTGGGTGAACTTGAATGGCGAGCAGATGTCGCCGGCCGCGTAGATGTGCTTGTTGCTCGTTCGCAGGCGGTCGTCCACCTTCACGCCTTGCCTGTTGTCGTAGTCCACGCCGACCGCTTCGAGATTCAAGCCCTCGACGTTCGGGGCCCGGCCCACGCCGACGAGAATCGTATCGCAGCACACGTCGTGTTTGCGGCCATCGCACTCGAGCTTGATCAGCCGTTCCTGGCCGTCGCGCGAGATCTCCGCCGCCTTGCCGCCGCAGATGATCATCACGCCGTCGCGTTCGAGCGACGCCCGAACACGCTTGGCCGCCTCCTGGTCCTCACGCGGAAGAATCTGCCCGGTCGCTTCGACCAACGTGACCTGCGAACCGAAGCGTGCGAAGGTCTGGGCCAACTCGCAGCCGATCGGCCCGGCACCGATGACGGCCAGTCGCGGCGGCAGCTCGGTCAGGGAGAACACCGTCTCGTTGGTCAGGTAGCCGGCCTCGGCCAGACCGGGGATGGGCAGTTCGATCGCCCGCGCCCCGGTGGCGATGACGGCCCTGGCGTATTTGAGCACACGATCGCCCACGTGGACCTCGCCGGACTTGGCGAATCGGGCCTGACCGATGAACACGTCGATGCCCAGTTCGCTGAAGCGTTCGGCCGAATCGTGCGGGGCGATGTTGGATCGCAGGCGACGCATGCGATCCAACATC
>CAZUHK010000193.1:1372-5444 GCA_964620345.1 uncultured Planctomycetaceae bacterium
GGGCGCAACGGATCAGCGCCTTGCTCGGCACGCAGCCGACGTTCAGGCAGTCGCCGCCCATCAGCGATCGCTCAACCAGTGCAACCTTCGCACCCAGGCCGGCCGCGCCCGCCGCGGTGACCAGCCCCGCGGTGCCGGCGCCGATCACGACCAGGTTGTACCGGCCGCTCGGTGTCGGGTTGGCCCACTGCGGGGGATGCACGTTGTCGCGCAGCTTGCGGTTGTGTTCGTCCAGCGGGTTGAGCGCTTCGATGTCCACGTCGTGGGGGACGGATCGATCGGTTGTTGCTTCGGGGGCTTGGGTCACTTGACGTTCTCCTGGCTGTTGAGCGACCAGTCGTATTCGAGCCACTTGATGCGGGGGGATCGCCCGGCATCGAGGGCGGCCTTGAGGTCGGGGTCGTATTGGGCGACGTAGGCCAGAACGGAGCCAGCGACCTGCTCGAAGTCGCCGCCGTACCATTTGTAGAGCCGCGTCAGATGCACCGTGTCGGATGCCTGATCCAGGCGATACCACTTGTCATGCGTATGCACGTACTTGGTCTGGTCGGCCAGTTGCTTGTCGATTTGCGCGGCGACGTACGCTTCGCTGCGCAGCGGTGGGCAACCGACCGCGGCACAGACCAGCGCCCAGTGAATGCGCGGTTCCTTAAACTTGGGCCGAATCTGCTCGTGCTCGATCTGGTTCAGCGAATACGTCTGACCGGCAATCACCCAGCGTTCATCCGTCCACTGATTGGGGATGTCTTTGATCGAATCAAGCTGCCCGCCGTTCCAATGTTCGAGGATCAGTTCAAGCGTGAAAGCGTTGTAGGCGTTGATGAGCAGCGCCAGCTTCTGGTCACGTCCCATTTTGTCGAACGGCGCCTTGGCGATTCGATCGAGGTATGCCTCAAGCGTCTTGCGCTGGGTCATCATGCCCGCGTAATCCACGCCGCCGGCTTTGTCGACGTGCTGGTTCAGCAGCTTGTCGAACGCCGCGTGATCGAAGCTTGGTCCGGCGGGGTTGTCGGCATAGGCCTCGGTCAGCGTCGCCTCGGGTGGACCGAACATCCCCTTGAGCAGATTCTGATTCGCGTACGCGCAGCCGGCGAGGACCACGATGGATAAGGCGACGATCGCGTAGGCCGCGGTCACAATGCGACGGGCGGGTTTGGGTGTCACGGGATTGTCCTTTTGCGATGGGTCGGATTCGGTCAGCTCTTCGGCGGCACCGGACTGATGGGCGATGGCGCGGCGGGCGAGTTTGGTGACGTAGACCGTCACGGCGATCGTGGCGACAAGCCCCACGCCGAGCATGGCCCACTGCGCCGGCGTGCGACCGGCGCTCTCGCCCGCCGCCGCCGCGACGCCGGCCCGACCGGCGTAGCCGAGATAGACGTACATGAACGTGCCCGGCAGCATGGCGATCCAACTTGCCACCACGCACGGCCAGAACCGGATCGCGGTCAGGCCGTAGAGATAGTTCTGAAGATTGAACGGGATGGCCGGGGACAGCCGCAGCAGCGCCACGATCTTCCAGCCGCCTTCGCTCACCGCCCGATCGACCGCGCGGAACTTGGGAAACCGCCCCAGCCGCCGCTCGACGGTGTCCCGGGCGAGGTAGCGGCCGATGAGAAACGCCAGCGCCGCACCGGTCGTCGAGCCAACCGACACCGCCACCGTGCCCCAGAGCAGCCCGAAAATCGCCCCCGCGGCCAGCGTCAACGCCGCGCCCGGCAGCATCAACACGGTGGCAATCACATAGACCCCTGCGAACACCAGCGGGCCCCAGATGCCCATGCCCTGGACCGCCGCGCCGAGAAAGTCCACGATCCGACCCATCGGCAACAGACGCGCGATTGTCAGCAATGCCAGTACCGTGATAATCACGGACGCCAGGCGAATCCACTGGCTCCATCGGTCGTTCGCGGCCTGCCCGGCGACGCTCGGTTTATTCGCATCGGTCTGATTCACAGCAACACTCACTTGATGTCCTTTTTGATTATGTTGATTCACACGCTCGAAGATTCGTCATCAGTGACGGCGATACGCTCCTGCCCGATGCAGAGGGTTCGCGGCCCGAAGCGGGCCAAGTAGCGGACGTGGTGGATGCCCAGTGGCAGGATGAGCAGTGCGAACCAGACATGGCCGATCCGCCGTTGCATCGAGCAGGAACACGGCAGGCCGTCACCGCACACCTTCATCGCGTCGGCGTTTGGGCATTCTATTTCGATCATGCATCGTTGTCCCATGCAGTAGACCATCGCGGCTTCCTTCTTCACGTGGGGGCGTGCGCGTCTTTGACCAGCGAACCGCCGCACGATGAACCGCAGCCGGCGGTACACGCGAAGCAGTGATCGCCCGTCGTGATGTGTCGCCCGCGGAAGGTCGCCGGATCGAAGTCGCGCACGTGCGGCGAGTCGGATTCGGCCGGCAAACCCAGCGCGTAGTTGAAGTCGCAGTCGTACATCGTCCCATCCCAGCCCACGTGCAACTGGTGGCGGCACATCAACCCATCGACGGTGTCGGGGTTGAAGCTGTCGCGCAGAAGCTGCATATACGGCTCGGCCTGACCGTCGCGGGCCAGGTCGTGCAGGAAGCGGCCGATCGGGATGTTCGTGATCGTCAGAAGCTGGTTGAAACGGATGTCGTGCTCGTTGAACAGCGCCACCCGGTACGCCTCTTCCAGCGGCCGCTGCTCGGGCGGCAACGACGGGCCCAGCGGGTTGTAGACCAGGTCCAGTTGCTTGTCGTCGTCACGGGCATAGCCGACGTGGTTCAGCCGCTGGATCACTTCCACGCTGTCCGTGTAGACATGCCGGCCCCGCTGCCGGTCCACGTTGTTCGGCAGGTAGCACGGCAGCGACGCGACCAGATGCACCCCGCGCTCGGCGAACCAGTGCGGGAATCCCGCGTAGCCCGGCTGAAGCATGATCGTCAGGTTCGTCCGAACCATCACGCGCAGGCCCGCCGCCCGCGCGACATCGATGAATTCGCGGAAGTACGGGTGCATCTCCGGCGCCCCGCCGGTGATGTCCAGCGTCTTGGCCCCGGCCCGACCGGCGGCGGCGAGCACGTCCCGCATCGTCTGCCAGGTCATCTGCTCCTGTCGCTTGGGCGACGACTCGACGTGGCAGTGCCGGCACGCGAGGTTGCACCGCAGGCCGACGTTGGCCTGAACCGTGTCGATGGAAACCCCCGAAAGCAGCCGGCCGGTTACGCCCTCGACCGCTTGGTCAAAGGCGTTCTGCCCGGCAATGGTCAGTGTCGCGGTTTGTGAGGCCATCAGCCGACTCCTGTCAGAACCAACGCGGTCCGACATGAGTCGGCCACGGCGTTGGAACCTTACAGGCCGATTTTTTAACCCGCCGTAATCAGAAATGCACACGCTACGGACGTGCTGGACGAACCTACAAGCTCTCCGGCGGCGAGGTGGCGCAGCGGGATTGCCCGAGAGTGTAGCTGCTTGTTCTGCTTTAATTCTTTCTATTGCAAGTCACCCGATCGAACGACTTGCGGATGTACTCCTCCGCATCACTCAGCCGGTCAACTCCGTTGACTGCGAGTTCAACGTCGCCGACTCCCCAGTGTCCGATTTTGGATACGTCTCGTGCGAAGGCCGAGTCAGGATCAAGCTCCTTTGGGTCTGTCTTCACCCAAACACGAAGACCGCCTCGCTGCAGGCACGCACAACAGAAGATCGCCTTGTCCAGAGCCCAGCTAATGTACTTCGCCTTGTATGCGCGAGTGACGCGGCCAGGTGCGATATCTTGGCAAAAGCGATCAAGTCCCCGGTAGAGTTCGATCACTTCGTTCGGCTTGCCGGCGGTATGATGGCTCTCGGCGTAATCGGTCGTAGCTCGCTTGCCTGCTTTGATCGGCTTGGGCGTTTGCTGTGGTTCGGGCGCGATGTGAGCGGTGGTGGGGGAGTTCGCGTCCCACACACGTCGCAGAGCTTGTCCGATCTGCGCGGGAGGCACCGTAGAATCGGACATATTCTTGCGAATCAGCCGAATGAGAGACGGTGATGGCTCGCTAAAGAGGCGATCGAGGGCTTTCCGCACCTTGCCGGTGGTGAATATCACGGCTC
>CAZUHK010000194.1:0-3238 GCA_964620345.1 uncultured Planctomycetaceae bacterium
CCGGGCGGGGGTGTGAGGTGGTCGCACTGCCGGCAACCGAAGCCCGAGAACCCCGTGTCCGGGGGGACACGGGCGGACACGGGGCGGGTCAGCGCGCAAGAACTGTTAAACAAAGAGTTTACGGTGCAGCGGTCCGGCGGGGCCGGGGGGTGGGGCGGACAGCGACGGGCTGGGGCGCGGTGGGGTGGTTTGTCCGCCCGGTTGGGGCGTGGAAAACGCGGATTTTCGGCCGGGCGACGCCGGGGCCTGGCTCGCGGGGGTGGCGGGGCGGACAGCGACAGGGCGATGATGATGCGCGACCGGGCCGAACAACGCGGCGACACCGAACACGCCCGGGCCTGTCGTGTCCTGGCGACGGCGGCCGGGGCGCGACCATGGGGTACGACCGATGGACTGGCGATTCATCGCCGACGACCACCGTTTCGAGTTCACACATCGATCCATTCAGACGCAGGCGGCACGCGGTCGGGCTATACTCACCCAAACCGATCACCCCAATGCGAGACTTTCCATGGCAGCCAAGACCGTAACGATGAAGGGCAACCCGCTACACCTGACCGGCGAAGGCCTGAGCGTCGGGGCCGAGGTGGCCGACGCGGAGTTGATCGCGACCGACCTGTCGGCCAAAAAGCTCAGCGACTACCGCGGCAAGGTGGTGGTGCTGTCCACCGTGCCATCGCTGGACACCAGCGTGTGCGACACGCAGACCCGCAAGTTCAACGAGCAGGCGGCGGGCCTGGGCGATGACGTGGTCGTGCTGACCGTGAGCATGGACCTGCCGTTCGCGCAGAAGCGCTGGTGCGGCGCCGCGGGCATCGAGAACGTCGAGTGCCTCAGCGACTACAAGACGCACAAGTTCGGCATGGCCACCGGCCTGCGGGTGCAGGAGCTGGGCGTGCTGGCGCGGTCGGTCAGCGTGATCGGCCGGGACGGCAAAGTGGTTTACCACGAGCTGGTGCCCGAGATCGCGCAGGAGCCGGACTACGCCGCGGCGTTGGACGCGGCCAAGCAGGTTGCGAGCTGAGCCCACGGCCCCGGATGAGCGATCGCCGCCGAGCCGTGGTCCGACGGGTCCGCCGCATGGGTTGGATACTGCTGACGATCGCCGCGGTGTGGCTGATCGGCGGATTCGTGCTTCAGCGGCACGTGCTGTTTCCGCGGCACGTCATCCCGCCGTTCGATCGCTCGCGCATGACCGAGCCGGCCGGGCTGGAGTCGTTCCGGGTCGGCCCGGACGACGCACCGGTCGAAGCGTGGTACCTGCCGGCCGACGGCGCGGCGGCCGACGTGCCCGCGCCGCTGATGGTCATCGCCCACGGCAACGGCGAGCTGATCGAGATGTGGGCGCCGATCGTCGCGCCCTACCGTGGGCGCGGCATGGGCGTGCTGCTCGTGGAGTACCGCGGCTACGGCCGGTCGGGCGGCTCGCCGTCGCAAGCGGGCATCACCGCGGATTTTCTCCAGGCGATCGAGCAGACCGCGGCGCGCGACGAGGTCGACGCCGATCGGCTGATCTACTACGGCTTTTCGATCGGCGGCGGCGTGCTGTGCGACGTCGCCCGCACGCGCCCGCCGGCGGCGATGATCCTGCACAACACCTTTACCAGCACCGGCTCGCTCGCGTGGCGCGCGGGGTATCCGGGCTTCCTGCTGCGCGACCCGTTCGACAATCTTTCTTTTTTGGAAACTTACGCCGGGCCGGTGCTGATCCTGCACGGCAAGGCCGACCGCGTCGTGCCCGCGTCGCACGCGACCCGACTTCACGCCGCCGCGGCCGACAGCACGCTGATCCTCACCGATGCCGGCCACGATGACTTTGACCCCACCGACCCGCAGCTCCGCCGCACCATCGGCACCTTCCTCGCCGGGCAAGGGCTGGCGGAGTAAACCCGGGCAAGCGACGTCGCGCCCAAGCGCGAAGCGACCGTGTTGCTTTGTGGCCAATCCCGTCGGCGCGGTGATCACTTCCACCGCTTGTCCGGCGGGATGCGGCGTTGCCAGTCGGTGTCCTCATCCTTGGCGAACGCGCGATCGGCCTGCTGCAGGCAGTCCCAGCAGACGACCGCATCTTCGTGGGCCTCGGTCGGCGCGGTGGGGTGGGCCCAGGCGCGTTCGCCGGGGTCCAGCTCGCGCAGGCAGAGCGTGCATTTGAACGCGCTGTCGCGCTCGGCGGCGCCGTCGATCGCCGCGGCGAGGCAGTCGATGCACAGGATCGAGCCCTGGTGACCTTCGATCATCGGCTTGACCATGTCCCAGTCGATCCCGCAGAAGTCGCAGGCGAGGATGATGCCTTCGGGGGTCTGGCGTTGCATGCCGGGATGATAGCGACGTAGCGACGAAGGGACATGGCGACGAAGGGACGAAGGGAAGACCATCGCGCCCTTTATCTCTCCGTCTCTTTCCTCCGCCAGTTGACTTTCCCGCGTCTGCCGATTCCAGTGGTTCTGTGAGCGACCGGCCGTGCATCCTGTTCACCGCTTTTGAGCCCAGTGGCGACGATCACGCGGCCAGCGCGATCGCGGCGTTGCGGCGGCGCCTTCCGGGCGTGCCGATCTACGGTCTGGGCGGGCCGAAGATGGCGGCCGCGGGATGCGAGGTGTTTGAGCAGACCGCGGCCGTGGGCCGGATGGGCGGCGACTCGGCGTGGCAGGTGCTCGACCACTTCAAGCGGCTTGGCCGCGTCAAGCGCTGGGCCCGCGAGCACGCGATCGGCGTGCACGTGCCGACCGACTCGCCCGCGGCCAACTGGAGCTACTGCCGCGCGATCAAGAAGATGTACCCTCGCCCCACCGCCGACCGGCCGGCCACGCGCGTGGTGCACCTGGTCGCCCCGCAGGTCTGGGCCTGGGCGAGTTGGCGGGTGAGTCGGCTGCAGAAATGGTCGGACCTGGTCCTGTGCCTGCTGCCGTTCGAGCCGGTGTGGTTTCGGGCACACAAGGTCAACGCGAAGTTCATCGGTCACCCCGCGTTCGATCATCCCCTGGAGCCGGCGGCGCTGGCGGCGCTCGGCGCCGGGTTCCCGACCGGCTCGCCGAGGGTCGCGCTGCTGCCCGGCTCGCGGCCGACGGAGCTGAAGCGAAACTGGCCGCTGCTGCACGAGGCGTTCGTCCGGCTTCACACGACCCACCCGCAGGCGTGCGCCGTGGTCGGCGCGGTCGACGAAAAGGCCCAGGCGACGCTGCGGCGGATCGTGCCATCGCCCCACCACGCGATTCACTTCACCCACGGCCGAACCGAC
>CAZUHK010000194.1:3248-5436 GCA_964620345.1 uncultured Planctomycetaceae bacterium
GAACCGACGCGGCGATCCACTGGGCCCACGCGGTGCTCACCGTCTCGGGCACGGTGTCGCTACACATCGCCCGGCATCGCAAACCGATGGCCATCGTGTACAAGGTCAACCCGCTGGTGTGGAACCTGTTCGGCCGACACCTGGTCGACACGCGCACGTTCACGCTGCCCAACCTGATCGCGCTGGGCCGGCCTTCGCCGAGTCGCGCGGGGCACGTGGTGCGTGAGTTCGTGCCCTTCTGGGGCGACGTGCAACCGCTGACCGACGAGTTGACTCGCTTGATCGACGACCCGGCCAGGCGCGCGGCGCAGATCGCGGCGCTGGATGAGGTGGTCGACAAGTTCACCGCCCACCACGCCGGCCGCGAGAGCGCCGACCACATCGCCGAGCAATACGAGCTGGCGGTCGGGATCCGATCAACCGCGAAGATCACGAAGACACAATGACACGAAGCAGAATGATCAGACAGGATTCAAAGGTTCCACCGGATCGCCCGATTGCTTGGGCATCGGCGCGCGGCAGAATCCAGTCAATCCTGTTCATCCGGTCTGAAGCTTCGTTTGCTCGTCGTGATCTTCGTGGAAAGGTCTACACCCTGCCCGACCAGTCGGGGCGGGAAGATGAGCACGGGGCGATCGACGCTGCGGATGATCTGCGCGGGCACATCGCCGGCGAGCAAGCGGGCCGTGCGGCCCTTGCCCGAGGCGCCCAGCACGATGAGCGTGGCGTGGTGGGCGTGCTGACGGCAACCAGGATGCGACCGCGGGGCAACCGGGCCTCCCAACGACCGGCGGGTCGCACGTCCTCAAGCCCGCCGCCGCGCTCACCCCGCCCGCGCCGCCGCGCCACAGCCCAAAAACATTCGACCACCGGAATCTCCATCGACCCGCTGCTATAATGGTGGCTCTTTGACAACTGGGGCCGATCGGTATCGACCGGACAGGGAAGGTCTTGCGTGGCGTGTCGAGGTGCACTCAGGCCTCGTTAAACAGAGTGCAAACACTATCTGCCAACACTGGCAACTTCGCTCTGGCTGCTTAATGCGGCCACGTCCCACGCCCGATGCCCGCGACGGGTGTGGGATGAAAATCAGCGGGCTCGTCCAACACCGGCGTCTCAGCGACGTTGGACTAAAACTTCCTGAGACTGGCCCGAGGCAACGCTGTCGATGGCGGCGCCAACGGCGAGATCAAAGCATCGAATACACACGTAGAAGCGCCTGACTGACTGTCACGGGACGCGGGTTCAATTCCCGCCGGCTCCATTCGACGAGTCATCGCGACTCGTCTCTGGCCCAAGCAAGGCCCGTTGCCCACTGGCAGCGGGCCTTGTGCGTTTCGGCCAGTAAACAAAGGGGTTTCGCGACTCCGCCGCTGCCACGCGAAACGAAATCACGTGACGGGGTAGCGCCCAAAACCGGGCCGAAACCTCCCGGGGGCGTCTCAGAATCTCAAATCTACGTGACGGGGTCGCACCCCGTCACGTGAGAGACAACGTGCTTATTTGCACGCACTTACGCCAAGTGGGCATGGGTGCGAGTCGCACCCGCATTCGCCTGCATGCAACGGGATCACAACCCCCGTCACCTGACGGCTTGCAGTGCCAAAAGCGCTCACATGAGCGTCACAGGACTGGCACCGCAAGCGGTTGCTTCCGGAGGTGGCACCGCAATGGCACTGCTTCGCGCCGCCGGCCGAACAGACCGCCAATCAGTTGGCACCGGTGACAATATTTCTTTCGATGCCCGAGGCCGACGCCGGCGTGAGTTACGAGGTAGACCCCGACTACCTCGAACACGCCCGGCTCGAAGGCGAGGTACAGACGCGGCGAATTGGGGATAGCTTGGCGAGTCGAGTCCGTGATACAATCGTGAATCGGGGGTCGCTGACATGGAAAGCTCCTTCCTGTGAAAAGGTGAACGAGAATTGGAGCTTAACACTCAGCGGCCCCCGTCAACGCGCCGCGGCCGCGTCAGCCCGGCACATAGCATCTATCAGTTATATTGGCGCTAAACGTCCCGAACTAGCAGATTTCTGTAGAAAAACAAGTTCGCTCAAGGACAATGTAAGATATGAGGATTACAACTTGTGCTATGTTCGTGTTATTCTGCAGTACGGTAGTATGTATGGGTGAGATCACAATTGATGCCAACTACCCCGGGGGCAACATCGTGGTCGACAAGATCGAG
>CAZUHK010000195.1:0-5432 GCA_964620345.1 uncultured Planctomycetaceae bacterium
CGATTTGCCCGACCCGGACACGCCGGTCACGCAGCTCAGCAGCCCCACCGGGATCGACACGTCGATGCCCCGCAGGTTGTGCTCGCGCGCCCCGATCACGCGGAGCCAGCGTCCGTCGGGTTCCTGCCGGCGCCCGGGAACCGGAATGGTCCGCTTGCCCGAGAGGTACTGCCCGGTCAGCGAGCGCTGGCTGCGGCAGACGTCCTCGGGCGTGCCGGCCACCACCAGCTCACCCCCGTGCTCGCCCGCGCCGGGCCCCAGGTCGACCACGAAGTCGGCCCGCCGGATGGTCTCCTCGTCGTGCTCGACCACCACCACCGTGTTGCCCAGGTCGCGCATGGCTCCCAGCGTGTCCAGGAGCCGGCCGTTGTCCCGCTGGTGCAGGCCGATGGACGGCTCGTCGAGCACGTAGAGCACGCCGGTGAGCCCTGAGCCGATCTGGGTCGCCAGGCGGATGCGCTGCGCCTCGCCGCCGGAGAGCGAGCCGGTCGACCGGTCCAGCGTGAGGTAGTCCAGGCCCACGTCGCACATGAACCCCAGCCGGGCGCGGATCTCCTTCACGATCGGCTGGGCGATGTGGGTCTGCTCTTCGGTGAGCGTGAGCCGGTCGAAGAAGTCTCGCGCCCGGCCGATGGTCATGCCCGTCACGTCGTGGACGTTGAACAGCCCCGGCTCGCCGAACGCGGCGCCGGCGCCGGCGTCTTTCACGTCGGCTTGGATCATCACGTGCAGCGATTCGGTCCGCAGCCGCGCCCCGCCGCACGTCTCGCACGGCGCCTCGCTCAGGTAAGCGTGCAGCCGCTGCTTGACGTACTCGCTGTCGGTGTTCTCCCAGCGACGCTGGAGGTTGGGGATCACGCCCTCGAAGTGGGTGTTGTAGCGTGACTCGTCGCGCGTGGTCGTGCCGTGCATGAGGATGCGGCGGGCGCTCTTGCTCAGATCCTTGTACGGCTGGTCGGCCTCGACGCCGAAGTCGCGGCAGAACTGGCGGATCAGGCGGTTGTAATAGATGTTCATCCGCTTGCCGTGCCGCCGCCAGGCCTCGATCGCGCCGTCGGTCAAGCTCAGCGCCGGCTCGGTCACGATCAACTGCTCATCGAACTCCATGATCGTGCCCAGCCCGTCGCACGCCGGGCACGCGCCGTACGGGCTGTTGAAGCTGAACAGCCGCGGCGCCAGGTCTTCCAGCGCGCATTCGGGGTGCTGCGGGCAGGCGTACTTCTCGCTGTAGAGCTGGTCGCGCCACCGCTGTTTGCCGTTGGCCTCGTCCATCACCGTGATGAGGACCAGCCCCTCGGTGGCCTTGAGCGCGACCTCGATCGAGTCGGCCAGCCGGCTTCGGATCTCATCCTTGATGATGATCCGATCGACCACCGCCTCGATCGTGTGTTGCTTGCGCTTGTTCAGCTCCGGGGCGCGGCGCAGGTCCAACACCTCGCCATTGATCCGCGCCCGCACGAAGCCCTGCCGCTGAATGCCCTGCAGGGCCTCGCGGTGTTCGCCTTTCTTGCCGCGGATCAGCGGCGCCAGCACCATCAGCTTGGTCCCCGCTTGCATCTGCATGATCTGCTCGACGATCTGCGTGGCGCTGGTGCTGGTGATCGGCCGACCGCAGGCGTTGGCCTTCTCATCGCGGTGCCAGCAGTGGGGCCGGCCCGCCCGGGCGAACAGCAGCCGCAGGTAGTCGTAGATCTCCGTCGTCGTCGCCACCGTCGAGCGCGGGTTGTGGCTGGCCGAGCGCTGCTCGATCGCGATGGTCGGCGGCAGGCCCTCGATCTCCTCGATGTCCGGCTTGGACATCTGCTCCAGGAACTGCCGCGCGTACGCCGACAGCGATTCGACGTACTTCCGCTGGCCCTCGGCGTAAATCGTGTCGAACGCCAGCGAGCTCTTGCCGCTGCCCGACAGACCGGTGATTACCACCAGCTTGTCCCGCGGGATGTCCAGGTCGACGCCCCGCAGGTTGTGCTCGCGGGCGCCACGGATGCGGATGTCGGATAAGGCCATGTCCGATCACTTTCTCGCGCTGACGGCGGAGCGCATCTTAGACCCCCGAATCCCGCCGCAAACCGCAATCGGCTATGGTAGCCAACCGTTCGGGCACCCGCCACTGGTTGCCGACGCGCCCCGCGATGGCTACCCTCACCGCCCATGAGATTCGAGCTGGTCGACCACGTCATCGAGCGGACCGACGAGCGCATCGTCACGGTGAAGAACGTCACCGCGGCTGAGGAGTACCTGGCCGACCACTTCCCCAGCTTCCCCGTGCTGCCGGGCGTGATGATGCTCGAAGCGATGGTCCAGGCCGCCCGCCGCCTGCTCGGCGACGACCCCGCGCCATGGGTGGTAGCGGAAGTACGCAACGTGCGGTACGGTAACATGGTCCGGCCGGGCGAGCAGCTTCGCGTCACCGTCGAGCGAGGCAAAGCCGAGGGCCAGCGCGTGTCGTTCAAGGGCATCGGCGAAGTCAACGGGACCACGGCAGTGCAGGGAAAATTCGTGCTGAGGCAAATGTCAAATGACCAATGACCAGTGACGATTGGCCGAGTCGCGGTTCGCTCCGTGCATTGGTCGTTCGTCATTCGTCATTCGTCATTGGAGCCAAACGACCATGGATCGTGATGAAATCTACCAAAAGGTTCAGGACGTGCTCATCGATGCGCTGGGCGTCGATGAGGACGAGGTCGAGCCCAAGGCCGCGCTGGGCGCGGACCTCGGCGCCGAGTCGATCGATTACCTGGACATCTCCTTCCGCCTGGAAAAAGCGTTCGGCATCAAGATCGAGCAGGGCGAGATGATCCCCGAGTCGGCCCTGCAGAACCCCGACTACGTGCAGGACGGGCAGGTCACCGACGCGGGCCTGGCCAAGCTCAAGGAGCTGATGCCCTACGCCGACTTCACCGCGCTTGAAGAAGACCGCAACGTCAGCCGCGTCGTCGATGTCTTCACCGTCGATGCCCTGGTCAACTTCGTCGAGCTGAAGCTGGAGAACTAAGTCGGAAGTCGCCACGCGGATGTCGGAAGTCGTGCACGCACGCACTTCCCGCTTCCGACTTCGCACTTCCCACTTCCCACCATGCGCTGGATGTGGATCGATCGCATTGCCGAGCTTCGCAAGGCCCAACGCTGCATCGCGGTGAAGAACGTCTCGCTCGCCGAGGAGCACCTGCACGACCACTTCCCGCATCGGCCGGTGATGCCCGCGCCGCTGATCATCGAAGGCATGGCTCAGACCGCCGGCATCCTCGTCGGCCACGCACGCGACTTCCGGGAGAAGGTCATCCTCGCCAAGATCGGCAAGGCCGTGTTCGACACCGACGTCTTTCCCGGCCAGACGCTGTTCTACGAGGCCACGCTCGACCGCATCGACGACGCCGGCGCCGCGACCACCGGCATCGTCACCATGCTCGACCACGCCCAAAGCCACGCGCTGAGCCAATCCCCCAGCGAAGCCGCGGATCCCGCGCTGCGCCCCGCGCCGCGCGAAATCGCACGCATCGACCTCATGTTCAGCCACATCGACCGCAACATGGCCGGCATGGCGTTTCCCGAGCACAACTTCGTGTTCACCGATCAGTTCTTCGATCTGCTGCGCAACAGCGGCGTGATGTGAATTCGGTCGGCTCGTTGCCCGCTCGCCCCACGAAAAAACCCGTGCATCGGTCAACGAAAGGGACGAGGGAAGCGGTTCGTGTAGCCAGTATTGGTCACGCGGACCTGAGTTGATGCTGTTGACCGTCCGCCGCCGAATCGTTGACCGATGCTCGGGTTTTTCCTGCACCTTAATCATCGGTTAACACATCGGTCGAACTTAATCGCTTCGCCGCGCTGCGCGACGAAGATTCACCGCAGAGCGACACCATCGCTCCGCGCTGCGCCTCCGCCGCATCACTTCAACTGCCCCAGCGTGCGCTCCAGCACGTTCAGCGCGCCCGCGAGGTGGGCGGGGTTGCCCTCGTGGCGCAGGTACGCCGGGGCGGCCGCGGCCAGCAGGGCGCGGCGCACGTTCGCCAGCCGCGGCCAGTCGGGGTCCATCCGCAGCCGGCGCGCCTTGCGCTCGTGGGCGATCTGCCGCGCCAGCTTCCGCCCGCCCAGCCGATCCTCCCGGCCCCAGTACAGGTGCTCCAGGTACACCGCGTCCTCGACCCAGTGCCCCGCGTGGACCTCGGCGAAGTCGAACAGCAGCGCCGGCCCGTGCGGCGGCCGGGCCCGCGTCATCGCGTTGGCCAGGTGCAGGTCGCCGTGGCACCAGTAGCTCACGTCGCGCGCCGTCCATGTCGCCAGCACCTCCGCCAGCTTCTTCTGCAACGCCTTGATCGCCTTGTTCCATCGCTGCTCGTCGGCGGTGACGTGGTCGCGCAAGTGCTTGCGCGCCCGATCGAGGATCGCCGGCCAATCCTCCCGCCGCGCCGGCTCGTCCACCGCCACCGTCTCGGCCGCGCTGTAAAACCGCCCCGCGGCCTCGGCCAGCAGGTCGTACGCCGCGGCGTCCCACGCCCCGTCCAGCGGACCGTGCGCCAGACGCTCCATCACCACCCACGCCAGGTCGTAGCCGTTGAGCGCCTCGCCCCCGGCGTACAGCCGCGGCGCCACCTCCCCCGCCCCGTGATGCTCGGGCTGCAATCGACCCAGCCAGCGCAGCTCCCGCGGCGGCACCGGCAGCTTCGCCACCACCGCCACCGGCCCGGACTCGTGCGCATATCGGCCGTACCCCGTCAGCGCCCCGCCGCGCTGCCAGTCCGTCCGAAACCAGTGCAAATCGGATAGCCGACCCCCCGAGGCCCGGACCAGGGCATCCTCCAGTCCGGCACCGAACAGATTCGTCACGCTTGCCTGCGGCCCATCGCCCGCGCTCGGCGACGACGAGCCGTCCACACCTGCGCGCAAAATACGCTCCTTCAGCAGGCGGTCATTTGTCCGAATCCGACCATACCCCCCCGCGCATCGCCGAGCAAGCGAAATCCCGCTGCCGCGCCATCGTCGGACCGTTATCCCGTTGACTCGTTCATCCGTTGACCCGTTATCCCGTTCGGCGAAATTTCCGGCCGCTTGCGGCTTCGCGCGATCGCCGCCCCCAGTGCCGACGTTCGCGCCAAGTCGCAAGCGGCCAATCCTGTCGCAAGTTGCTCGAACTCGTGGTTTCATCGCCGGGCTCGCTCGCGCCGCTCGCCGGCGTTCGCTTGCCGTCTCGCGCCAGCTCGTCGCCGATTGGCCTTGTCCGCCCCCACCCGGGGTGCCCGCCGTCTTGCGATGCCAAGTGATGGTCCGCCAACGGGTTAGCGTTGTCCATCCCCGCCGGCCGCCCCTGTCCGCCCGGCCATCGGGCGTGGGGCCGGCATTCGGGCGATTCCAGCCGGCCACGGCCGATTCGTGCCCCCCGGCGACCGCGCCGCGCGCCATCGTGCTGCGCCGCGGCCCATGCCCGGCGCGCG
>CAZUHK010000196.1:0-5319 GCA_964620345.1 uncultured Planctomycetaceae bacterium
TTGCCTTCCTTGTTGGTCAGCCGCAGCGCCGCGCCGGCGGATCGGCCGAGCTGGCCGCCGCGGCCGGGGGTCATCTCGACGCAGTGTACGGTCAGGCCCGAGGGGATGAACCGCAGCGGCATCGAATTGCCAGCCGACGGCTCCACGGCCTTGGACCCGGAGATCACGGTCATGCCGTCGGCCAGGCCCACGGGCGAGAGGATGTAGCGTTTCTCGCCGTCCTCGTACTCCAGCAGGGCGATGTGGCAGGTCCGGTTGGGGTCGTACTCGATGCCGATGACCTTGGCGGGCATGTCGAGCTTGCCGCGTCGGAAGTCGATGACGCGGTAGCGGCGTTTGTGCCCGCCGCCGATGTGCTGCTGGGTGATCTTGCCGGTGTGGTTGCGCCCACCGGTTTTGGTCAGCTTGCGCATCAGCGATTTTTCGGGCGTGTGCTTGGTGACCTCGGCGTTGAGGTTGACCGAGGCGTCGCGTCGCCCGTTGCTGGTCGGTTTGTAGACTCGAATGGCCATGTCGTTGGCTCGCTATCTGAATCCGGCGTGGCTTAGAACAGGTTGATCGTGTCGTCGGGGTGAAGCTGGACGACCGCCTTCTTGGGCCGGCTGGAGCGGAACGTGCCCCAGCGGGTGCGGCGGTACTTGCCCTTGCGGTTCTGGGTGGCGACGTTCTCGACGCGCACCTTGTAAAGCTTTTCGATCGCGTCCTTGATCTGCGGCTTGGTGGCCGTGGCGTGAACCTCGAACGCGAAGCGGTTGCGCGCCGAGGCCTCCCAGGTGCTCTTTTCCGTGATCAGCGGGCGGAGGATGACTTGGGTTTCGTGAAGCATCAGGCGGCCTCCTTGTCGTCCGCGGCGGCCCTGGTCGAGGTCGGCTTGAGCGATTCGAGGTAGGCCTCAAACGAAGACTGCTCAACCACCAGGAAGCGGTGATTGAGCAGGTCGAAGGCGTTGAGCTGGTCGATGCGGATCAGGTCGACGTCGGCGATGTTCCGGGCCGACCGCGCCGTGTTGCGGTCGTCCTCGGCCAGGGCCAGCAGACACGAGCGATTCACCGACAAGGCCTCGAGGACTTGGGCGAACTGCTTGGTCTTGGGGGCCTGGAGGCCGAATTGATCGACGATCTTGATTTCGTCGTCGAGGATTTTTGAGAGCAGGGCGTTGCGGTTGGCCAGTTGCCGCATCTTGGTGGGCATGGCCTGCCGCCAGGTGCGGGCTTTCTTGGCGAAGGCCACGCCGCCGCCCCTCAGGACGTTGGTGCGGACGTTGCCGCGGCGGGCCCGGCCGGTGCCCTTCTGGCGGAAGAGCTTGCGGGTGGAGCCCTCTTTCTCGCCGCGGCCGCGATTGGCCGCCGAGCCCTGACGCCGGTTGGCGTGGCCGGCGACGTACGCCTGCTTGAGCAGCGCCGGGCGCACCTCGCCGCCGAGCTGCGTGGGGTCCACCTCGACGCTGCCGACTTGCGTGCCGGTATTCGAATAGACAGGAATGTTGATCATGGTCGTGTGCACCTGTCCCGTTGGGGTTCGGGAATGTTCGCCGCGGCCGAGCGTGGTCGATCACTTCGTTGACGACGCTCGGGGCGACTCGGCTGGCTGCGCCCTTCGACTTCGCCGGGGGCGTAGGAACCGAATTGTGGTGGCTTCGCAGTATCCTTAAAGACTTACGAAGCCGCGAGCAGGTTGGCCTTGCTGCGGTAAAGCCGCACTGCCGGACGAATCTCCACGATGCCATCCTTCGGCCCGGGCACCGTGCCCTTGACGAGGATGAGGTTCTTCTCGCTGTCGATCCGGACCACCTGAAGCGAACGCACCGTGACGCGGGCGTTGCCCATCTGGCCGGGCATCTTCTTGCCCTTCTTCGGCCCGCCCGCCCCGCCGGCGTCGGACCCGTGGCTCGAAATCGAGCCGGGCGAGCGGTGCTTGCGCTCCACGCCGTGGCTGGCCAACTGGCCCTTAAAATGGTGGCGCTTCATCACGCCCTGGAAACCCTTGCCCTTGCTGATGCCGCTGACGTCGACGAACATCTTCTGGCCGAACACATCGACCGTCAGCTCGCCGCCCAGCTCGTACTCGGCCAGCTCCTGCTCGCTCACGCGGAACTCGCGGTGCGTGCGCTTGGGCGCCAGGCCGGCCTTCGCGTCGTGGCCGATCAACTGGAAGGTGCTGCGGCGGGGCTTGATGTCGCCCCAGGCCAGTTGCACCGCGTTGTAGCCGTCGGCTTGCTCGTTCTTGAGCTGGCTGACGTAGCACGGCCCGGCTTGGATCACCGTGACCGGCACCTGCGTGCCTTCGTCGGTGTAAACCCGGGTCATGCCGATTTTCTTGCCCAGCAAGTGAGCCATCACTGTTGACCTCCCGAGGCCGGCTTGTGCTCGGGTTCATGCCGCGCCGGCAGAGGAACCGTGGCCTCGATTGATTTCCCTGTACCTTCGGGCGGCAATCGTTGTCGCCCCAAACGCGGCTCTGCGAACCGCCGCTAAACAGTTGCGATCGCTGGTCGCAACGGCGTGGCGCGGTAGCTCACGCCTTGATCTTCACGAACACGCCTGCGGGGACGACCAGGCGGTTGAGCGCCTCGACGGTCCGGGCGTTGGGTTCGAAGATGTCGATGATCCGCTTGTGGGTGCGGATCTCGAACTGCTCGCGACTCTTCTTGTCGATGTGCGGGCCACGCAGGACGGTGTACTTCTCGATCCGCGTGGGCAGGGGCACCGGGCCGGACACCCGCACGTTGGTCCGCTTGGCGTGATCGACGATTTCCCTCGCCGAGACATCCAGGGCCTGATGGTCGTAGGCCTCCATGCGGATGCGTATCTTGCTGCCCATGCCTGCGGTTGCCATTGCGTGCTTCCTACATCGACGTTCACTTCGCGAGGCGGTTTCGCCTCCGCCCTGCTGGCCGGAACCCCTGCGGGGCTGCTCCGACCGGGCACAGAACCGCATAGGATACACGCCCCGGCGAAACTGTCAACCGACAAAACCGCCGGTCGCGCCACAAATTTTCGCGCCAGGGCGCAGACCCGCCCCCCACCCACGCCGACGCAGGGCCGAATCAACAGCCCCGAACCCCGGCTACCCACCGCCGTCCCCCGCCGGTCGTTCGCCGGTCTTGCGGTACTTGCTGCGCCGCTTGGCGTACTCGGTCGGGCTGATCGGCAGATCGGGGTTCGGCTCGCCGGCCATCACCTGCTCGTGCAGCTTCTTGACGAACGGCACGCACCACTGGCAACCGGTGCCCGCCGGCAGCTCCCGATTGATCATCGACGCCACCGGCGGACGGGTCCGCTTGTAATAGTTCACGATCTTCCGCCGGCTCACGTGAAAACACAGACAGACATGGTCGTCGGGGTGCATGAAGACATTGTATAGGGTGACGCTTGGCGACCGGAGGGCACGTGCTCGGACACCGGCGCGTGGGGGTGTTGCCGATGATCTCAGTGATGCGTGTCGCCGCGGCGTTGGGTCTGCACCGGCCGGTACCGCGATCGCATCCAGCGGACGGCCAGCAGGTCGATCAGGCCCGGCAGCGCGCGGTTCCAGATGCCGAACTTGGCCTGCCCCGCGGTGCGCCGGCGGTGGTGGACCGGCATCGACGCGACGTTGTAGCCGAGCATCTTGGCGTAGAACGCGATGAACCGGTGCATGCCCTTGAACTGCAGCGGCAGGGCCAGCGCGACCTCGCGCCGCATCAGGCGCAAAGCGCAGGCCGAGTCCTTGATGTCGTCGCCCAGCACCCAGCCGCGGAACTTGCGGCCGACGATGCTCGACCACCGCCGCACGAACGTGTCGCGCCGGTTGGCCGAGCGATCGCCCTGGATCAGGTCGAGCGATTCGGCTTTGAGCTTGTCGATCATCGCGGGGATGTCGGCCGGGTCGTTCTGCAGGTCGGCGTCGAGCGTGGCGATCAGCTCGCCGCGTGCTTCGGCGAAGCCGGCGCTGAACGCGGCGGCGGGGCCCAGCCCTTTGCCCGGCGGGGTGTTGGTCACGCGCAGCACGCGCAGCGTCTGGTGCTCGGCCCCCAGCGTGTCGAGCTTCGCCGCCGTGTCGTCGGTCGAGCCATCGTCGATGATGATGACCTCGTAGCGCCACGCATGCTCGGCAAACACCGCGTCGATCTCGCGCAGCAGCGGGCCGACGTTGTCCTGCTCGTTGTGAGCCGGGGCGATGAGGGTCAGGTCGATCGGTGGCATGGGCTGGGTCCGCGGCGGGGTCGGGGCCGCATGCTCACCGATCAACGCGCGGGCCGCAAGTGGCGGCCGCCGCGCCGCCGGGCGGTGGGCTTTGCGGTAACCTGTGGGCATGATCGCACCCGCCCCGCTGCAAGCCCATCGCCCGCGGCCGCGGGTGCTGCTCACGGTGATCGCGCTGGCGATCGCGATGCTCGCGATGCGCATGGCCGCGCCCAGCGACCTGTTCGACAACGAGCAGCCCAACACCGTCAGCTACACGATCGACATCATCGTCAACGGCCAGTGGGTCATCCCGCGGGACATGTTCGGCCGGGCGCCGCACAAGCCGCCGCTGTACAACTGGCTGAGCGTGCCGGTGGTCGGCTGGGCGGGGGTGCACGAGCAGTGGGCGTTCAAGCTGCCGTCGATCGTCGGCATGCTCGCGGCGATGGCGGCCACGGCCCTGGCCTGCGTGTGGCTGCTGGGGCGCGACGAGCGCCCGATCAAGGAGGAAGATCGGCCGGTGCTCGCGCGCCTGCGGCTATGGGAAATCGGCCTGATCGCCGCGGCGATGCTGCTGGCCAGCCACACCGGGGCGAAGTTCATCTATCTGGCCCGGCCCGACACGCTGCTGCTGCTGTTCACCACGCTCGGCTGGCTGTGTTTCACCTGCACGCTGCTGGTTGAGCGGCCGCGATTCGGGGGGTGGGTGAACCTGGTCGGCTGGCTGTGCGTGTGGGGCGCGGCGATGACCAAGGGCCCGCCGGCACTGCTGCTGCCGATCTACGCGGTGCTCGGGGCGAAGCTGCTGGTCGGCCGATGGGGCGCGGTGCGGAACACCGGCATCGCGTGGGGCCTGCCGCTGGCGCTGGGGCTGACCGGCGCGTGGCTGGGCGCGGCCTACTGGGTCGATGCCCGAGCCGTCGTCGAAGAACTGCTCGGCGATCAGGCGTTTGGCAAGGTGACCCGCCGCGGGCCGTGGCGGATCGTGACCGAGGCGTACAAGTCGCCGGGCTTCGCGATCGTGCGGTTCCTGCCGTGGTCGCTGATCGCGATCCTCACGCTCGTGCACATCCCGCCGCGGCGGTGGTTCGCCCATCGCCTGGGCCCGGCGGTGCTGTGGGTAGTGGTCGTGGTCGGCTTCTTCCTGATTCCC
>CAZUHK010000197.1:0-5294 GCA_964620345.1 uncultured Planctomycetaceae bacterium
GGGTGACTCGTCTTTGGGGGGCGTGGGGGTGGGGGGCGTGGGGTGGGCTTGGGGCGGCGGCTTGAGCGGCGGGGGTGCGTCGGCTGATTCGGGGTGGCTGAGCGGGGAAATTCCGCGGTCAGCCGGCGAGGGGGCGGTAGACGTCGAACCGATGGCCCCGGCCCCGGTGGGTCGCGACGGGCGCGGCGCCCCCGGTATCCCCGGTATCCCCGGTATCCCCGGTACGCCCGGCGGCCAGCGGCGGGGCCTTGGCTGAACGCTTGACCACCACGCGGCTTGCCGCGGCCCGCCGCGCCGCGGCGAGCAGGGCCTGGGCGTCTTGATCGGCCCCGGCGATCAGGCGGAGCACCCGCATCGGCTTGCGCTGGGTCGCGCGTCGCGTGGGGTCGGGAAACATCGGGTCCAGGTACACGACGTCCGGCCGGGTGGCCTCAGCGGGCGCATCGAGCCAGTGGATCGCATCGTTGTGCGTGAGCGTGATTCTCGCGGCGATCGTCGCGGCTTGGTCGCCCCCCGCGGCGGCGCGTTGCAGCGCATCGTGGAGCATCGCCGCGATGATCGGCTGGCGTTCGATCGCGGTGACGGTACACCCGAATGCCGCGAGCACCCACGTGTCTTCGCCCAGCCCGGCGGTGGCGTCGACCACGCGTGGCCGGGGCTGGCCCTTGCGTACGCCGCAGGCCTTGAGCAGCGGCTGCTGCCACCGCCGGCCGGCCGGGCCGGTCACGTCGATGGCCGCGAGGTCGGCACAGACCCCCCGCCCGCCGACCAACCCCGCCGGGCCATCCAACACCCGCAGCTCCAGCCGATCGGCGGTGGATACCAGCGCGACATCCGCCTCGGCCGCCGCGGCTTGCATGTCGGCGACGAACCGCACGCCGAGCTTTGCACCCAACGCCCGCGCTGTCTCCGTTGGGCCGGGCCCCAGCCCCGTGTCAACCGTGATGACCACACGCGCACCCACGGCCATATCCTACCCCGGCCAAACAACCGCCACCGCCGAGTCAACGAATCAACGAGCCAACGCCCCGCTCACCGCACGCCCAATTGAATCTCGGTCACGTTCTGCGGCGCGTCGTATGCGATCCACCGTTTGTACACCTCGCGCGATTGTTCCATGGGCGTGTGGCCGGCGTCGCGCAGCGCGTTCATCGCCGGCGGGTACGCCTCGCCGAGGTGGTGCAGCGAGCCGTGATAATCGAACGCCAGGCACTTGAACGCCTCGAAGGCCTTGATCGCATAGCGGTCGTCGGGGATGTTCTGATCGGAGTCCGGCGGGATGGGCAGGGCGATCTGCAGCAGGAAGGTGTCGTTGGCCGCGGTGCCGGCGCCGGTGTAGATGAACACCGGCGCGGCGATGATCGGCAGGCGATGGGCGTCGGCCAGACGCATCAGGTCCGTCGTCGCCCGCTCGGCGAACAGGGGGATCTGCGGCACGCTCAGCTCCGCGGCGGCGGCCAGGCCCACAAAGCCCGGCACGGCCTTCGCGATGGGCTCATCCAACCACCACGGCGGCACGGGGGCTTCACTCATGCACGCCATTGTCGGCCCACGGCCTGAAATTACCAGCCCGCGGCCGCCACCCGAGCGGGAGAAGGGGGGCGCGGCGAAGCCGCGGCGCTTCGTAGGGGCGTGGGTTGCGCATGGGGCGATGGGGTTTGGCGCTACGGGGCTACCAGCCGACCCACTTGGCGTACTCGTGGATGAAATCGTCGACGATGCTCTGGCGGGTGAAGCGGGTGATGTCGTAGTCGCGGGGGACGCCGCCACGGAGGATGACTTCGCCGACGACGCGGCGGGGCACGGCGTCGTCGCTGAGTTCGGGGAAGGCCATGGCCGCCTGGCGCAGGACGCGGGTGCGGATGCCGTAGCGGAACTCCTCGGCGTTGTCGCGACGGACGACGAGGGTGAGCTGGTAGGGCTGGCGTTCGATGATGGTGCGTCGGTCCTGTTGCTCCAGTTCCTTGGCCAGGTCGCCGAAGGCCGGCAGGGCGGTGTTTTCGATGAAGTCCTTGGCGCGTTGCCGGGCGGCGGCGAGCTGATCGGTGGCCTCGCGGCCGGCACCCAGGGCCCGGCGGCCGAGCACGGCGCGCAGGCGGTCGCGCCATGGGCCGCTGTCGACGCGATCGGCGGCGGGGGACACGTCCTGGCCGAGCTCGACGGTCTCGAACGGCAGGGCGGAGGTGGTGGCCTCGTGCTCGGCGCGCAGGCCGCGGGTCACGCTCAGGCAGATGAAGAGCATCACGATGCAGAACGGCAGCGCGGTGACGATGGCCGCGTTCTGCAGGGCGGCCAGCGCCGCGGTGGCGCTGCCGCCGGAGTCGATCAAGCTGTAGCCGGCGTAGAGCAGCGCGGCGGCGACGGCGCCTTCCATGACGGCCCAGAACACGCGCGACCAGATCGGCGGGTTCGGATCGCCGCCGCTGGTGAGGATGTCCACGACCAGCGAGGCCGAGTCGGACGAGGTCACGAAGTAGGTGGCGATCACGACGATCGCCAGGCCGATGAGCAGCGGGGCGAACGGCAGCGCGTTGAGCCAGGCCAGCCAGCCGGTGTCCGGCAGGTGCGCCGGCAGGTTCTGGAGCATGGCGAACAGACCCAATGGCGCATCGGCGCCGACCTGCTCGACCACGCTGACGATCTGCTCGGCCCCGCCGTAGGCCTCGGGCTCGAGCTCCATGTGCATCGCGGTGCCGCCGAACACGACCATCCAGACGAACGTGAGCAGCGTGGGCACGATCAGCGCGCCGGTGACGAACGAACGGATGGTCCGCCCGCGCGAGATGCGCGCGATGAACATGCCCACGAACGGCGACCAACTGATCCACCAGCCCCAGTAGAACATCGTCCACGCGCCTTGCCAGGCGGTGCCCTCGTAGGCGTCGGTGGTGAAGGTCATCTGGACCAGCGAGGTGGTGTAGTTGCCCAGCGACTGGACGAAGACCGAGGCGAGGAAGATCGTCGGACCCACGAGGATGACCGTGAGCACGAGGATGGCCGAGAACAGCAGATTCATCTCGCTGAGCCGGCGGATGCCCACGTCCAGGCCCGAGACGACGGAGATGGTGGCCAGGAAGGTGATGACGGCGATGAGCAGTATCTGCGCATCGCGGCTGGAGTCGAACCAGCCCAGGTACTCGAAACCCGCGTTGATCTGCACCACGCCCAGGCCCAGCGAGGTGGCCACGCCGAACAGCGTGCCAAAGACCGCGAGGATTTCGACGACGTGGCCGACCCACCCGTTGATCCGCTGGCCCAGCAGGGCGTAGAGCGTGGAGCGGATGGTCAGCGGCAGGTCGTGGCGGTAGGCGAAATAAGACAGGGCCAGACCCATGACGATGTAGATCGCCCAGGCGTGCAGGCCCCAGTGGAAGAAGGTGGTGCGCATGGCGAAGCGCGCCGCGGCGGCGGTCTGCGGGTCGCCGCCACGCTCGGAGATGAAGTGGTAGATCGGCTCGGCCACGCCCCAGAACAACAGGCCGATGCCCATGCCCGCGCTGAAGAGCATCGCGAACCAGGAGAGGTTGGAATACTCGGGGTCTTCATCGTCTTTGCCAAGCTTGATCGAGCCGTACTTGCTGAACATCAGCCACAGCGCGAACACCAGAAACCCTGCAACCGAGAGGATGTAGAACCAGCCCAACTGCGTGGTGATCCAGACCTGCGCGGCCTCGAACCACCTGCCCGATCGCTCGGGGTCCACAAAGCCGAAGACGACAAAGCCCAGGATGACCAGGGCCGAAACGAGGAAGACCGGGGGGTTGATCGAGTGATCGTTTTGCTTGGTCATGCGTGCGACGATTTTACGGGTGAGAAAACCACCCCATACCCTCGCGATTACGGGCGCGGCGTCAACCCTTGAGCGGCGAAACGCGGTAGACGGGCCGGGGCGGTCGGTAGATCTCCCATACAATCCGCCTCATGCCCAAGGCCGAGGACAACTGGTCGACGCGCCGGCTGCTCAACTGGACCGCCGAGCACCTCGAGCGCAAGGGCGTCGATTCGCCGCGGCTGGCCGCGGAGATGCTCCTGGCCCACGTGCTGGAGGTCGCGCGGATCAAGCTGTTCATGGAACTGGACCGCCCGGCCAGCCCGCTGGAGCGGTCGGCCTACCGCGCGCTGGTCGAGCGCGCCGCCCGGCACGAGCCGGTGCAGTACCTCACGGGCATCGCGCACTTCTTCTCGCTCACCCTCGAAGTCAATCGCGATGTGCTGATCCCCCGGCCCAGCACCGAGGCGCTGGTCGAGCACGTCGTGCAGCACGCGCGGCGCACGCCCGGCTTCAGGGAACCGGTCATCGCCGACATCGGCACCGGCAGCGGGGCGATCGCGGTGGCGCTGGCCAAAAACATCCCCGGCTCCCACGTGATCGCGACCGACATCAGCGAACCGGCGCTGACCGTGGCCAAGCGCAACGCGACGAAGCACGGCGTGGCCGATCGCATCGAGTTCCGCCAGGGCGATCTGCTGGAGCCGGTGCACGAGGCGGTGCAGTACCTGTGCAGCAATCCACCCTACATCCCGGACGATGAATGGGAAGCGGTGGCGCCGAACGTGAAGGAATACGAGCCGACCAACGCCCTGCGCGGCGGGGCGGACGGGCTGGATATGATCCGCCCGCTGCTGGCCGGGGCGGTGGGGCCGCTGGCCAGGCCGGCGCAGTTGGTCGTCGAGATCGCCACGAGCCGGAAGCAGGCGGTGATCGATCTGGCCCGGCAGACCCCGGGCCTGAGCGACGCGCGTGTCCTGGCCGACGCCGAGGGCCATCCGCGCGTGCTGGTCGCCGAGCGCAAGTGAGCCAGCCCATCCGAAGGCCGTGAAACGGCGAACGGATGCCGCGGCGCGAATCGATGGGCCTTGCCCTCTGCGCCTTGGCGCCCTCCGCGTTCTCTGTCGTGGCCCCTTGCCCGGTCAGACGATTTGCTTGACCAGGTACCGCTTCATCCCGCGCGGTGAATCGACCTTGATCGTCTCGCCGACGCGGGCCTTGGTCATCGCTTCGCCCAGCGGGCTTTGCGCGGTGACTTCAATGAAGTCATCATCGAACGTGCCGCTGGACTCGCCGACGAGCTTGTACAGGTCGTCGTCGATCTCATCGCCATCCTCGTCGATCTCGATCAGCCGGACCGTCGCGCCCAGGAAGACCATGTCTTCGGGGATCTGATCCTGGTCGACGACCTTGGCGGTTTTCAGCCGCTCTTCGATGCGTCGAATCTCCGCTTCGTTGAGGCCCTGGTCTTCGCGCGCGGCGTGGTACTCGGCGTTCTCCTTCAGGTCGCCCAGCGCCCGGGCCT
>CAZUHK010000198.1:0-5291 GCA_964620345.1 uncultured Planctomycetaceae bacterium
ATTCGCGTGCCGCGGGATGCAGGATCTCAACGGCGGGCTCTTCCAGCAGGACTAGCCCCGTCTGGCTGTTGAGATATCGCAGCCGTCCGTCATTGCCCAGCGTCACCCGCAGCGTGCCGTTGCGCAACTCGATGCCCTGGTCGGTTTCGCTGACTTGCACATCCATCGCGGTCGGTGGCGACAGCAAGGCCCCTGGCAGCTGCTTGAAGTCGGGGGCGGGCGTGGCCCGGACTCGCACACTCGACTCGCCCCACGGCTCAATCCGCAGCGTCTGCCCCGCACTCCGCCGAACAATGACATTCCCGTCAATCGTCACCGTTTTGTGCATGTCACGCTCCGTGTGGATGTGCGGTTGGTTGTCTGGCCAAACCCACAATATAGCAGTTCATAAGCGGGGCCATCGCATTCATTCGCGGTAGCCGAGGAGGTCGTCGAGCAAGTCGATGTCCCGGCCGATCGTCATCTGACGCGCTTTCGGGTCTTTTGGGTCTGTCCTTGGGTCTTGTCGGTGCGCTGGCCGTCCTTCTCCCTGCCCGCGGTGCGATGCCGGCAGTCGACCATGGCCCACCGGACCACGATGAGCGATTTGGGTTCGAACTCAGGGGCGCGCTGGTTCTGATAGGTTTCGAGCGAACGCACGCGGTGGTGGATTCAACGCAGATCAGGGCCTTCGCGCCCAACTCAAAGTGTCCACGTGGTGTGCTTCGATCACGCTGAATCGTGGCCGAGCCCCCCATGCGCCGAGCGCGCATCGGGAGAAGCGTGCAAAGCCAATTTCGAGGTCACGCCAACTCAATGTTCATCTGCCGGGCCGCGAGTAGCGTTGGGCCGTCGGTTCTGCTTGGCCGCGACCGGCGTCGAGCCCCGAACGCGGCGTGCGCAAGGGGGTCAGGGGCGCACAAAGTGCCAACCCGTCGTTTCCTGCTTGAACTCAAGCGTCACGCCATCGGCGAAGGCGACCGTGATCCGATCGTCGGCGTAGCGGATCGTCGGGGGCTTGGGGAGATCCGCGTCAGCGGCCACCGACCGAAGGACCGTGACCAGCGGGCGTTGCGGGTCGGATTGGTACTTGCCGCGAACCGAGTGCCAGTCGCCGGGGCCGTCTTCGGAAATCTTCTCCCACCGCCAGCCCGAGGTGAACTTTCGGTCCTCGGCCGACAGCTCGACCTTGTGGCCGAAGCAGCGCACGCCAAGCGTGCCCTTCTCACCCTTGACGATGAGTTGATGGTCGCCATCGTTGTCGAGCTTCGGCACCCAACCGGTCTGGAACTGCGTGGTGATCTCGGGCGGGTCGTGGCCATCGGCGGGGAGGATGTCGTCGACAACGACCGCGCGATCTTCAGCGTGCATGACGAAAATTCGGCGGACGCGTTTGACCGACTCGCCGTAGGCCTCGGTCGAGTCGATCATCATGTGCCGCAGGGGGCCTTCGGCCCAGCCGTCGGTAATGGTCGCGCCATCGACGCCGGGGCCTTTGCCGTCGATCAGCGGCAGCGTGTGATCGGTCGGCTTGGGCTCGTAGTAGCCGGGGTCGACGAGGTAGGCCTCGCCGTTGGCGTGGAGGACGTAACTACCCAGGTCCCGCTGCTTGTGGTGGGTCAGGGGGCCGCGGCCGCCTTTGACGCCGACGACGAGCTTGGGTGTGAACGAGCCGTCGGACCGCATCGCGCCCCACTGCATGTCCTTCAGCCACGTCACCTTCGGCACGCCGGGGAATTGCTCCGGTGCCGGCTGCTCGCTCCGCCACAGGAAGGCGAACGGCGCCCAGGTACCGCGGGTGCGGGTCTTCTGGCCGCCCTTGACCGCGAGGTCGGCGACCCAGAGCATCAACGGCTGGTTGTAGCGACTGCCCAGGTCGGCGCAGACCGCGTAGCCGCCCAGCCAGGGCTGCTTTGTATCGTTGAAGGCGAACTGCCCGCCGTGGCCGCCGAGCGTGGTGCGGATGAAGTTGACATTGGCCTTGAGGTGCGGGTGGTCCAGCAGGCCGCGGTCGTCACCGGTCGCGTGCTTCAGCGCGTGGGCGAGGATGAGGTGGAACGTGCCGCCGAAGTCCCAGTACTGCACGCCCTCGCGGCAACCGCCGTCGGGCGAGATGCAGCGGTCGGGGTAGAGCTTGGCCTTTTGCGCGGCGAGATCGACGGCCGCCCGGGCGCGGGGCGAGCTGTGCATCATCGCCAGCCCGGCGAGCATCCCGCCGCTGTTGCCCACCGGCACGGTGTTGCTGAAGTTGGCGTGACCGCCGAGAGACCAAGCGCCCGACCCCTTGTGGTATTCGTCGATCCCCCGCTCCAAGTAGTCCCCGAACGCAACGCGATCCTCCGGCGACAGCTCGGGGTAAAGCACGTCGTACGCCAGGGCCATGCCGGCCAGACTCATCAGCTTGAACTCATCAAAGTCGGTCTGGCCCCAGCCGGTCCGGACCCACGCCATCAGCTTGTCCCGGTACGCGCCCTCGCCGGTGAGCGTGTACGCGAACGTCAGGTTGAACAGCGCCCCGACCGAGGCGTTGTGACCTTTGCCGACCTCCCTGTCGACCAGCCCGTCCGCCTCATCGAGTATCCGCCGGCGGTAGTGACGGAACATCGGCTTGTTGAACTTCTCGCGGAGCTTGGGGACATCCTCGGCGTGGAAGAACAGGTACGGGTGGGCGGCGTAGCCGAACCGGGGCTCACCGGTGAACACATGCTCGCCGCGCTTCGCAACGACCTTGACCGGGCCGACCTTCCCCGCCGGGACGCGCACTTTCAATGCCATCGGGTCGATGCGTTCGACGATCGCCGCGGCCTCGCCGCCGAAGGTCACCGCCGTCCGCTGGTCGAAGCCGGCCCCCAGCACGGTGACCACTTCGCCGCCTTCGGGCGCCGCCTCGCGCGGCCGGACCTGTTCGATCAGCCGGCCGTACGGCACGCCGCGCTCCAGGTCGCCGACCAGCCCGTTGGGGTTTTGCACGCTCAGCGCGTGGCGTCGGCCCGCCGGCAGGTCCGGCAGCGTGCAGATCAGCTTCTGCGCCGATTCGATCCTGACATCGCCCGCCGCCTTGCCGCCGACGATCACCTTCGCCCCTTCACGGAAGTGCCTGCCGTGCAGCGTCAGCTCGACGCCCTCCTCGAGCACCGCTTGGGCCTGCGTGAAGCGTTCGACCCCCGGAGCCGGATCGGCCGAGCGCAGCCGACCTTGGATGTTCCGCACGGCCCCCCGCATCACGAAGCCGGCGTAGCTGACGTGGACCTTCAACGTCGGCATCCGCTTGATTGTCACATACCGCAGCGGCACGTCGGCCACGCCCTCGGGCAGTTGGTACTCGCCCGTCCAGTAGGGCTCGCCCCGCCCGGTCGGCAGCCCCGGCCAGCGCACGGTGAACGTCAGTTTGTCATCGCCGCTCCGCGTGATCTGGAACCGAAGGCGGGCGCCGGAGGGATGTTTCATGGGCCAGCCGACGCTCGCCGCTCCGCCGGTGCCCTCGCCCCGGGGCCGCCACAGCACCTTGTCGCTGATTCTCGCGTAGGCGGTGCGCCCCTCGGTGGGCATGTCGTACAGCCCGCCCCGCCGCACCGACGCGGCGATGCCCGCCATGTGCACGCTCATCGTCACCGCCACATCGTCCTCGCCCAGCTCGTCCGGCGGCGCCGACGTCAACGCCACCGCCACCCCCGGCAGAAACCACTTCTGCTGTAGCGCCCGCTCCAGCTCAACGTCCCAGCGGAGCTCGAACGGCCGATCGCCTACATTCCACTGGGCCCACGCATAATCGTGGCTCTTGATATACCTCTCCACCGCGACCGAGCGGAAGTGAAATCCCGGCGCCTCGCCCTCTTTGTGCCACCACAACTGCGGCGGATCGAGCGTCGAGTCGATCCGCCAGCGATCGCCCGGTTCGCCGGCGAACCGCTCCACGAACACCGCCTCCGGCACCGCCGCGCTCGACACCGCCCCGGCCAGAACGAACCACACCGCGATGGAGAACAGACTGGACCACTTCGTCAATGAAAACGTGTTCATAAGAGCATAAGACGTGTGAAAAGGCGCGGAGCGCTCAAAAACTTCGCCCCAGCAGCGACTGTCTTGTTTGTCAAGCGGGTTGTGATGGCGGTGGTTGATGTTTCCAGGGTTTGCATTCCCGGCGCATGGCGTTTGATTGGTGATCAGCCCGCCGGCGCCGCCTCGTGGCGAAGCTGCCCGCAGGCCGCGGCGATGTCGCGGCCGCGGCTGGCGCGGATGTGGCAGTTCACGCCCGCCTGCTTCAGCGCCGCCTGGAAGCGGTGCACATCCTCGCCCGCCGGCCGCTGATAGGGCAGGCCGGCCACTTCGTTGTAGCGGATAAGGTTGACATTGCTGCGAAGCTGCCGCGCGACCTGTGCGAGCTGCCTGGCGTGTTGGGGCCGGTCGTTGACCTCGCGCAGCAGGATGTACTCGATCGTCACCTCGCGGCCGGTCTGCTCGAAGTAGTGCCGCCCGGCGTCGATGATCTGCTCGATGCTTGTCAACTGGGCCCAGGGGATGATCTGCCGGCGCAGCGCGTCGTTGGGCGCGTGCAGCGAGATCGCCAGCGTGATCGGCAGGTCAAGCTGGTCGGCCAGTCGCTTGATCTGCGCCGGCAGGCCGACCGTGGAAACCGTGATCCGCCGGGCCGAGAGATTAAACGCCCAGTCGGCCGCGAGCGTGCGGATCGCGCGGGTCACGTTCGCGAAGTTGCTCAGCGGCTCGCCCATGCCCATGAAGACGATGTTGGTGATTGTCGATTTTCGATCTTCGATTTCCGATTGCCCGGCGGGCGCCGCAGCCGAATCGACAATCGAAGATCGGCAATCGAGCATCCGATTGAGTTGCCACACCTGCTCGACGATCTGCCCCGCGGTGAGGTTCAGTTCCAGGCCGCCCAGGCCCGAGGCGCAGAACCGGCAGCCGACGGGGCAGCCGACCTGCGAGCTGATGCACGCGGTCCGCCGCGGCCGGCCCGAGTCGCGCGACTCGGCGGGGATCATCACGCATTCGGTGAATTGCCGAGCGCGGGTCTCGGATCGCGGACCGACTTGCAGCAGCAGCTTCTGCGTCCCGTCGGTCGCGCGCTCGTGGCCGGTGATGGCGAGTGTGTGAAAGATCAGCCGCTCGGCCAGCGCTTCGCGGTGGGGCTTGGAAAGATTGGTCATCTGCCGCGGGTCGGTCACGCCGTGCCGATACACCCACGCGAGCACCTGCTTGGCGCGGTAGCCGGGCATGCCCGCATTGCTGAGCACGACGGTCAGTTCCTCGGGCGACAGGTCGAAGATGTGCGGCTTGGCGTTCACCCCGCG
>CAZUHK010000199.1:0-5217 GCA_964620345.1 uncultured Planctomycetaceae bacterium
ACCCGGCCCACGCCGAGCTGGCCACCCTCGCGGGCGCGGTGACGATGGGCACGACCGACACCCGCGTCGCGGCCGAGTTGGCCTACCCCAGCGAGCGGTTGTTCAACCTGCTCAAGGCCGCGAAGGAAAGCCACGGCGGCTTGGGCCCCGGCCACGACGACGCCGACGACGACGACGACGACGACCCGACCGACTGATCCGCAGCGCAAGGCGGCCCGTGGTGAGCCAGACGATCGCGAAAATCGCCGAGCTCTCGGCACTGAGCGACGAGCAGCTCGCGGCCCGCGCCCGGGCGGGCTGCGCCGCATCGTTCGCCGCGCTGGCCCAGCGGATGCGCCCGCGCCTGCTGCACTTCCTCTGGCAGCGCACCCGAAGCTGGGCCGACGCCGAGGACGCGGCGCAGGATGCGCTGACCAAGGCGATGCAGAAGATTCAGACCTACGACGACCGGTGGAAGTTCAGCACCTGGCTGTTCACCATCGGCCAGCGCACCGCGATCGACCTGCGCCGCAAACAGCGCGACACCATCTCGATCGACGCGACCACACCCGTGCCCGACCGCGGCGCCGCCCCGGCCGACCGGATGGCCGCCGACGAGCTGGCCGCGAACATCTGGGCGACGGCTCAGCGCGTGCTCGGCGACGATCAATACACAGCCCTTTGGCTGCGGTACGGCGAAGAGCAGGAAATCAGGGACATCGCGAAAGTGCTGAACAAGAGCCACGTCGCGGTCCGCGTGATGCTGATGCGTGCGCGGAACAAGCTGGCGGGGCACGTGGAAGACGAACGGGCCGCCGGCGGCGAGCCCGCAGCGACCGGTCTGCACACCGCGCCGACAGGAGGCGTCGAATGACCCCCGGAAGTTCACGGAACGACAGGATGGACGATCTGGAAAAGCGGTTGCGCGAAGAGGCGCCGGCGTGGCGGGCGGC
Organism: uncultured Planctomycetaceae bacterium; assembly: GCA_964620345.1. Classification (GTDB taxonomy): domain Bacteria; phylum Planctomycetota; class Phycisphaerae; order Phycisphaerales; family Zrk34; genus CAZUHK01. The sequence goes on from CAZUHK010000199.1 coordinate 933, forward strand.
GGCGCTGGCGCGGCGGCCGAGCGCGAAGCCGCAAGCGGCGGGGGCGTCGCCGTTGGCGCGGGTCGGGCTGCTTGTGGCGATCGCGGCGGCGGTGCTGATCTTCGGCGTGATCGGGCTGTACGCACCGGTCGGGCCGACCGGGGCGCACCGTTCGCCGCCGATGGTCACCGCCCCGCCGCCGACGCGGGTGCTGGACGCGCCGGCGAAGGCGATCGAGCGGCCGCTGAACAGCGAAGCGCAACTTCTGGCGATGGACGTGCGTCGCGCCGCGACCGCGGCGCTGGGCCCGCTGCGGCCGTTCGCAGCGCCGCCGCGCCACCTCACGCCGTGAGCCCCCCCCGCCGCTGACGATGCGCCGGTCGGGCCGTACAATGCCCGCCTGATTCCCCGGAGCATCGCATGGATCACTTCAACTACCGCGACGGCCAACTGTATTGCGAAGGCGTGAGCATCGACGAGCTGGCCGGCCAGGTCGGCACGCCGGCGTACGTCTATTCGCGCGCCACGTTCGAGCACCACTACGACGCGATTGCGCAGGCGTTTGCTCCGCTGAATCCGCTGATCTGCTACTCGATCAAGAGCTGCGGCAACCTTGCGCTGATCAAGCTGCTGGCGGCGCGCGGCAGCGGCATGGACGTGGTCAGCGGCGGCGAGCTGTACCGCGCCCAACAGGCCGGGGTGGACATGAGCAAGATCGTCTACGCCGGGGTGGGCAAGACCGACGATGAGATCCGCATGGGCATCGAAGCGGGCATCGGTTATTTCAACATCGAAAGCGAGGCGGAGTTTGAGAACATCGCCCGGATCGCCCGCGAGCTGGGCCGCACCTGCCGCGGCGCGCTGCGCGTGAACCCGGATGTCGACCCGCGCACGCACGCGAAGACCTCGACGGGCCAGAAGGAGACGAAGTTCGGCGTGGACATCGAGCGCGCCCGCCGCTTCTTCGATCGCTACGGCCACGATGAACACGCCAAGCTGTGCGCGATCCACCTGCACATCGGCTCGCCGATCTACGACGTGCAGCGGTACACGCTGGCGATCGACAAGGCGTTGGAGCTGATCGACGAGCTTCGGGCGGCGGGGCACGCGATCACCGCGCTGGACATCGGCGGCGGGTACGGCGCGGATTACCAGGCCGATCAGACCCCCGACTACGCCGAGTATGCGGCACAGATCGTGCCGCGGCTTCAGGGGTTCGTCGACGGCGGCGGGCAGGTGATCCTCGAGCCCGGCCGCACCATCGCGGCCAACGCCGGCGTGCTGCTGGCGCGGGTGCTCTACATCAAGACCGGCGGGGCCAAGAAGTTCGTCATCGTCGATTCGGGCGAAAATCACCTGATCCGCCCGGCGATGTACGATGCGTTTCATTTCGTCTGGCCGACGAACGTCGCGCCCAATCACGTGCCGGGCAAGCGGCTGGCCGACATGCCCAACGAGGGGCTGGAGGCGTGCGACGTGGTCGGGCCGATCTGCGAGACCGGCGACTATTTCGCCCGCAACCGCCGCCTGCCGCCGGTGGCCCGTGGCGATCTGCTGTGCGTGTTCACCGCCGGCGCCTACGGCATGGTGATGGCGAGCAACTACAACGCGATGCCCCGGCCCGTGGAAGTGCTGGTCGATGGCGAGGCCGCGACGATCATCCGCCGCCGCGAGACGTACGACGACCTGGTGGCGGGCGAAGTCGTGTGATCGATCCGCCGCGGCCGCAAGGCCCGGTATAATCGGATGTGCCGACAAGGAGGCCCGCCATGACCCGCCAGTTCAATGTCGTGATCGAGCGTGATGCCGATGGCTGGTACGTCGGCTCCGTGCCATCGCTGGCCGGCTGCCACACACAGGCCAAGTCTCTGGATGCGTTGATGGCGCGGATGCAGGAAGCCATCGCGCTGTGCCTGGAAGCCGAAGGCGACGACGCGGCACAGGCGTCCGACTTCGTCGGCGTTCAGCGCATCACGATCGAATCATGACACGCCTGCCGCGAGTCAGTGGGAAGCAACTGATCGCTGCGCTTGGCAAGGTCGGCTTTGAAACAGTTCGCACCAAGGGCAGTCACAACTTCCTCCGTCACGAGGATGGCCGAACAACGGTTGTGCCCGTTCATGGCGGCGAGACACTCGGCCCCGGGTTGATGTCGAAAATCATGCGCGACTGCGAACTGACGCGGGAACGTCTGGCCGATCTGCTGTAGAGCCGAACGCCTGGTGAGAGTCGACGTGGTAAACTCTACCCATGGCCCGACAACGGATTGTCACCGGCGACGCGACCGACCCGACCGAGGACGCGGTCAACTTCGCGCTTCGCCCCGCCTCGCTCGATGAATACATCGGCCAGGCGCGGCTCATCGAGAAGCTGCGCATCGCCCTGGGCGCCGCCCAGCAGCGCGGCGAGCCGATGGAGCACGTGCTCCTGCACGGCCCACCGGGCCTGGGCAAGACCACCCTCGCCCACGTCATCGCCAACGAGATGGGCACCAACCTCACCGTCACCTCCGGCCCGGCGCTGACCAAGGGCTCGGACCTGGTCGGCACGCTCACCAAGCTCCAGCCCAGCGACGTGCTGTTCATCGATGAGATTCATCGCCTGCCCGTCGCGGTCGAGGAGTACGTCTACTCGGCGATGGAGGATTTCAAGGTCGAGTTCGTCGTCGATTCGGGCATGCACGCCAAGACGATCACGCTGCCGATCAAGCCGTTCTCGCTGATCGGCGCCACGACGCGCGCGGGGCTGCTGAGCGGGCCGATGCGCAGCCGCTTTGGCATCACGCATCACCTGGATTTTTATGACGAGCAGGACACGCTGGCGATCCTGTCGCGCACGGCGAAGCTGCTGAAGCTCGGCGGCGCCGCGGAAGACGTGCTGCGGGCGATCGCGGTGCGCAGCCGCGGCACGCCGCGCGTCGCCAATCGCCTGCTCCGGCGCGTCCGCGACTTCTCGCAGATGCGCCGCGCGGGCAAGCTCGACGAACTCATCGTCGCCGAGGCGCTCGAGCTCGAAGGCATCGACGCGATCGGCCTGGACGATCTGGACCGTGCGTACCTCACGACCATCGCCGAGGTCTACCGCGGCGGGCCGGTGGGCCTGGAAGCCATCGCCGCGACGCTCAGCGAAGACGCCGGCACGCTCGAAGACATGGTCGAGCCGTACCTGCTTCAGATCGGCTTCCTCGCCCGCACGCGCCGGGGCCGGCAGCTCACGCGGCGCGCCGCCGAGCACCTGGGCGTGACGTATGTCGATAAGGACGAGGCGGAGCTGTTCTAAATACGCCGCCCGTGCGGTGTGCTACCATCGTGGCATGAAAACAGACCTGCCCATCGTCGCCCTGATGCTGCTGCTGTTCGCCGACGCCGCGCGGGCCGAGGAATCGTTTGCCTCCGAGCAGCTCGTCGGCAAGCTCGTCGCGTCGTTCGGGATCGACCGGTGGGATCGGGTCGAAGCGATCCGTTTCACGTTCAACGTCAAGAAAGGCGACACCCGCGTGTACCGCACGTGGCACTGGTCGCCCAAGACCAACGTGGTGAAGTTCAGCGGGCCGCTGGGTGATGAGAAACTGGCCGAGATCGAATACGACCGCGACGAACTGGGCGAAGGCACGGCCGAGCGTATCCGCGAGATCGATGCGAAGTTCATCAACGATTCGTTCTGGCTGCTGCTGCCGCTGCACCTGTCGTGGTCGAAGGACGTGACGCTGGAGTACACCGGCTACGCCCACACGCCGCTGCGCAAGCGGATCACCCGCGAGGTGATCGTGCGTTATCCCGACGACGCCGGCGGGTACACGCCGGGCGATATGTACAAGCTCTACCTCGACGAGGCGTGGCGGATCGAGCAGTGGTCGTACCACAAGGCCGGGGCGGTCGAACCGACGCTCGCGACGATCTGGAAGACCGATCAGAAGGTCGGCCCGCTGGTGCTGACCACCGACTTCGTCGGGCGCGATGAATCGTTTGGGCTTTGGTTCACGAAGCTCGCGGTGAAGACGACCGACGGCGACGGCTGGATCGAGGCCGAGGCGATCGACCACCCCTGCCGCACCTGCCGGTGACGATCGCGCTGTACAACCTGCCTCGGTACTACGACGTGGGTTTCGCGTGGGATCCCTCGGCGGAAATCAACACGCTGCACGCGGCGCTCGACGCGCACCTCGAAGGCCCGGCCGACCACCTGCTGGAGCCCGGCTGCGGCACGGGGCGGCTGCTGCTGCCGCTGGCGATGTACGGCCACCGGCTCACCGGCTACGACAACCGCGCCGCGATGCTCCGCTACACCGCCGACAAGGTGCGCGGCG
>CAZUHK010000200.1:0-5207 GCA_964620345.1 uncultured Planctomycetaceae bacterium
GGACACCTCGTCCAGCAGCAGCGTGCCGCCGTCGGCCAGCTCGAAGCGGCCCTTGCGCAGTTGATCGGCGCCGGTGAACGCGCCCTTCTCGTGCCCGAACAACTCGCTTTCCAACAGCGATGGGCTCAGCGCCGCGCAGTTCACACACAGCATCGCCTGCTGGGCCCGAGGGCTTTGCAGGTGAATCTGCCGCGCGACGATCTCCTTGCCCACGCCCGACTCGCCGTGGATCAGCACCGTGCCGTGGCTGTCGGCGATGCGGTCGATCTGCTCGCGCAGCATCGCCATCGCCCTCGATTCACCCACGAGCCGACTCTGCTGCGCCGGCTCGGCGGTCTGACGCAGCACCTGGTTCTCGCGCTGCAGCTTGCCGTGCTCGACGGCCCGGCGCACGCTCACGATCAGCTCATCGCCCTCGAAGGGCTTCTGCACGTAGTCGAACGCGCCCAGCTTCATCGCTTCGACCGCGGTGTCGATCGTCGCGTAGGCCGTCATCAGCACGACCGGCAGGTGCGGGTCGAGTTGCATGAGCTGCTTGAGCAGTTCGATGCCGTCCATCTGCGGCATCTTGAGGTCGGTCACGATCGCCGCGGGCCGGTGACGCTGAATGAGCTGCAGCGCGGCCTGGCCGTCGGCGGCGGCGACGGTCTGAAAGCCCGCACGCACCAGCGTGGTCGCGACGCTGTCGCGCATCATCTGCTTGTCATCGACCACGAGGATCTTCGACATCGATCAGTTCCTTTCATCCGCCGGCGGCGCTTGGTCGACCTGGGGCAGCGTGAGGGTGAACACCGCCCCGCCGTCGTTGTGCACGGCGATGCCGCCGCCGTGGGCATCGACGATCCGATGCACGATCGCCAGGCCCAGGCCGGTGCCGGTGTGGCGGGTGGTGAAAAACGGGTTGAAGATGCGATCGATCTGCTCGGCCGCGATGCCCGAGCCGGTGTCGGCCACGGTGAGCGTCACGCCCTCGTCGTCGGCCTGGGCCGTGATGCGCAGCGTCCCGCCGCCTTCCATCGCCTGGGCGGCGTTGCGGCAGAGATTGACCAGGGCCTGGTGCAGCAGCTCGGCATCGGCATTCAATTTCACGTCGCCGCAGTCCACGACGATGTTGATGCCGTGCTGCTCGATCAGCGGCCGCACCGCGGCGACGGCGCGGGTGGCGGCGTCCCACGCCGGGGCACGCCGCCGCTCGACGCGCAGCTCGCGGCTGAAGGTGAGCACATCGCTGACCACGGCGTTGAGCCCGCGCACCGCCTGGGCGATCTGCCGGGATATCTGCTGCTGGGGCCGGCGGTCTTCGAGGTCCTCGATCAACATGCCCGCGTAGAGCTGCATCGACGCCAGGGGATTGCGGATCTCGTGGGCGATGCCCGCGGCCATCTCGCCCAGCGCCGCCAGCCGCCGCGAGCGCTGCAGCGCCTCGTTGGCCGACGCCAGCTCCCGCTGAAGCCGGGCGACCTGGTTGGTCAGCGTGTCATGGCTGCGGCGAAGCTGCTCGGTCACCTGGTTGTACGCGCGCATCACCTCCAGCAGCTCATCGCTGGTCGACGGCGCTGCGGCCGCGGGCGCGGCGGGCGCCGGCATAGGGGCGTCGAGTTGCGGGTCGGTCTGCACGTTCATCCGGTTCGGTCCGTGAAACGAGGGCTGCTGCCGCCGCCGGCGGGCGCGCCGTAAGCGCGGTTCACCTGGCTGCCGCGGTTGACCTGGTCGAGCTGACGCTTGATCTGCTGCTGTTGGCCGGCCAGCGCAGCGCGGTCGCGCTCGTCGCGTTGCAGCAACTGGTCGAGCATATCCTGCACGCGATCGACCTTGCGGCGCACGTGGGCCTGCTGGTCGGGCTCAAGCTGCGGCCAGAGCTCCGACCATCGCCGCTTGTAGGGATCGAGCTTGCCGTTGAGCCCGACCAGTTGATCGATCATCCGCTGGCGTTGGCCGAGGATTTCGAGCAGGGCTTCGGTGTCGCCACGGTCGACCACGGCGCTCTGCCGCTGGCCGAGCGTTTCGAGTTGCTCGTACAGACCGGCCTGCTCGTCGAGCAGTGCCAGCAGTTGGTCGGCCCATTGGGGCAGGGTGTCGGTGGTCATCCATGACCTTTCGCTGCGGGGCTCCGCCCGCGTGGTTCGCTGTCGGGCCGATGCTACGGCGAGGCCGACGCCGCGGCGCCGGTCATGCTCAGCTCGCTGGTCCAGTCCAGCCACCGCTGCCAGTGCTCGCGCGTCATCGGCAGGTTCGGGTCGTCAAACGCATCGTCGCGGATTCGCTTGAGCAGCCATTTCGCCCGCTCGTTGGCCGTGCGGGCCTGGTCGTACTTGCCCAGCTCGCAGTAGCTGTTGACGATCTGAATCTGCGCCACGAGCACGGATGGATCCTGCTCGAACCGCTTGGCCGCGATGTCGTACAGCTCGATCGCGCCGCCCGCACCTTCGTACCGGCCCAGGTCGTAGGCGCAGTCGGCCCGGTAAAAATAAGCGTTGCGGAGGTAGAGCACCTGCAACTCGCTCGGCTCGGCGTCGCGCGATTCGTACAGCGTGATGACCCGATCGAACGCCTTGAGCGCCTCGGCCAGACGGTTGGCCCGCTCGGCCTGAAGCGCGACCCGCTCGGACGGCGGCAGCGGCTGGCGCAGACGATCGTCGATCTGGAGCACGCTCTTGCGCGACGCATCGCCGAGCTGGAAGAGCAGGTCGGGCAACTGCTCGTCGTCGCCGTAACGCTCCACCGCCTCGCTGAGCGCTTCGATGGCCTTCTCGTAGTCGCCGGTCTCGCCGCGGCGGTAGTAGAGTCGGCCCAGCTCGATCAGCGCCTCGCGGTACTCGTTGCTCTCGGGCCGCAGCGCTTCGTGATCGGTCACGACCGACTTGAGCACGTGCTCGGCCAGGCCCCATGAGTCCAGCCCCTTGGCCAGGTAGCAGCGGGCCAATGGCACCAGCGCGTCGTACGCCTCGGGGCTCTTGGGGTTGGTCTGCTGCAGTTGGCGGTACAGGGCGATCGCCTCGTCGAACCGCGCCTCGGCCTGGTAGGCCTGGGCGAGGCGGAAGGTCACGTGAAGCTGCCGCGGGTCTTGGGGGCGCGTCGCGGCATACTCCTGGAACACCGCGATCGCTTCCTCGTGCAGGCCGGACTTGTCGTAACAATCCGCCGCACGCCACAAGCTCTCGCCGTACTCGTCCACGCGATCCTTCGCCACGGCCTGGGCGTGGGCGTGGTAATGGCCCGCGGCCTGTTCGTAATGCCCGGCGACTTCCAGCCGCTTCTGCTGCGCCAGACCCTCCAGCGCCTGGCGCGCGTCGATCGCCCGTGTTGAGTCGACCCCCAGCGCGTGATCGGCAATGCGCTCATGCGTCAGCGCGAGCTTGAGCAGCAGGTTGGCCGGCAGGTCCGGCTCGTGCAGCGCGTCCTCACGCTTCAGATAGCTCAGAGCCGTCTCGAATTCCTCCTGGGCAAATCGCCAGTCCCGCTGGGTGCGCAGCGAACGGGCCAGCCGATCGCGATCGCGTGGATCGGCGTGCTCGGCCTGGACGGCCTGGACCGCCTTGTCGTAGCTGGTCAGCGACGCATCCACCCACCCAAGCCGGGCCTCGCACTCGGCCTTGCCGATCAGCGTCTGGACGTACGCCGCGGAGTCGGGATAGCTGCTCACCGCGTCGGTGAAATACTCCAGGGCCTCGACGATGTTGTCCTCGGCGAACCGCACGCGGCCCAGACCCGCCAGCGCCTCGCCGTGCAACGGATCGCCCGGTTCGAGCTGGGGTTGGGCCTGAAGATACCAGCGTTCGGCGGCATGGTGATCGCCCAGCGCGAGCTGCGCGTGGCCCAGCAGCACCATCAGCTCGCCCACGTCCTGGGCCTGGGCGAATTCGAGGCGCTGCAGCCAGCGCATGAGCAGGTCGGCCGCGTCGCCCGGCTCGCCGCGCTGCATCGCGGCCTCGGCCAGGCGCGCGATCGTCCAGATCTGATGCTTCCGCTCCAACGCCGGATCGGCCAGGAACCGGCGCAGGGCCTGGATGATGTCGTCGGTCGGCCCTTCGCGGCTGAACGCCGCGCCCAGCGCCTCACGCCGCATGCTCTGCCGGGCCAGCGGGCTGTCGGCCGGCTGGGCGTCGACCAGCTCGTTCGCCTCATCGGGCTTGTTCAGCGCGATCAGCGATTCGGTGAGCCATTGCATCCGACGATCGTCCAGCGCGTGGCCCAGGGCCTGGGCTTCACGGTAGTGCTTGACGATGTTCTGATGGTTCTGGGGATTGTCGAGCTTGCGGGCGCGCTGGCCTTGGGCGATCGCGTCGCCGCGGGCCAGGTGATAGGCGATCTTCTGGGCCTCGGGCAGTTGCTCGTAGACCCGCAGCGCCGCGTCGAGCTTGGCCAGGGCGGCGTCGAACTCCCCGGCAGCGACGTCCTGGCGGGCCGAGGCGATCTCCGCGGCGATGTCGCGCGGCGGCTCGCCGGGCAGGGCGACGTACCAGCCCACCGCCAGCAGCAGCACGCCCAGCACCAACGCCGGCATCTGCCACTGCCAAGCGAGCGAGGCCCCTGCGTTGTTCGATCCATCGGTCACGCGCGGCAATCCTTTGCCTGGGGTGGCGGGTTCGCCGATCACCTCGCGGCGTCGGCGTCCAGAATCTGCTTTATCTGTTGCATCGACCGGCTCGGCTTGAGTTCTGCAATCCGATGCAGCCGGGCGAACACTTCCTCGTCGTACAACCGATGCCCGCCGGGCGTCCACTGGGCCTCGCGGATCAGGCCCATCGTGGTGTAGTTGTGAATCGTCTGCCGCGTCAGGCCGCTGTACCGCACGATCTCACCGATGCGATAGAACTTGGGCGGAATGGTCAACTCAGCCACGCCGACATTCACGCTGGCCATCAACAACTCCAATCTCGATCACGCGGGCCGACCGGAGCTTCGCTCGCGAAAACTCGCCCCCGGCCCGGCCCACCGTTGCGTGGTCGCCAACGCCCGGGCCCGCCAGACCGCCGCCACGGGGCACCCGCACATGCCTTCGGCCACAAGCCGCAAGCCGCGACCGCAAGCCGCCGGCCACCGACCGCGACCGATCTGCCGCAAGTTCCATTTTCGCACCGACCTGCCCCCATGAGTCCTCATTCACTTGACGTTTTACATAGTGTAAACTAACCGAAGTGCCAACAGCGGTCAAGCAGCGCCAAGCCGGCCGTGGGGTGAAGCAATTTGTCCGACCCTCATGATCG
>CAZUHK010000201.1:0-5185 GCA_964620345.1 uncultured Planctomycetaceae bacterium
GGCATCCCTGACACCCGCCGCGGCGCTCGCTACAATCCGGCGTTTCGCGAAGACTCAAGCGACGAGGGTATCGCAATGGGCATGACCATCACCGAGAAGATCATGGCGCGGCATGCTGGCCGGCAGACCGTCACGCCCGGCGAGAACATCTGGGTGGACGTCGACGTGTTGCTCACGCACGATGTGTGCGGGCCGGGCACGATCGGCATCTTCAAGCATCAGTTCGGCGAGGATGCAAAGGTCTGGGATCCCGACCGCGTGGTGATCGTGCCCGACCACTACATCTTCACCGCTGATGACATCTGCCATCGCAACATTCAGATCCTGCGCGACTTCGTGAAGCAGCAGGGCATCCGCTATTACTACGACCCGGACTTCGTCAACGCCGAGGCCGGCTCGGGCATGCCCAACCCCTACCGCGACCCGACGCAGACCAACTACAAGGGCGTGTGCCACAAGGCCCTGCCGGAGGAAGGCCACCTTCGGCCCGGCGAGATCCTGCTGGGCACCGACAGCCACACCTGCACCGCCGGGGCGTTCGGGCAGTTCGCCACGGGCGTGGGCAATACCGACGCCGCGTTCACTCTGGGCACCGGCAAGACCTGGCTCAAGGTGCCGCCGACGATGAAGTTCACCTTCCATGGCGAGATCCCGCCTTACCTCACCGCCAAGGATCTCATCCTCGCGGTGATCGGCCAGATCTCCGTCAGCGGCGCCACCTACAAGACCATGTACTTCACCGGCGATGGCATCGCCTCGCTCACCCTCGAAGACCGCATGACGCTGACCAACATGGCGATCGAGGCCGGCGGGAAGAACGGCGTGTGCGATGTCGATGAGAAAACGCTCGACTACGTCCGCGCCCGCTCGACCCGGCCGGACTGGCAAGTCGTCGAAGAAGACCCCGACGCGACGTACTGCTACGAGCACGAGTGGGACCTGGCCACGCTCGAACCACTGGTCGCCAAGCCGCACTCGCCGGACAACAAGGACCTGGCCCGCAACTGCTCGGATGTGGAGCTCGACCGCGCCTATGTCGGCTCATGCACCGGCGGCAAGATCACCGACATGATCATGGTCGCCCGCATCCTCGAAGGCCAGTCCGTGAAGATCCCCACGTTCGTCGTGCCCGGCTCCACTGAGGTCGACGCCGACATGCGCCGGCTCAACGTCTATGGCGAGCCCGCGTCCGGCCGGGACAAGACGATTCACCAGGTGCTGGCCGACGCCGGCTGCAACGTCGGCCCGTCGAGCTGCGCCGCGTGCCTGGGCGGCCCGCAGGACACGTTCGGCCGGCTCAACAACGCGATCAACTGCATCAGCACCACCAACCGCAACTTCCCCGGCCGCATGGGCCACAAGCAAGCCGGCGTGTACCTCGCCAGCCCCCTGACCGTCGCCGCCAGCGCCCTGACCGGCCACGTCACCGACCCCCGCGAATACGTCAGCGAACCGATCGCGACCGGCGGTGCCGGGACGGTGTGAGCACGCCGGGGCTACATTTTGATTGGGATTCGGACAAGGCCCGGAGCAACCTCGTCAAGCACGGCGTGTCGTTCGACGAAGCCGCGTCGGCGTTCCGCGATCCCGCCGCGGTCCTGATCCCCGATCCGGACCACTCCAGCGGCCCGGAGGATCGCGAATTGCTTCTGGGCTACGGCGAAAGGACTCGTCTGCTTTTGGTTGTGCACACCGAATACGACGAGCAATGCATTCGGATCATCAGCGCCCGCCGCGCCACGGCACGGGAGCGCGAGCAATACCACCAGGGACTGGGCTAGAATGGTTCGCGATGCGTGAGGAATACGACTTCTCGAACGGCCGGCGCAATCGTTATGCGGATCGACTGCGCGACCAATCCCTTTCGACGCCGACCACCCGCGGGGAGCAGCCGCCCACCGGCATTGTGCAGGTGTTCAAGGGCAGTGACGGAGCGTACCGTTGGCGGCTGGAGTTGCCTGACGGCGAAGTGTTGGCCAACTCCGCCGAGTCCTTTCCAACGCAGATTCAATGCCGTCAGGCCGTCGAGCAGTTCCTCCGGGCCACCGCCTGGCCCGCGACCATCGATGCCGCCTGACCGCACTGGGTAAGAATCCGGCAGCGAGCCGGGCACTGCGTGCCCGGAATCCGGCGACGCAGTCGTCGGCTCGCGGGCCGCGGCGCGGCACGCCGACGGGTGATCGCGGCATATTGGGACCGGTGGTCGTCGGACGCGGTGGATGCTGCTACGATACGTCACGCCGGCGGCTCATGGACGGGTGGCCGGCGATCCTGCAAACCTCGCAAACCCTCGGACAGGTATTCGATGAGCGAACAGCAGACCTCGACCACGCCGGCCCGCGGCGGCGTGCAATGGCAGAACCTTAACTGGACCGTGATCATCGCGATCGGCCTGTTGCACGTGCTCGCGATCGGCGCATTCTTCCCGCAGCTTTTCAGTTGGTCGGGCTTGGCGATCATGGCGGTGATGATGTGGGTGTCCGGCGGGCTGGGCATCACGCTCTGCTATCACCGACTGCTGACTCACGCGTCGTTCAAGACGCCGCGCTGGTTCAAGTATCTGCTGACCCTCTGCGGATGCGTCGCCTGGCAGGGTAGCCCGGTGGACTGGGTCGGCACGCACCGGCTTCACCACAAGCACAGCGACGAGCCGCACGACCCGCACAGCCCGCAGCACGGGTTCACCTGGGCGCACATCACCTGGACGCTGCACAAGAAACTGGACGGCATCGTCGCCGAAGACGCGGCGAAGGATTTGCTCCGTGACCCGGGCCTGCGGGTGATCAACCGTTACCACGTCGTGCCGCAACTGGTGCTGATCGCCGCGCTGCTGGGCATCGGCTGGGCGCTGGGCGGGTTCTGGCTTGGCGCTTCGTGGGTCGTGTGGGGCGTGGCGGTGCGGACGGTGCTGGTGTATCACGGCACATGGTTTGTCAATTCCGCGGCGCATACCTGGGGCTATCAGAACTACAAGCACACCGGCGAGAAATCGACCAACCTCTGGTGGGTCGCGCTGGTGAGCTTCGGGGAGGGCTGGCATAACAACCACCACGCCCACCCGCGTTCGGCGGCGCATGGGCTGCGGTGGTACGAACTGGACCCGACGTGGTGGACGATCAAGCTGCTCAAGTGGGTCGGCCTGGCCAAGGAGATCAAGCTGCCCCGGCCCGAGCAGATGCCCGATGCCACGGGCGAGCCGACGCGCGAGCCCGAGAAACGCGAGGCGGCCGAGCCCGGCGTGCCGATCGCGGCGCGTGGGGCCTCGGCGGGTTCATGATCGGCCGCGCGGGGTGATCGAACCGATCTATCTGGCCGCGGTCGGTGTGATGAGCGCGATCGCGTTCGGGCTGTACGCCTGGGACAAGCACCGGGCACGACACCGCGCCGCGCGCGTGCCCGAAAATCGACTGCTGCTGGCTGAATTGCTCGGCGGCTGGCCCGGCGGCTTCGCGGCCCGCATGCTCCTTCGCCACAAGACGCGAAAGCCCCGCTTCCTTGTCCGGTCGTGGGCGATCGTCATCGTCCACCTGGCGTTGATCGTCTGGTGGAAGTGGGGCCGGTGAGCCGCGTTCCCGGCGGCCCCTCAAACCGGCCAGCGGTCGATCGGGCAGCGTTCGTCGGCCAGGCGGGCCTTGGGGTGGATGGCGCACTTGCAGATTGAGCATTGGCTGAGCGGCGAGAGCAGCATCAGCTCGCGCATGCCGGTCTTCTTGCGACGGGTGGCGTGGGCGCACATCGCGCAGGCGCGGCGGCGGTCGGCGATGGTCTGCTCGTCGGCGACGCCGACGTTCGCCGCCGAACGGGTCAGGCCGCTGATCCCGCGGGCGGTGGTTCGCAGCAGTTCGAGCAGGGCCATGTCTCATGCATCGGCGCGCGGCGGGGCCAAGGGTGAATCGCCTACTCGGCCGCGTCGGGTTCGCGGAACGCCAGGCGCGCCTGATTCACATCGGGATAGATGGCCAGGAGCTTGTCCAGCCGCGCGATGCGCAGCACGTCGGCGATGATCGAGTGGACGTTGGCGACCTTCACGTCCCCCCCGGCCCGGGCCATGCGCTTGTGCAGGCGCATCAGGCCGGCCATGCCCATGCTCGAGAGAAATTGCAGATGATCGCAATCGACGATAATGCGTCGGATGCCGCCTTCGACCAGGGCTTCGATCTTGTCCAGGAACTCCCCGGCATTCTGACCGTTTAGCCCGCCGTCGGCCTTGATGATCAGCACGTTGTGCTCGACTTCGTCGTAGTAGAATTCCATGGCCGACCCATCATACCGCCGCGCTGCTCCGCCGGCGCAGCAGCACGGCCCAGGCCAGGTGCGTCGGCCGGCCGTCGTCGGTGAAATTGATGCGCTGGATGTGATGGATCGCGAACGCCGGCTCGACCAGCGCGGCGAGGGTCGCGGCGCGCATCTGCGGCGGGCCCTGCTCGTCGTCGCGGCGCACATCGTCGGCATTGCCCGCCAGCGTCAGCCACCACCGGCCGGGCCGCACGCACGCGGCGATCTGCTCGACGAAGCGCGGCCGCTGCTCATCGTACACCGAGTGGAAACAGCCGCGGTCGAAGGCGAAGTCGATGCTCGCGGGTTCGACGGGCAGCGCGCCAAGCAGGTCGGCGACCTCGAACGCGACGCTCACGCCGGCCTCGGCGGCGCGGCGGCGGGCGAGGTCGATCGCGCCGGGCGCGATGTCGATGCCGGTGATCGCCCACCCGCGCCGTGCCAGCTCGACCGCCGCCGCGCCCGTGCCGCAGCCCAGGTCCAGTGCCCGGCCGGGCGGCAGGTGCAGCGCTTCGAGCCGATCGAAGATCGCCGGGTCTGGCGTGGCGGTGTCCCACGGCGTCTGGCCGCTCTGATACCGCTGCTGCCAGAACGCCGCGGCGTCGCGTTGTCGGTCAGCCGTGCCGGACATCGCTCACCGCGCTGTTGACCACGAAGATGCGCTGGTTGTTGGAATCCGGATCGACCGGGAACAGAAAAAACCCCCTGCCCGAGGGGTTGTAGTCCATCGTGGTGCCGTGCAGCGTCTCACCGTCGTTGAAGCGAACGGTGAGCCGATGCCCGTTGATCGGCTGGTCGGGCCGCGTCGCCTCGGTGCGGTTGGCGTTGCCCTCAAAGCTCTTGACGATGAACACGGCCTTGAGCCGGCTCACATCGATCGGCTCACCCGGCCCGCCGCCGACGGGGGTAA
>CAZUHK010000202.1:0-5164 GCA_964620345.1 uncultured Planctomycetaceae bacterium
AGTAGGCGGTGACGCTCTTGCCACAGCCGCTTTCGCCGACGATCGCGAGGGTCCGTCCCCGGCCCACGGAAAAATTGACGCCGTTGACAGCGGGGATGACGCCTTCTTCAGTGTGGAACCAGGTTTGCAAATCTTCGATGTTGAGGATCGGAGCCATGGCATTGAATCGGGGGTTGCGTGTCATTTGCCGCTGTAGGGATCTGCGGCGTCGCGCAGGCCGTCGCCGAGGAAATTGAAGGCGAGCACGGTGACAATGATCGGAACAACGGGCAGCAGGATCCAGGGGTAGTTGGCGACGGCCTGGAGGTGCATCGCGTCCTGAAGCATGACCCCCCAACTGACCACGGGGGGGCGGAGTCCGAGCCCGAGAAAACTGAGCGCGGTTTCGCCGAGGATCATGGCCGGCACACTGAGGGTGAGCACGACGATGATGTGGCTGGTGAAGCCGGGGACGAGGTGGCGAAAGAGGACGCGCCCGTGCCCGGCACCGAGCAGGCGGGCGGCGATGGCGTAGTCCTCTTCGCGCAGAGAGAGGATCTTGCCCCGGACGACGCGGGCCAGCCCGGTCCAGCCCAGGAGACTGAGGACCATGGTGATGCCGAAATAGACGACCACCAGGGGCCAGTCGGCCGGCATGATGGCCGCCAGGGCAAGCCAGAGGGGCAGTTGAGGAAAGGAGTTGATGATTTCAATGGTACGCTGGATGACTTCGTCCACGCGCCCGCCCAGATAACCCGAGACGCCGCCGATGAGGATTCCGAAAATGGCGGTGACAACGATCGCGAGCATGCCGATCGAGAGACTGACGCGGGCACCGTAGACGATGCGGGAGAAGATGTCGTGCCCGTGCTTGTCGGCCCCCATGAAGTAAAATGAGGCGAGGTCGGGATCGATCTCACCGCGTTCAATGGCGCGGTGGTCGACGCC
Organism: uncultured Planctomycetaceae bacterium; assembly: GCA_964620345.1. GTDB lineage: Bacteria > Planctomycetota > Phycisphaerae > Phycisphaerales > Zrk34 > CAZUHK01. The sequence goes on from CAZUHK010000202.1 coordinate 928, forward strand.
CAGGAGGTGGCGGTCCCATTCGAACAGGCCCCAGAGGCGATAGGGCTCGCCCCGTGCGAAGAAGCAAAGGGGGACGATGGTGTCGGGGACGGTCACGTAGTGGTGGCGGAACGTGGCCGGATCACGCTCCATGCGCAGCGCGTCCACATGCCATCCGTGCTCCATGCTGAATTTGGGCAGTTGCGGCGGGGTGTTCATGTAATCCAGGTTCCGCCAGCCGGGGGTGACCGGGGCGACAATTTCGCAAAAGATGACCACGAGGTAGAGCGACACGAGCACGAAGAGCGAAAAGACGGCGAGCCAGTGCCGCTTGAAGCGCAGCCGGATAAGCTGCCATTGGGAAAGTTCTCCGACATTCCGTTTGTCCTTTTGCGCCGCATCGACGGTTTCGCCTCGTTTGCGGAGCGCTTCGGCGTGTTTTTGGAGAAAGGTGGCCATGGAAGCTTTATCTGTTTTCCATGCGGATGCGGGGATCGACCCACATGAGCAGCAGGTCACTGACGAGGGTTCCGAAAACAGCGAGCAGACTCAGCACCATAAGCATGGAGCCGGCAAGGTACATGTCCTGAGCCATGAGGGCGTTGAGCAGCAGCGGGCCGACGGTCGGCAGACTCAGGACAATGGCGACGATGGCGCCTCCGGAAACCAATTGAGGAAAGATGGTGCCGATGCCCGAGATGAAGGGGTTGAGCGCGAGGCGCACGGGGTATTTCATCAGCAGTTTGAACGGACGCACGCCCTTGGCCCGGGCGGTCACGACGTAGGGCTTGCGCAGCTCGTCGAGCAGGTTGCCGCGCATGATCCGGATCATCCACGCGGTGCCGGCCGTGCCGATGACGACCACGGGCACCCAGATGTGGCGGAGCAGGTCGATGAATTTTCCCCAGGTCCATTCGGGCTGCGCGGCGTACTGGGGGGAGAAAAGTCCGCTGATCTGGGTGTCGAAGAAGGCGGAGCTGAAGTACATGAGAATCAGTGCGAGCAGGAAGTTCGGAATGCACATGCCGATGAAGCCGACCATCGTGAAAAAATAGTCGCCGATCGAATACTGCCTGACCGCGGAATAGATGCCGATGGGAATGGCCATGGCCCAAGTGAAGATAATGGTGAGCAGGGAGATGAGAAAGGTGAGCAGAAGGCGGTCGCCGACGATGTCGTTGACGAGTCGGGCGTCCTCCATCGAGCGCCCGAGACTTCCCTGCAGCAGGCCACGGTCGGCGGCGTCCAAACTGACAAACCATGCAAGCCCCATCCAGCGCACGTAGCGTTCGGGCATGGCGGCGTCGAGGTGGAACGTGTTCCGCAGTTCCCGCGCTTGCTGCAAGGCAACCTCGTCACCCGCTATTTCCAGTTCGATAATGCGGAATTCGATGTAATCGCCCGGGGGAAGTTGAATGATGATGAAGGTGGCGACGGAAATGATAAAGAGAGTGGGAACGAGAATGAGGCAGCGGCGTCCGATGAACGGATGGCGGACGCAGACGAGCACCACGCCGACCAGCAGAACGCCTTTTATGAGAAAGCTCAACAGGCCGGTGACCCGATCGTTGGCGACGAGGGCGTCCCCGTCGGTTTGGATCCCGGCGGCGCGTAAGCTGAGCCGGGGGTCGGGCTCGGGTTCGGCCATCAGCCGCTTGAGCTGTTGGATCGCCCCGGGTGAGGCCTCGGGTTCGTCGAAGAAGTAGGTTTCAACCCCGGCGTTGGCGGGTGTGTTGTAAATGTGTCCGAAAACGGCGTTCCGGGGCACGTTGCGCAAGCCGTTTTTCACGATGACGATCTGAGGCGGCGGCGTGCTGATATTGATGGACCAGAGGTTGGCCGCGGCAATATCGAGCGCTTCACGAAAAATGTCCCGCTGGCGTTCGCGGCTGGGCTCGGCGAGCGCGGCGTCGAGCACTTGCATGGCGCGTCGGATGGGGTGCTCCTCGGGCGGCGCGATGGCCAGGGGCAGCTCGTCCACCTTGGGGTCGCCGTGCAGCCCGCCAAAACGGTACCAGGCCGCGTACGCGGGGGCGAAAAAAGAGTGCATGGTGGTGGGCACGAAGTTCCGCGGCTCCACCAGGGGGTGAAACTCGCTTTCGCCCATCCAGACGGAAAGGTCGTGCTGAAGACCGGACTGCAGGCGTTGCCAGAGACTGCGGGCCTGTTCGCGGAGAATGACGCGCACCCCCACACGGGCCCAGTGGTCGATGAGAAACTCGGAGGGCCCGGTGCCGGTGAAATCGGTAACGTTCAGAAAAAACGTCATCCGGGTGCCGTCCGGGAAGGTGCGATAGCCCTCGCCGTCGCGCTGGTCCAGACCGATGTCATCCAGCAGGGCGTTGGCGCGTTGCGGATCGTGCTCGGTGTAACTGTGGAACAGCGAGGGGTGATGGAAAGGCGATTCGGGACCGGGGTCGAGCTGAGCGGGAACGGTTTGGCCGTGATGGTCGGCGGTGATGATCTCCTCGCGGTCAATCGCCACGGAAAGCGCGCGGCGGAATTCGACTTTATTCAGATATTCGTGCTTCCACCGGGTCTCCGGCTGGTCGGGATCGACGCGCCGGTTGAGATTGGGAAAAATCGCGAAAGTGGAGCGGGACCCTTGGAACCAGTGGTAGACCTGGAAGTTGTTGCGCTCGCTTTCCTCCATGTAGAGGGTATAGTCGTCAAAGCGGATGTGTCGGGCCTGCATGCTGATGTCGCCGGAGGCGGCGGTGAGCGATATCATGCCCTCACTGCGAACCTCAAACAGCACACGGTCCACGTAGGGAAGCTGATTGCCCTGGGGATCCACGGCGAAATAATAGGGATTGCGCACAAACTCGAACGGCGGCGTGCTCTGGTGGCTGCGCGCCACCCAGGGCCAGAGGCGGGGATGTTCGGGATTGCGGAAGTTCTTGAGCCGGAAATAAGCGGCGCGTGTGGATTCCATGCCTTGGTGGACACGCATGGCCTCGAGGTCCTCGGGATCGCCGAGCTCGGGGTGGAAGGGACGCAGGTAATGCGCGGGCGCCCAGAATTCATGCTTGGCCATGCGTTCGGGAAATAGCGCATGGGGATGGGGGAAGGTGAAGCGGACGGTATAGTCATCGAGTTTTTCGATATCGCCAAGTTCACCTCGGATCAGCATCGGATCGTAGCTGACTCCGAAATGTTGGATGTCGTGTTCCCACCAGTAAAGAATGTCGTCGGCCGTGAAGGGGTGGCCGTCGGACCATTTCACGCCACGTCGGAGGTGGACGGTGAAGGTTCGACGGTCTTCGCTGACGTGCCAGGATTTGGCGAGGTGGGGCTTGAGGGGGTAGCCCAGCGGTGACCAGGCCAGCAGCCGCCCGCCGGCAAGGCGCCAGGAAATAACTCCGGCGTCTGCCTCGGAGGAGGCGATGCGGTGCCAGGTCCCCCCGTAGTTGCCGATCGACTCCACGGGCTCGAGCACCACGGGCTCCGGGCCGACCCGCTCGTGTACGGGGGGCAGGACGTCCTCCTCCACCAACTCGGCGAGAATGGGCGATTCGCCCTTGGCAAACCAAGGCGCCGCCTCACCCTCCGCGTAGTCCACGTCCAGATGGAGCACGGGTGGATTGTCGGGATCAAAGGACACGTCGCGATCCGCCTCAATGGCGGCAAGGGCCTCCTCGTCGTGCTCGAACGGCACCTTGGAGGTGTCGGGCCGGAGCATCCAGCCGAACACATACAACAACGCCAGCAGACTGATCGACGCCAACGCGGTGAGCGAGACGGCGAGGCCGGCGGCTTTCAGCGGAGCGGTCGGGATGGTCGGAAATCGGCGTCGAGTGTTCAAAACATGTTCATTGGAGGTAAGAGTGGGAAACCCGATAAGCGAGGCGCGTCTGTTGTCAACTTATCACAGTTGTAACAATCAGGGGTCAGGCCTTCAGGCCTTACCCACAAGCTGCATGTGTGGCCTGTCTTCCAGAAGAAAAAATTCATTTGCGATTGTTTGAGGTGCGCTGAAGAACCTCACCTCCGATACGGGCCGTTGCAATTGTTCACCGGTTTAATCCCCCCCCGAGTTTGGTTTCATTATGACCAATGCGAAATAATCCGGCCTGCGGGGTAACGGTTACGAGCGGGACCTTGCGGATTGTAACATCACATCGATCGGTATTCATGCCGATACTCGCCTTCGCTCATACCCTTGGGCAAGGGCAAGGGCAACGGCGGCGCTTCTTCGCCCAGTGGTAACCGTTCACGCCAATCGGGGGACGGGTTGGCCGGCGGTGTGGTGGGTGAT
>CAZUHK010000203.1:0-2024 GCA_964620345.1 uncultured Planctomycetaceae bacterium
GAGCACCTGGTTGTGGTCCAGGGGGTCGGGGGTTCGAATCCCCTCGGTCACCCTTTCCTGCCTCCCTCAAGCCAAGGCAAAGCGCCGCGACGCCTTGGGTTCCGCGCATACGCACCCCGCCCGCCCCACCCCGCGCCCACGCCGCCCCATGCCCGATCGCCCCCCCGTCCAGCTCTTCACCGATGGCGCCTGCCTGGGCAACCCCGGCCCCGGCGGATGGGCGTTCATCCTCCGCCACCCCGCCTCCGGTCGCGAACGCGAGGACGCCGGCAACGAACCCCAGACCACCAATAACCGCATGGAACTGCTCGCGGTCATCCGAGGCCTCGAAGCCCTGACCGAGCCGACCGACGTCACCCTCATCGGCGACAGCGAGTATGTGCTCAAGGGCCTGACCGAATGGATGCCCGGCTGGAAGAAACGCGGCTGGCGCACCAGCGGCAAGAAGCCGGTCAAAAACGTCGAACTCTGGCAACGCCTCGACGAGCTGCTCGCGACGCATCACCTCGCCGTCGAGTGGGTCCGCGGCCACACCGGCCACGCCGAGAACGAACGCTGCGACCAGATGGCCAGCGCCATGGCCCGGCAGGCCAAAGACGCATCGATCATGTAACCGCACCGGCCACGCGCCGCGCGCCGCGGGCCGCGGAATGACCCATGTCAAATGCCGAATGACCCACGCAGACGATTCGCGCGGTGGCTCGGGCAGGCGACGTTCGGCATTGGGGCTTGGTCATTCACCGTCAATCGCTCGACCACGCGATCACCCGCGGCCGATCGTCGGCGGTCTGCATGTTCGAGCGGTCGATGATCGCGACGATGCGCTTTTCCTCGGCGATCACGTCGCGCGACCATTCCTCGCCGGCGCCGGTTGCCTGGGTCACGTCGTACCCGCGCACCTTCATGTACACCACGAACCGATCGCTGCGGGTGGTGGCGGTTTCGGTCAGCCACTTCAGCGGGAAGGTCATCTCCTCGCGGTCGGAGACGATGCCGTCCTTGTCGGTCCCACCGGGCGAGAAGTCGATGACCACGCCGCTGGCATCCGGAAGCGTCTTGTTGTCCAACGCATCGTTGCCGAGCACCGGGTACGTGAATGCGTACACTTCGCCGAGATTGGCAATGCCGGGGCGCGCCCGCCAACCGCTGGCGAGCAGCGCAGCACGGTCGGTGAAGTCGCCGCCGCCGGGGTTGGCGGTGTTGTCCTCCTGGTTGCGATAAGCCACGATCAATCGGGCGATCGTGTTGCGGTACGTCGAGTCCGCGATCGGCAGCACCCGCTGAAGCACTTCTTCGGGCGCCGTGTTGAGGTTGATGCGGCCGAACTGCAGCGCCTCGTCCGGCTCATTCGTATCGCCATCACCATCGTTATCGGCCGAGTCTTCGTCGAGCCGCTCGGTCGCCAGGCGGTCCAGCAGCACCACCGGCCACGGAACTTTGAGGTGATCCTGGCTGCTCGACACCATCGCGCCGGTGATCGGGTCCAGCATGTAGGCATCGACCGTTTCTTCCGTCGGCTCAAAGCGGTCGGCCAGTGTTTGACTCGCCGTCGGCCCAAGGAGGAACACCTGAGCCAGATCGCCGACGCGGCGGAACTTGTCATCCGGGTCACTGGCGAACAGCAGTTGATTGCCTCGTTCGTTATCCGCGGTGCCCGTGCCCGTGATCTCATCAATCGTGTTCGCCGGCGCCCCATCGGCGTCGGTCTTGTCGTTCTTGCCCAGGCGCTCGAGGTCGGTTTTGTACTCACCGTCTTTCGCGCTCGCCGGGGGGTCGGAGGCCGGGTCGGGATTCGAGCCGCCCGAGCCCTGGGTCTGGACCTCGGTCACCAGCAGCGCGTTGATGCCGTTGCCGTTGCCGATGTTGGATAGCTGCTTGTAGCCGAAGCCGTAGTCGGAAGGTGGATTGTTGTCCTTGAAAGTCTCGTCTTGATCGTTCTCGATGAGCTGGTTGTCCAGGTCGCTGTCATCGAACGCGCGGGCGTGGACCTTTTGCACGGCGATCTTATCGTCCGGCGCCGAGGC
>CAZUHK010000203.1:2124-5158 GCA_964620345.1 uncultured Planctomycetaceae bacterium
TTGGCGTCCATGGTGGTTTGGTCGCCGATGAAGCTGCTGACCGTGATCCGGTTGGTTCCGCCGTCACCGGTGAGCCAGACCTTGTCGAGGTTTTCGATCGGGAACGGATGGGGGTTGCGGATCTCGATCGCGTAGACCGTGGGGGAAACGAACTTCCACTTCAGATCCCACAGGCCGTTGTCCTCTTCCCACTCTGCTTCGTACTGGCGTTGGCGGTAGATCTCGCCGATGGCCGGCAGTGGTTCCATGCCGAACTGCTGGGCGGCGCCGGTGCCCACGGCGGTGAGCTTGTTGTCATCGTCGGCGTAGTCGGCCATCGCCGCGACGATCTGGTTGGCGTAGGTCTGCGTGTCGGCAATGCCCGATGGCGGCGTGATGGCCCCGCCATCGTTGCCTTCGTCCAGCACCTTCTTGATCTCGGTGGCCAGCGTGGTGCGGCCGGCGTCGTCGGTCAGCAGCGTGTTGATGCCGACCTTGCGCGGGGGGACGACATCGGTGTCGGTCGCGAGGCGCGGGGCGTAGGGCATCGCCCCGCTCATCACCGTCAGCAGGCCGCGCGGGTTGTGCTTCAGGAATGTGGGGATCGAACTGTTCACATCGCTGTAGTCCTTTTCGCGGGACTGGTCTTCGCGCAGGATGACTTGGAGCAGCTCGCCGATCTGGCTGGTGGTCTCGGGCGTGTTCAGGCCGCCGCGGGCGCGCAGTTCCAGCTCGTTCTCCGCCAGGGCGATGGTCTTGTAGTTCGCCGCCGAAGGGAAGCCCTGGGTCAGCCCGTTCTCGTGGAAGTCACGCCGGGTGGTCCACGTCAGCGGCAGCGTAATCTCCGCGGACTCGTTGCCGTTGACGCGGTAGTTGAGCAACTCCTTGAGCTCCGAAGGGCCGCCGGCCGCGGGCACGCCGAGGTTCGTCAGGGCATTGCCCACGAAGTGCGCCAGGTCCAGCTCGCTGGCGTACGCCCAGCGCGGGGCGTGGGTCTCACCGATGCTCGCGCCGTAGGCGAGGTTGGCATCGGTCTGGGCCAGGGCGACGTTGGCGTTGACCATGCTCGACAGGTCGAGGATCCGATAGGCCACGACGTACCGCAGACCGTTGACCCAGGCGATCGGGGCATTGGTCCAGCGGCTGTCGGCGATGCCATCGCCGTCGGCGTCGGCGCGGTCGTCGTTGTCCAGATCCTGACCGAACGTATCGGCGGTCGCGTCGATCACGGCCACGTCGTCGGACTGATCCGATGAAACGTAATCATTGCCCGACAGATTGCGATTGACGTTGCTGATGTGTTTCCACACACCGTTGCCGCCGCCACTGAAGTCCGGCAACGTCCACGCCAGCCACGGATCGACCTCGTCGTGCGGATAGTCGTACGGCTCGTCGTTCTCCTCGGCCGTCGCGTCGGGGTTGGGCACGTCGCTGTCGAGCAGCATTGTGTCCGTGCCGTACATATCCTTGGCGATCACGCCGATCACCTGATCGAGACTGGCGTTGGTCACCGCGTCGATGTTGGACTTGTTCATCTCCGCGGTCGCCACGCGATCGTTGCGCGCGGCCTGGATGTAGGCGGTGCCGACCAGCACCAGCAGCACCAGGACCGCGACCACCAGGATCAGCACGCTGCCGCGGTCGCGGCCCAGTCGGATTTCGGATTTCGGATTTCGGAAGTTCATGGGCAACTCCTTTCGGTTGTCCCGGAAAGTCCGGGGGCGGCGTCAACCCTCGCGGTTGACGACCATGATCTGCTCGAACCACCGGCCCAGCTCGCCGTCTTGGTTGGCGATCTCGCCGCGGGCGTCGTGCAGCCGGTAACGGATGCGAATCAGGTACGGCCAGTTCGTCTGGCCCGGGCCGTGACGGAAGACGAACGCCGTGTCCGCGTTGGCCGGCGTGGGGCTTTCATCGGAGATCGGCGACTGGCCGCCCGCATTAAATCCCGTCGCCGGCGGCATGTTGTCCTCGCTGTACCACTTGATGGACCCATCGCTCTCTTCTTCGTCGATGCCATCAGTCGCGTCGTAGTCGCCGGCGAATTCCACGATGAAATCGCTGACCGTGCCCGCGAGATACGGGTGCATCTGCGCGATCTGCCATGATTCGAAATCTCTGCTGGCCGGCACCGGGTTGCACAGCAGCCGCTGATTGAGGAACAGGTAGTCGTAAGCCCGGTCGCGGTAGTCCTCGGCCGAGAAAGCCGTTGTGCCGTCGGACTGCGTGACCCACAGCCGCAGGTCCGCGTTGTCCGCCGAGGCGTCTTCGGATTGGCCGACCATCGCGCCGTTGCTGGCGTTCTCCGTTGTCAGCCCGTAGAAGGCCACGTCGGTAATCCCGGCGTAAAGTTTCTTATCCGGGCCAATTGAACCGTCGTAACCGACGACATCCGCATCAACCGTTCCCCCGTTGGCGTGAATGGGACTGCCCGAGCCGGACTGAAGGAACAGCGCCTGCCGGGCGAGAATCCACTTTGCCGCATGCTGGTTGGGGCTCGTGCCGAGATCGTCGGTTGGCGATGAACCATCCACATCCGTGCGCAACGCATGACCGAACCAGGCACGGATGTAGTTGGCCGTGGACGAATTGGAATAGGTGTCGTTCTTGCCCGGCGCCATCGGCTCGGCGTCGCCGCGGTTGCGGATGAACATGACCTGATCGCTGCGGACGTCAAAGTTGTCGCCCGCGTCCACGTCGTCGGGCACGATCGCGGTGTTGACGGTGTGATTGACGATCACCAGCACGCCGCCTTCGCGGGGGCCGATCATCTGATCGAAGTCGCGTTCGATCTGGTCGCCGATGACGCGGCTGTTGCCCAGGATTTCGCTCAGGGCCATGCCCTTGCCCACCGCCTCGGTCGCGGTGGCGAAGATGCGCGCCACGGCCAGGATCATGATGCCGGTGACGAAGACCGCGACCATCAGCTCGACCAGCGTGAACCCCCCGCGCCCGGCGCGGCCGTTGGCGCTGAATCGAGAATCGAAAATCGAAAATCGAAAATCACTCATCGGACCACCTCCGAACCCAGCGCGATGATGCGGCGTGTCGGGCC
>CAZUHK010000204.1:0-5129 GCA_964620345.1 uncultured Planctomycetaceae bacterium
TTTGGGGTTTTTCGATCCCCCAAACCGCAAACATCACGCTGGTTTAAGGTCTAGTCTTCCGGTTCGCGAGGCGGCCCGGCAGGAGTTGGTCGGCCGTCGCGGCGTCGCGGCGATCGATCCGCTGCGACAGGCGGCAGAGCCAAACGGCCCGGGGGCGCCTTGGCCGCCGCGAGGTTGCTGGCGCCCGACCCAACGGGGGGAGCTCAGCGAGGTGTTAACCCCTTGTTTCTTGACGAGGATGCCTGGATGTTCCACAATCCGGCCCGCTCGGTTCTTTGGGCCGGCCGCGAAGCATGAAAATACACGCCCAGCGACAGCGATGGGTTGGCGGTATGTCGCCCCGTTTGGGGTCAGGGCGGCGGAATAAGGCCATGAACCCCACGCGGAGATTCGCTGATGTCCACCGTGTCCGCCCCCTATGATTTCGGCCCGCCGGAAGTGCGCAACGGCTACCTGCCGCCGATCTACCCGGTGCTGCGCTCTGTGGAGCCGATCGCATGGCACACGATCCCCCCGGTCGCGTTGCTCACCGACTTGCAGGGCGAAGAGGTTGTCGCGTCGCCGCCGCGCATCGCCGTGTGCTACACCGCCGACGCCCTGTGCCTGCGCGCCGAATGCCCGCAGCCCGCCGCCACCCTGCTGCCGGACATCGCCCCCGATGCCCCGACGTTCTGGCGACAGGATCACATCGAGTTTCGCCTGCTGCGGCCCGACCGCGCACAATTGCAATTTATCTTCACTCCCCACGGACGCTTCTTCGATTCGATGGGATTGTTCGGGCAGGACAGCGTGCAGACCACGGGCCAGAGCCGCGCCGACGGCTGGGAATTGACGGCGCGGATTCCGTTTGACGTGCTCGGCCTGCCCGTGCCGCAGCCCGGGCACAGCTTGGCCGGCCAAGTCGCTTACATGCGCTGGGAGGGATCGCGTCATCGAATCACGGCCTTCGCCGCGACGGAGCTGGGCTTTAATCAGGAGGAGCGCTTCGGCACGCTCGTCTTCGGCGGCCCGCCCGCGAGCACGCCGAAGGTCACCACCGTGACCCCTCTCAACGATCGGTTGCATCGTGGCAGCAACCCGGTTGCCGCGGTGATCGAAGGGCTTGCGCCGACGGCCGAGGTCACTGTCGAAATCGACTGTGATGATAAGCAGGCGTCATTGCCGGTGAAGCTCACGCCGCACGGCGCCGCCACCCATGCCCGGTTCGATGTGCCACTGTCCCGGCCCCGGTTCACCCGCTGCCGCCTGGTCAGCGACAACACCACGCTGACGGCATTTTCGCTGCGCGCCGCGGTGCCCGATTTGCCCGCGGATCGGCCGCCGCCTCACCCGCGGCTGGCGCCCGATGCCGCCACCCGGGAACGGCTGCGCCAAGAGACCTCACCGTTGTCGGCCGCGGCGTTCGCCCGTATCTGCGCCCAGACGTTTCCCACCGGCGACGACCCACAGTCGTTCCACTTCAAGCCGGGGCAGGATGCGGGCGGTTGGTACCGGGTGTGCAAAGAATCGTTCCCGCGTTCGGGAAGCCGAGGCGCTCGGCCGGCGCACGCCTACATCTGGGAACGGCTCGACGACGCGGCGCGGGCTGCGGCCGGCCGGACCGTCGAGAAAGTCCGGTGGGAACCGACCGAACGCGACCCGATCTTCGCGGCCCTGAACCGCCTGATCGACGATCCCGATTTCTACTCCGAAGCGGCGTTTGCCGACCTCTCCCTCGGGACGGTAGGCGAACGCTTGCTCGCCGAGCGCGCGGCGCGGCCCCTCAGCCCGGTCGAGGTCGCCAAGCTCAACCGCCAACTGCTCCAGGCCGCCATCGAGTGCATCCATTGTTACGGGGCGCACTATCTTTCCTCTCGCGACGGCCTGGGCGACCTGCTGTGCGGCTGGCAGGTCGACCCGCGGGATGAACTGCTGGCCGAGATGACCCGGCGCGTCAAGGCGCATCGCGATTTGTACCTGCCCGACCGGCACACCCATCTGCATGAGGGCGGCTCGGCCAAGCTCCTGGCTCAGGCGTACGACGCGGTATGCGAAGCGCTGGCCCCGAGCGATCGGCAGATCTGGCGCGACGTCATCGGCCTTTACTTCGACCAGTACCTCGTGTCGTGCCTTGAGCGGGCGTGGACGGTCATGTGCGTGCCGAACGCCAACGCGGTGAGCAACAGCAATCTCGGGCTGCTGGCGCTGGCGGTCCTGGAAGAGGACGAGCGCGCCGCCGACGTGCTGCAGTGGGCACGCAAAAACCTGACGATATTCCTGGACTACTGCCATGGCCGCGATGGCGGCAACACCGAAGGGGCCCAATACTGGCAGTATGGACTGGAGAACCTTGTGCCGTTCGCCCTGGCGTTGGAGGCCATCGTCGGCACCGACGACGGAATCTTCACGCATCCGGCGCTGGCAAAGGCCATGAACATGATCCGGGTGGGCCTGAGCAACGATGGTTGCATGCACGGCGTCAACGACACCATCCCCCTGCCGGTGGGCCAGGGCCTGGCCTGGTTCTGTGCCAGCCGTTACCAGGACGATTTGGGCCTGTGGTACGGCGATCATGCCGCCGCCACCTACGCCCGTCTGCAGGCCCAGGACCGCGATGTTCCCTATCGAGCGATCGACCGGCGCTATCGCCCCGACCGCCCGCCGGTCGAGCGCCAACCGCCGCTGCCGACCTGTATCCACCTGGCCGATATCGAGTACGCCACCGTCCGTTCAGGCGCCAATTACGACTGCGCGCTGGTCGCGGGCCTCAAGGGCTCACGACCGCCGTTCACGCATCACAACCAGGCCGATTCCGGATCCTTCTGGGTGCATCTCAAGGGCGAACGACTGCTGATCGATCCGGGCTACTACAAAGGCACAGCGACCGACCATTGCTTGCCGCTGATCGACGGCCGGGGGCCGGTCCAGCCCTCGCGTTATGTTGCGCAAGTGACTGCATGCCGGCAAAGCGAGGCCCATCGCTACCTCGCGGTCGATGCCACCCCGGCCTACGGCGGCGCCGCTCAACGGGTGTGCCGACATCTGCTCATGCTCGGGGAGCATACGGTGGTGATTCTCGACGACCTGTGCCCGACCCACGAGGATGCGCCGATCACCTGCCAATACCAGGCCGGCGGCCCGACAGAATCCGACTCGCCCACGCATTTCACAATCACCGGCCAGGCCGCGGGGCTGAACGTGCGGCTTGACGGTCCACCCGGGCAAATCGAACTTGCACCCGAACGCTCGCTCAAGGACGTGCATTGGGGTTACAAATTCGCGTCCTGCCGCCATTTCCCCGTCCATTTCCACTACCGCCTCGTCCCCCGCTGCCCGTTGGTCACGATCATCCAGGACCGGGACAGCGACAAAGTGGTCACCGTCGAAAGGCCATCGCCACCGCGGTTGACCATCGCCGTGGACGGCACCCCAGCCGCGACCTTCGACCTGGACGACCGATGGACACTGACCGAGCTGGCTGTGGCCGAATAACGCCGTCGACGCCGCACGCGGCTCCGCCGCGTGGGGTGGGTCGCGACTTCAGGAATGCCGGCCTGTACCACACCCCAGGCACCGCGCAGACAAGCCGGTCGAACTCAGCGCCGGCCAGCAGCAGCGCACCGCGCTGGCCCGAGCGCTGTTGCACGAGCCGGCCGTGGTGCTTGCCGACGAACCGACCGGCAACATCGACCCCGACTCGGCCGACCGCGTATTGTCCGCCCTGCACGCCGCGACCGTGTCCGGCACCGCCGTGCTGCTGGCGACTCACTCGGCGGCGCTGGCCGATGCCGCCAGCCGCCGCTACGAACTGGCCGGGGGCAAGGTCCGCGAGCTTGCGATGGCGGTTTGATCGATCAATTCGCCGGCGCATCCGGCAGCGTGTCGAAGTCGGGCACATCAACCTGATACACCTGGCAGTAGCTGCTGCGGTCGGAGGTGAACAGCACCTGCGAGCCGTCCGGGCTGAAGCGCGGGTGTACGTGGGCCGCCTGGTGGAATCGGCTCGAGCCGTGGCGGCACAGCGCCCGAGGCCCGACGTACTGATCGCCTTCGCGCCGCCAGAGCACGACGAAGTTCGAGCCCTGCGGCCCGTCGCCGACGATCAGATCGCGCGTGTTCGAATGAAAGTGATGCGAGCCATAGGGAAAAGGCAACTCGATCATTTCGCTGTTGTCGTAGCGGATGATGCCGAACACCGGGTGGTGCGTGTCGGGGGCGTTGGAGTCATCGTCGTGGATGTGGCCGTGGTAGCCGATATGCTCGCCGTCGGCCAGCCAGTACTCGTGGCCGATCTGTTCCCGCGGCGACTGCGGGCGGATCGGCCAGACCTCGCCGGTGTCCAGGTTGCAGCCCCAGATCCGCTGGGCGACGAGGTGCCACGGCCCCTCGTGGCAGTAGGTCGCCAGGTGCGCGTGTTTGGGTGAAGTATTCAGGTGCCCGAACCAGTGGCGGTCTTCGTGGACGACCTCGAGTTCACCGGTCTGCGTGTCGATCTTCACCACGCGTGACAGCGGCCGGGCTTCGAAGATTTCACGGAAGCCGACATAGCCGTGCAACAGATCAACATCAAACCGCTCGGACAGATCTTCGTACAGCGTGGCAACGAGGTATCGCCCGTCGGCGGTGACGTTGGCCATCGCGTTCTCAAAACCGGGCGTTACCTCGCACAGCGGGCGGGTGGCGTGCTGCTGCAGGTCAATGGCGTAGAAGTGTTGGCCGTCTTCGACGTACGCCTCGTTGCGGGTGGGGTTGAGGCAGCTTCGCAGCGTGACGCCGTCCCGCGGCAGGTCGGACTCCTGCATGATTTGCCCCCTCTGCGAGTCGAAGCTGAACAGGTTGGTCGTGCCGGTGCGGTCGGAACTGAACAGCAGCCGCCGACTCTCATCGAACCAGCCGGGGTTGGTGAAGTACAGGTGGTGCGAATGGGCCTTGCGATCGGTCAACTGCGAGACGGTCAGGCCTGTCAAATCATCAGGGTAACGGGTCAATTTTGCCATTTGCCGGGCGCCTCCGCGTAGGATTATGGATCATCGGGAGCATTTGTCGAGGTTTGAGCGACGCCTGAATCGAACCCCAGCGGTGTCATTGGTGCGTAAAAAGGTGCCTGGAACCGATTTTCTGGTGAATCGGGTGTTTTGGGCTGTGCGTGG
>CAZUHK010000205.1:0-5095 GCA_964620345.1 uncultured Planctomycetaceae bacterium
ACGCTCGAGCTGGAGGTCGGCTACGGCCTGGTGCGCCTGGTCGATCGGGGCCAGGGCGGCGACCTGCTCGAACGCATCTCCGCGATGCGCCGCCAGATCGCCGTGGAGATGGGCCTGATCGTTCCGCCGGTCCGTATCCACGACAACATGCAACTGCAGCCCAACGAGTACCGCATCAAGATCCGCGGCAACGAGGTCGCCAAGGGCGAGGTCATGCCCGACCAGTTCCTCGCGATGGACAGCGGCATCGCCACCGGGCCGATCAACGGCCATGCGACCAAGGAACCGGCGTTCGGGCTGGACGCCTGGTGGATCGACGCCGGGCAGAAGCAGCGGGCCGAGACGCTCAACTACACCGTCGTCGATTCGTCCAACGTGCTGGCCACGCACATCACCGAGATCATCAAGACCCACGCGGACGAACTGCTCACACGCACCGAGACGAACAATCTGATCGAACAGATCAAGGAAAAGGCGCCCAAGCTGGTCGAGGACGTGGTGGGCGATCTGATCAAGCCCGGCGAGGTGCAGAAGGTGCTCCAGGCCCTGCTGCGCGAGCGCGTGCCGATCCGCGACATGGAGACGATCCTCGAAACCCTGGCCGACTGGGCGAACCGCACCAAGGACCTGGAAGTGCTCACCGAGTACGTGCGCAACGCGCTGCGCCGCACGATCTGCGGACAGTACGTTGAAGTCGACGCCGAGTCGGGCGTGAGTCGGCTCCACTGCGTGACACTCGATCCGCAGCTTGAAGACCTCATCAACGGCTACATCGACCGCGGGGCCAACGGGACGACGATGTCGATGCCGCCGAGCGTGGCCAATCGCATCACCACCGCGATCCTCAAGGAGATGCAGAAACTGATCGGCGCGGGCCATCAGCCGGTGGTGCTGACCTCGCCGCAGGTGCGCGGGCAGGTGCGCCAACTGCTCGAGCCGCACCTGCCGACCGCTGCGGTGCTGGGCTACAACGAGGTGAGCAAGGGCGTGGAGGTCGAATCGATGGGACTGGTTCAGGTGGAGACGAACCCCAACCCGGAACGGGCTGAACTCGAAGGGGCGTTGAATTGAAGCTCAAGACGTATCACGGATCGACGCTCGCCGAAGCGTTGGCGCAAGTCAAACGAGACCTGGGGTCCGACGCGGTGATCCTGCACACCCGCAGCTACCGGCGGGGCGGGGTGCTGGGCTTCGGGACCAAGCCGCGGGTGGAGATCACCGCCTCGTCGGAGGTGAACGTCGCGCCCAAGCTCAAGCCGCGCCGCGCCGCGCCGCCGGCCAACCACGCGCTGCAGCGTGCCTACGGCTCGCCATCGGCGCGCACCGCCGCGGCCACGCCCACCGCGACCCTCACGCCGCCGCGCCAGCCCGGCCCGGTCACCGTCGCCACCGCGAGCCCCGCGGTGGACGATACGCAACTGGCCGACGAGATCGCCGCGCTCAAGAAGATGGTGCAGCGCGTGGTGCGGTCTTCGGATCGCGATCGGGCCGACCTGCCCCAGCCGCTGTTCGAGCTTTACCTGTCGTTGCTGGACAACGAGGTCAGCGAAGAGTTGGCCGAGGACGTGATCGCCCAGGTCAGGCGGGCCGCGGACGGTTCGTGCGATGCCAAGCAACTGAAGAAGCTCGCCGCCGATTCGATCGCGAAGATGATCCCGACCGGTGGTGTCGAGGCGATCAAGCCGCGCGCCGACGGTCGGCCGCACAAGCTGGCGCTGATCGGCCCGACGGGCGTGGGCAAGACTACGACGCTGGCCAAGCTCGCCGCCGACTGCAAGCTCCGCCACAAGCTCAACGTCGCGCTGGTCACGATCGACACCTACCGCATCGCCGCGGTCGAACAGCTTCGCACCTACGCGCAGATCATCGGCGTGCCGCTGCACGTGGCCAACTCGCCGATGGACATGCGGACGATCGTGGAAAAATGCGCCGGGTACGACGTGCTGTTGATCGACACCGCCGGCCGCAGCCAGCGTGACGGTGAGAAACTCGGCGAGCTGCGCGCCTACCTCGACGCGGCCGACCCCGACGAGGTACACCTGGTGCTGGCCAGCAACGCCCGGCACGACGTGATGCTCGAAGCCGCCGAGCGGTTTGCAGCCATCGGCACCGACCGTATCATCTTCACCAAGCTCGACGAGGCGGTGAGCTTCGGCGTGCTGCTGAACGTCGCCCGCAAGGTCAACAAGCGGTTGAGTTTCGTGACCACCGGGCAGGAAGTGCCACGCGACATCGAACCGGGCTGCTCCAAGCGGCTGGCCCGGCTGATTATGGGTGAATCGCTCAAATGACCGTCGATCAGGCATCCGAGCTGCGCCGCATGATGGTGGGCCTGCGCGCCCCGGCCGAGCCGCCACGCACCGCACGAGCCGTGCCGGCCGATGCGCCGACCGAGACGCCGGCCCAGCCCAAGCCCCGGCGTGGCGCCCGCGTCATCGCCGTCACCAGCGGCAAGGGCGGCGTGGGCAAGACCAACATCGCCGTCAACCTCGCGACGCGCCTGGCGTCGATGGACCGGCGCGTGCTGCTGCTCGACGCCGACCTGGGCCTGGCCAACGCCGACCTGATCGCCAACGTCAGCCCCCGCGCAAATCTTGCGCACGTGATCGCCGGCCGAAAGAAGATCGAAGAGGTCATCTGTGAAGGACCGGGTGGTTTTCGCTTCGTGCCCGGCGCGTCGGGTCTGGCGCAGATGGCGAACCTGACCGACCTGGAGCGGGCCCGGGTGATGCAGATGATGCGCCGATTCGAGGCCGATAATGACCTGATTCTTATCGATACCGGGGCGGGCATCGGGCGAAACGTGCTGAGCTTCGTGCTCGCGGCGGATGAAGTTCTGATGGTCACCACGGCCGAGCCGACCGCGGCGACCGATGCCTACGCGCTGATCAAGACCGTGATGCGCAAGCGCGACGATGTGGCCGTGGATTTGCTGGTCAACATGGCGCGTGACCGGCAGGAAGCCAAGCGTGTGTACGACCGAATCAACGCGGTGTGCCGGCGCTTTCTCGGACGTTCGCTGCGCGACGCCGGTCACGTCTTGCACGATCCGCGCGTCGCGCACGCGGTGCGCGTGCGCCGGCCGTTCGTGCTCGGCGAACCCGATGGCCCGGCGAGCGTGTGCGTGACGCGCCTGGCGCACATGCTCGATCGGCACGCGAAAGAAGTTCGAGAAATTGGCTTTTTTCGGCGTGTCACGAACTGGCTGGCGAGTTAGAATGGGAATCAACTCCCGCGTTCCGCGGCGGCGTCGAAGGATCGGCGCCGGAGAAACTGAAGACGCAAGCGAAGGATCGCTTGACCATGCCCACCCGACTCATTGCCAGCAGTGTCGCGCTGATCGCGTTCGTGATTGCGCTGTCGATGGGCATCGCCGCGGGCAACACCGCCACGTACAACCTGGTCAACGCGCTGGGGGCGTTGTTCATCTGCTATCTGCTGGGGCTGGTGGTAGCCCTGGTGGCGCAGCGCGCGATCGACGAACACATCGCCGAGTATCAGCGGACCCATCCGCTGCCCGAGGAAAGTACCAACCCATCGGACGTCGCGCCGGAGAGCGCGGCGCAAACCCATTCCCCAGACGTCGGCGACGAAGCCGGGGCTGACCACCCCGCGCCCCGTGCCGCGTGATGTGCGGGCCCAGGCCATGGATCGGCCGGACCCGGGAGATGATCTGAACGGTCAAGGAGCAGACCATGCCACGAAAGAAGACGGCGACCGCGGAAGTGCCGCTCGAAGAACGCGAGATCACCGAGGTGTGGAAGGAGTATCAGGCCACCGGCTCGGGAGAAATCCGCAACTTCCTGATCACCAAGTACCTGCCGCTGGTGAAGTACAACGCCGACCGCGTACACGCCAAGCTGCCGGTCGAAGTCGATGTGGAGGATCTCCAATCCGCGGGCATCTTCGGCCTGATGGATGCGCTGGACGCCTTCGACATGGACCGGGGCGTGAAGTTCGAGACCTACTGCGCCCCGCGCATTCGCGGGGCGATACTCGACGAGCTGCGCTCGATGGACTGGGTGCCGCGCCTGGTGCGCAGCCGCGTGGCGAAGGTCGACCGCGCTCGTAAGCGGCTGGCGATGCAGTTCGGCCGCGCGCCGACCGAGCCCGAGATCGCCGACGAGCTGGGCATGTCCATGGGCGAGTTCAAGAAGATCGTCAAGGACTCGTCCGCCGCGGGCGTGGTGTCGATCCACCGCAAGTGGTACGAGACCGATTCGAGCCGCGACGTGCGCGAGATCGACGTGCTCAGCGATGAACGTCAACCCAACCCCTCGCAACTGGTGCAGAAGCGCGACCTGCGCGACCTGATGACCAAGGGCCTGAGCCGCGCCGAGCGACTCATCCTCGTGCTCTACTACTACGAGGAAATGACGATGAAGGAGATCGGCCAGACGCTGGATCTCAGCGAGTCGCGCGTCAGCCAGATGCACTCGTCCATCCTCGCCCGCCTCAAGGCACAGATGCAGACCAAGACGAGTGAATTTGAGGAATGAAGCGGCGGTGATACGCTGGTGGGCATGACCCGCGGCTACATCGCGCTGGGCTCGAATCTTGGCGACCGCGCGGCGCACCTCATCGCGGCGCGCGATGCGATCGATCGGCTCCCCGACACGCGTGTGCGGCGGTGTTCGCGCGTCTTCCGTACCGCCCCGGTCGGCCCGGCGGGCCAGGACGACTACTACAACGCGGTCGTCGAGATCGAGACTTCGCTCGAACCGGCGGCGCTGCTGAATGCCTTGCTCGCCATTGAGCAGGAGCGGGGACGGCAACGGCGCCGGCGGTGGGGGCCGCGCACGCTCGATCTCGATGTGCTGTTGTACGGCGAGGCGACGATCGATCGGCCGGGCCTGCACGTGCCGCACCCGCGGCTGACCGAGAGGGCATTCGTGCTGGCGCCGCTGGCGGATCTTGTGCCACGTCTCACGCCGCCGGGTATGGCCTCGACCGTTGGCGAGCTATCGGATGCGGTGGATCGTCGCGGCGTCGAGCCGATCGACCTGCCGGGGTGGATCAGCTCGACGTCTTAGCCGATCCGTTGTCTGATGATTTTTTTGATTTATCTGATTTGGCTGAATCGGTTGTTTTCGCC
>CAZUHK010000206.1:0-5094 GCA_964620345.1 uncultured Planctomycetaceae bacterium
GTGCTGAATCTCCACCGGCCCGCCGCAGCGCGGGCACTTCGTCGGCGGCTCGATTGCCTGTTCGCCGCCGTTGCGCTCCTCGGTCAGCACGCGAACGACCTGCGGGATGATTTCCCCGGCCTTCTCGATCACGACGTGGTCGCCGACCTGGATGTCCTTCCGCCGCACCTCGCCGAAGTTGTGCAGCGTGGCGTGGCTGACGGTCGTGCCGGCCAGCAGGACCGGCTGCATCGTCGCGCGGGGCGTGAGCTTGCCGGTCTTGCCCACCTGCCACTCGACCTTTTCCAGCCGCGTCCGGGCCTGATCGGCGGCGTACTTGTACGCGATCGACCAGCGCGGCGCCTTGCTGGTGTAGCCCAACGCCTCCTGCTGGCCGTGGTCGTCCACCTTTACCACCACGCCGTCCACGGGGTAGTCCAACTCGTCGCGCTTCGACTCGAACCGCTCGATATAACCCCACACCGCGTCGGTGCTGTCGAGCGCTTCGATCTGCGGATTGATCGGGACGCCCATCGAGCGGATGGCCTGCAGAAAACCGTGGTGTGAATCAAAGCGATCGGCCGGTTCGATCTGCCCCCGGCCGTGGCCGTAGAACCGCAGTTCGCGCTTCGCGACGACGCGCGGGTCGAGCTGCTTGAGCGTGCCGGCGCAGGCGTTGCGCGGGTTCATGAACAGCGGCTCGCCCCGGTTCTCCCGATCGGCGTTGAGGCGGCCAAACGCGGTGAAGGTGAAAAACACCTCGCCCCGGATTTCAAGCACCGCCGGGACCGATTCATCCTCATCCCAGAGGGTCAGCGGCACGGCCTGGATCGTGCGGACGTTGGCGGTCACATCGTCGCCCCGCTGCCCGTCGCCGCGGGTGACGGCCCGGACGAGCTTGCCGGCCTCGTACCGCAGCGACATCGCTACGCCGTCCACCTTCGGCTCGCAGACAAATCGCACCCGCTCCGCATCCAGCTCATCGTGCACGCGCTTGAGCCACCGGCTGAGCGTGAACTGTCTGGGGTCGTCCGACTCGAGCTGGTAGGTGTTGTCGATGCTGAGCATCGGCAGGGCGTGCTCGACGGTCGCGAAGCCCTCGATCGGCTCGCCGCCCACACGCCGGGTCGGGCTGTCATCGGTGACCAGGTCCGGGTGCTGCTGTTCGAGGTTTTCCAGCTGCTTCATCAGTTGGTCGAACTGATCGTCGCCGATGACCGGCGCGGCCTCGACATAGTACCTGCGGTTGTGATGGCGGATCTCGTCGCGCAGCTCGTCGATGCGCTGCTTCGCCTGCGACTTGGTGAGCGGGTCGGCCATGGCGAACAGTTTACCGGCGTCGGGCCAGCTCGTATTCGTCCTCCTATAGGTCCTGGTCATCGACTTTGGCCGTTCGAGAGCGAGCAGGCGTAGCGGCGTGGCGGCCGACTGGCGGGATCGGCGGGCGATGCCCGATAAAACGGGGGTATGGGTGCGCCCACGCCGACAACCCGCCCCGCCGACGCCGCGGCGCTGGCCGACGCCGTGGCCGCGGGCGACTGGCCGATGGCCCGCGCGGCGCTGGACGCACTGGGCGATCGCCTGCCCGGCGCGGCGTTGTGGCCCGCGGCGCAGCTTTGCCTCAACGACGGTGAGTACGAACGCGCGCTGCGCTTGCTCAACCGCATGATCGACCGCGACCCGGTGGCCCAGATGACCCGCCGGTACGCGGCGAACATGGCGGCGATGCACCGGCGCGACCCGGCCATCGCCCACGCCATCGAAGCGGCGCCCGATGGCGACTACCAGCTTGCGCAGACGCCCGACGGCCTGCTGACCGTGATGACCACCGATGGCGCGGGCCGGGGCGTGTGCCTCTCGCCCGATCACGACCCGCGGGCCGGGGTGCGACGCGCCGCGCCGGACATCGCCAAACGCGCGGGCGTTGCCAGCCCCGTCGCGCTGTGCGGCCTGGGCGATGGCTACCTGCTGGCCCACCTGGCGAGCCACGGCCCGGCGCTGGAGCTGGGCGCGGAACTGGCGGCATTCGTGATCGAGCCCGATGCGGCGCTGCTGCGGGTGCTGTTCATGATCCACGACTACGCGGCCGACGACGGGCCGATCCGCGGCGAACGGTTTGTCTGGTGCATCGGCGAGCAGTGGGCGACGCGCTACCGCGCGGCGCTCGACGCCGAGCCGCACCTGGCCGAGCCGACAGTGTTCGCCCGGCAATCGCTGGTAGCCGGGGCGATCGACACGGCCCTGCGCGCCGCGGGCGATGACCTGGGCGCGGCGCTCGATCGGCAGGTCGAAGCCCTGCACGCGCGGTACGCGGCCCGACCCGCCGACCAATGGGCGGCGCTGTTCAGCGATCAGCCGCCGCGCCGGCCGCGTGTGCTGCTGCTGACCACGCGGTTCTCCACGGTGCTGCGGCACAGCACCGCCGACGCCGCGGCGGGGTTCGAACAGATCGGCTGGACCGCCCAGGTGTTCATCGAACCCGCGACGCGCCTGTCCACCACGCCGCGTGCGCTGGTCAACGCCATCGCCGAGTTCGACCCGGACCTGATCTTCCAGATCGACCACCTTCGGCACGAGCACGAGCGACTGATTCCGCCGGACGTGCCGTTCGCCTGCTGGGTGCAGGACCACCTGCCCAACCTGGCCGACCCTGATGCGGGCAGGCGCGTGGGCCGGCGCGATTTTGTGCTCACCGCCGTGGCCGAAAAGTATGTTCACCAGCACGGCTACCCGCGCGGCCAGTGCGTGCCGCTGGGCAAGCTGACGCGCATCGGGGCAGTGCCCGCGACGCCGGCTGAGTACGAGCACGACATCACGTTCGTCTCCAACGCCTCGGCCGAGCCGGCCGCGATGGTGCGGCGGATGGCGCGCGAGCTGCGCGACATCGACGCCCCCGCCGCGGCGATTGCCGAGCAGGTCGGCGCGACGCTGATCGAAACCTACGACGCGGGCCGATGCGTGCATCATCCGGCGCAGATCGATCGCATGATTGATGCGTGCGACGTTCGGCCGGCCGATCCCGAGGCGCGGCGATGGCTGGTGCGCGTGCTGTTCGAGAAGCTGAACAACCCCATGTACCGTCAGCAGGCGCTGGGCTGGGCGGCGCGCGTCGCCCAGCGGCGTGAGCTGGGTCTGTCGCTGTTCGGTCGGGGTTGGGCCGAGCACCCGCGCTTCGCCGCGTTCGCCCGCGGGCCGGTGGCCTATGGCGAAGCGCTGCAGCGACTGACGCGACGCAGCCGGATCAACCTTCAGATCGTGCCGCACCTGTGCCCGCACCAGCGGTTGTTGGACGGCCTGGTCGCCGGCGGGTTCTTCCTCGTGCGCGACCACCCGCAGAACGCGCTGAGCCAGCGCTGGGCGAACCTGATCGCCGCGGTGGGCCCGCCGGCGCCCGACGGTGTCCAAGCCCTGCGCGATCGGGTCGGCGATGAACGGCAGGCCGAGCTGGACGCGCTGCTCGAGCAGAAAGATGCTTACCGGCACATCGGCGACCCGGTGCGCATCGTGAGCCAGTGGATCGCGTGCGGGCTGATCGCGCCCGGCGAGCGGGCGCTGCTGCCGGGGCTGGACGCGGTTCTGTTCGATAGTGAACCGGGGCTTGGCGCGTGCATCGATCGGTACATCGACGACGCGGCGGCCCGACACTCGATCGCCGAGCCGCAGCGCCGCGCCGTGGCCCGTCGACTCAGTTATGCCGCGGGAATGAAGCGCGTGGTCGAAGTGATCGGCCGACGACTGGTCGAACAGGGGAATCCATCATGCGAATCAGCTATGTGATCATCACGCGGAACCGGCGCGAGCGATTGCTCAAGACCCTGGCGTGGCTGCACGAGCGCACGCCGCTGCCGGCTGAGCAGTGGGAGGCGTGGGTGGTCGACAACGCCTCGACCGACGGCACGGCCGACGCGGTCGCCCGGCGGTTCGCCGACGTGCGCCTCATCCGACGACCTCGCAACGAGGGCATGCCCGCGCGCAACCACGCGCTGCGAGAGGCGCGCGGGCAGTACATCGTGCTGCTGGACGACGACAGCTACCCCCTGGGCGACGCGGTGCGCCACGCGGCGGATTACATGGACTGCTACCCGCGCGTCGGCGCGGTGGCCGGGCGGGTGCTGCTGGGCGATGGCACGCCCGAGGCCTCGGCCCTGCCGACGGTGATGATCGGCTGCGCCACCGTGCTCCGCCGCGAAGCGCTGGCCGACGTGGGCCTGTTCCCCGGCGAGTTCTTCCGCCAGGCCGAGGAGTACGACCTGAGCTTTCGCCTGTGGTCGGCCGGGTGGGCGGTGGAGCGATTCGAGGATCTGGTGTTCCGCCACGACAAGCACCCCGGCGGCCGATCGAGCGAGATGGCGCTGCGGATGGACATGCGCAACAACCTCATCCTCGCCGAGCGTTACCTGCCGCGCGAGCTTCGGCGGATTTACCGCATGGACTGGCACCAGCGGTACACGGCCCTGGCGCGGGCGGCGGGCTGCCCGATCGCGGCGCGGCGGGGCACGCTGCAATCGCGCCCGTGGGCGTGGCGCGAGGCGCTGGCCGGCCGCCCGCGGCAACTGAGCGCCGCGGCGATCGAGCGGGTGCTGGGCCTGGAGCAACAGGCGCTGCTGATCGAAGTGTGGGCCGCGGCCCATCGGGTGCGCCGCGTGGTCATCGCCGACCTGTCGAAGAACATCTACGCCACCTGGCGCGCCTGCCGCGCCGTCGGGCTGGACGCCACGGCCATCGCGGACAACGCTCCGGCGTTTGCCGGGCTGGGCTATCGCGGGCTGGCCGTGGTGGACGACGCCGCGGCGCTTCGCACCGAGCCGCACGGCGTGGTGATCGCCAACACCAGCCCCGCGCGTGTCGGCGTGCGCGAAGCCGCCTGGCACGACCTGTTCCCCGGGCCGGTGCTTCGATTGTGGACGCCGCGCGAGCTGACCGTGCCGGCCCCGAAGACCACCCAGACCGCCCCGCCGCCGCGATCCGCCGTCGCCTGATTCGCCATGACCGATCATCCGCCCACAAGCCGCGCGCTCAGCGACGACGAGAAACTGCTGGTGAGCATCGAGTTCACCAACGTCTGCAACCTGCGCTGCCCGTTCTGCCCGCAGGCCTACCGCGGCGATGCCCCCC
>CAZUHK010000207.1:0-1274 GCA_964620345.1 uncultured Planctomycetaceae bacterium
GCATTCGCACGTGGAGGTCTTCGTTGGGCTGGGGTGCGATGTTGTTCAGCACCTCCAGCCGGCGGATCGTCCCCTTGCCGGTCGGGTCGCCGGTCGGCCCGCCCGCCGAGGGACCGCCGCAGCCGGGGATGCTCGCCGCGGCCACCCCCGCGCCAGCCAATGCTCCGGCCCTGACAAAGTCGCGTCGATTCATACTCATCGCATGGTCTCCTGCCGCTACCGCGGCTCAACTCGGCGAATCACACCCGCAACCGTCCAGACGCGCCCCGCGCCGCCGCTCGAACTCGGCCACATCGGATAACGTCTGGCGTTTCAGTTCCTTCTCGATTCGCGATCGCTCGGCCTTCCAGAATTCGTGCGTCGGACACGCCCGATCATCCGAGCATTCCTCCAGCCCCAGCAGGCATTTGGGCAGCCATTTGCGGCCCTCCACCGCCTCGGCGACATCGAGCAGCGATATCTCCCCCGCCGATCGCGCAAGCTGAAACCCGCCCCGGTAGCCACGCTTGGCATGGATCAGGCCCGAGCCGCTCAGCGCGTGCAGCAGCTTGGACAGATAGGGCAGGGAGATGCCCGTGCATTCGGAAATGGTCTTGGCCAGCACCCACCGATCCCGACAGCCGTCCAGGCAACTCAGGGCCAGGATCGCGTAGCCGGTGGTCTGCGAGAGGGCCAACATGCCCGCATCTTAGCAATACCGGATAAACATGTCAACGAAATACCTGACCGCCTCATCATCAAAGCGGGCGCCCCGGAAAATCCGCCCGCGGGCAAGCGGACTCCGCCCCGCCCGCCCACGCCGGCGGACACCCGTTCGGGGGGGGCAGCAGGCGGCCGAATCATCGAACACGCCCGCTCCGGGCACGCTTCGCCGTGGATAAGACCCCGGACGCGCGGGCATCGGAGCCGTGGCGGCGGCCGCCCGCCGCGCCGCGCATCGCGACCACGCGCCACCCTCCCCCGGCCCGGCCCCAACGATCCCGATCCCCTCGCCGTTCAGGTCGTAGAGAGCTTACACCAGTCGATCGATCCGCCGATCCGTGGCCGTCTCTCACGCCTCCGACAGGCCGATACGTCTGCGGCACTCATTCATAACCCGTACGTGTTCATCATCGAGATACTCCCGCAAGCCCGGCCAGTATTGGCCCCTTCGTTCCGGCTCGTTAACGAAATCACTGTCGCGCAGGACTGCATTTAAGACGGTCTCAAGACACGTTGGCATCAACTTACCTCCAACAGTTCCAGGTATCAGGTCACCGGACAGCGTCGCGAAA
>CAZUHK010000207.1:1374-5076 GCA_964620345.1 uncultured Planctomycetaceae bacterium
GTCGCCTGCCATCTCGTCAAGTCATTGAGTAGCGTATCGCGGCTCATCCCTTCGCCTCCTCAACGATGGCGATTTCCTCGTCGGTCAGGCCGTAGAGGGCGTACACCATTTGATCGATCCGCCGATCCGTCGCGTCGATCTGCCGCTGAATCGCCGTCTTCGCGTGTGCCGTCTTCGCCTCGGGGAGCTGCTTGTGGAGGTCGAGCATGGTTTGGACTGCGCTTGACAGCGCCTGATGTGTAGAGTCATCTTTTGGAGCAACAATTGGGAGCTTACGCAATGTGGAAATGTGAACCTGCGGAAATACTCGCCTAGTTTCCTGAGCATATGCGTTATAATAAAATCCTAGCAGGCGCGAATTCAATATTCCAAGCAAATATAACAGTACACTATCATCGGCATTGATAACTTTAGTATTATGAACAGAGTTTAGAGTACAGATTCCAACACTATCGTAAGTGAATATCAAGGAAGCAGATGTTTGTCTATTCACTAATTTTGGCGCATAAAATATTTGTGGATTTCTGAGTGAAGCACCCTTTTTCTTAAGTTCAGGCGTAAGTAATGTTTCATCATAATCGATGGTGCGCAACGGGTTAATAAGTTCATACCGACGCACTTGTGTACCTTCAATGACATCTCTCCAAGTTGGTTTAGGCGTACCTTTCGGGTCAAGTATCTGATCGCGAAATGTTTTTGGGCCGGGATTTACTCCGTCTTTTGTAATCGCGAATTCGCTAAGCGGCTGGCCTGACCGAAGTATCTTATCAAGCAATGCACCAATTCCAGCAGTACCAAATTGCCACGCATTTCTTGCGTTTTCCAACAGATAGCTGCGAGAAATCTCGTTAGTTGTGGATGGGTCATTTAATGACCACTGCTCAAATGAATCAAAATCTTCAAATGCCACATCATCACTTGCCTTATCAATAACGGGAATTACAGTCCGCACATGTGCATCCTCAAATACTGAGAATTTCATTCGCCTTACACTCGTTAGACTTTGTCTAATCAACAATTTTCGACTAACTTCATAAGATTCATTTGACGCGAGAGTATCCGGTACAATCATCCCCAGTTTTCCAGAGTCACTGATAAGACGGATAGACTGTGCTATGAATAAAAGAAATGTGTTAACTCGACCGCCCGACTCATTCTGAAATTTGTTCTTAAGGTAAATTTCAACATTTGGATCCGGCTTGATTGATTCTCTGGCATAAAAGGAAATATACGGCGGATTCCCGATCACCGCATCGAAGCCGCCGGCGTTCATGATGTCCTTGAACTCGGCGTTCCAGTCGAAGACGTTGATCCTGAGGCGTGCTTCCTCATCGAACATGTCCATTTGTGCGTTGTCGTAGAAGTCCGGGCCGATGAGGGAGTTGCCGCACTTGATGTTGCTCGACAGGTCGGGCAGGGCGCGTTCGTGGAACAGGCGCAGGCCCGCGTCGAGGTTTTCGGCGCTCTCGCCTTCCAGCACTTTCAATAGCAGCGACAGCTTGGTGACTTCCACGGCCTGGCTGTCGATGTCCACGCCGTGGATGTGCGACAGCAGGATGCGTTTGCGCTCGGCGGTGGTCAGTCGCCATTCCCCCGATGGGTGCTGGTAGAGCCGAGGGTTTCTCCCGGCGGTGTGGTTTTTCGGCCCGTCGTTGACGTACCAGTCGCGGTACCAGTCCAGCAGGAACTGGTAGGCCCCGAGCAGGAACGACCCGGAGCCGCAGGCGGGATCGAGCACAGCCAGCGGCCGGGCGTTCCTGGCTTTGGACGGCTGGTAGTTGGCGGTCAGCGCGCCGACCTGCCGAGGCGATTGGCCCTCGACGATTTGGCCGACGGTGTGCTGGACGATGTAATCGACGATGTAGGTCGGGGTGTAGTAGACGCCGCCTGCTTTGCGGACCTCGGGCTTTTCTTCGACGACGGCCCGGTGGCCGGGGGTCAGGCGGATGACCTTGCCGAGGAACTGTTCGTAGACGTGGCCGAGGATATCGGCGGGCAGGACGGAGAACTCGTAGGGGCAATCGGGGTAGTACAGCCGGCGGAGGATGTCTTTGAGCGGCTTGTCGTCGATCACGAGGCCGGGCGTCAGGTCGTCGGGGTGTTCGGGTCGGCCTCGTTCTTTGCTGAAGTGGAACAGGCCGGAGTTGTAGCGTTCATCGGCGCGGCGGAATCGCTCGAACAGCCGCGCATAAACCTTCTCGCCGTTGGTCAGCGCCTGGAGCGTGCCGTATTGCTCGATGCCGCGGTCCTCACAGATGCGGAGGAAGACGATGCGGTCGATGGTGCGTTGGACGGCGAAGTTCAGGTCGCGCTGGGTCAGGTCTTCGTTGCGCAAGGCGAGGTTGCGGGCGAGGATGTCGCGCCAATCCTCGATCTCGGCGAGGAAGGCATCGTCAACCTCGGCGGTGCCGCGCTTCTTCTTTGAGGATTCGGCGTACCTATCGAACGAGCCCTTGAGGATGGCTTCGCGGGAGAAGATGGCGGCCAGCTCGCCCCAGCGGTCGGGCAGCTCGTCGTAGCGGAGGAACAGGGTGCGGGCCTTGCTGGCCTTGTCGGTCTTGTTCGGCTTGACGCGGCAGTCATAGACGGCGATCTCCTCGAAGTCGGTGAGGATCGACAGCGGCAGCTTGGCCGACCACGCATAGCGGCGGAGCTGGTAGGCGGGGGAGGCATCGGCTTTGATATCGACGGTGGGTTTCTTGGCCTCGACGAAGAACTTGCGAACCCCGCCGATGCGGAAGCAGTAGTCGGGGGCCTTGGTCGCGCCGCCGATCTTGATCGCGTCTTCGTGGATGACGTCTTTGTAGGCCTCGGCGTAGCCCTGCTCGTTGTCGATGTCCCAGCCGAGCGCCTTGAAAAGCGGGTCGATGAACTCGCGGCGAATCTGGGTTTCGTTGTAGCGTCCGCCCCCGGAAGTGCCGGCGTGGAGATACGCGTCGGCGTGTTCGGTGAAGCGATCAACCAGCCGCTGAATCTCCGCGGGCAAATTGTCGGGCCTGCCCGAATGACGCGCGCTGGACATGATCGCTCCCGATCTCGGTGGGGTCACGCCGATCGAGTATATTCATTCAGCGTTCATCCGCCTACCTTGCGCGGCGTCGGCGCATCGGTTCATGCATCGCTTCCCACGCCGGTGGAGACCCGCTCGGGGGTGCGGCAGGCGGCCGCCGGATCATCGAACATACCGGTATCGGGAAGGCCGGCCTGCTCGACGCCGCCGTAGAACTTGCGGAGGAAGTAGAGACTGACGTGGACCAGGCCGATGAGCACGGGCACTTCGACCAGCGGGCCGACCACGGTGGCGAAGGCGACCGGCGAGCCGATGCCGAACACCGCGATGGCGACGGCGATGGCCAGCTCGAAGTTGTTGCCCGAGGCGGTGAACGCCAGCGTCGCGGCCCGGGAATAATCCGCCCCGACCTTCCAGGCCATGAAGAAGCTGACCAGGAACATGATGGCGAAATAGGCGCTGAGCGGGATCGCGATCCACAGCACGTCCAGCGGTTGCGCGATGATCCGCTCGCCTTGTGTTGAAAACATCACCACGATGGTGAACAGCAACGCCGCCAGGGTGATCGGTGAGATCTTCGGCACGAAGACGCGGTCGTACCAGTCGCTGCCCTTGAGCGGCACGAGGATGACGCGGCTGAGGATGCCCGCGGCGAAGGGGATGCCCAGGTAGATCATCACGCTGACGAAGAT
>CAZUHK010000208.1:0-4822 GCA_964620345.1 uncultured Planctomycetaceae bacterium
TGAGAATCTCCTGCGGCCCCTTGCGGTTGGTCGTTCTACGCCGAACGGTCGACCACTTGGGATAAGGTTGCCTTACACAAACACACGGCAAGGCGGCCGAAGGGAGAAACGATTACGGGCTGCAGTCCCGACCCATGCCTACAAGCGGCGTGGAGAGTGCTTCTCCCCTCGCCCGCTTCCCACGAAGAGAATACCACAAAAGAGGGGCGTGTCAAGATTAAATAAAAGTTTTCTTGTTGGCGAGAACCTTTATCAATTATCGCCATAACGCGCGTTTTCCGGTGCGACGGTGTTGCTGGCCCGGGCGAGGCGTGGAGATAGATGGAGCGTTTTGGCCGGCCACCAACCTGTCACGCACCCCTTCGTGTGAGGCGCAGCTCACAGATTCTTCTTCCGCACCCAGTCGCGGTCGGCGGGCTTGAGGTAGTGCTCGGGCGCGGCGTTCTCGAAGTTCCGCTGGGCGTTGCGGCGGGCGACCTTCTGCGGCGTCGAGTCGGTCTCCTCGGCGAGAATCTCGTACAGCGCACGCCGGTCGGCGTTCTCAGCACCCAGGAACTCGGCCACGGTCGGGCTGTCCTCCGCGCCCGGGTCGGCCGGGTCGTTGAGGTAGTCGCTGTTCACCGCCGCGACGTAACCATCGTGCACCTCGCCGACCTTGCCCGCGTTCTTGAGCGCCACCAGCGTGGGGTAGCGATCCTTGAACCGCTGCTTGAGCTCGTCCTTGGTTGCCGCGTCGGCGTCGGCGGCGGCGAACGCCAACAGCCCGAGCATCGCCAGCATCGTCATCGTCGTGAGAAACTTCATTGTCCGGCTCCTTCCTGATCTATGGTGCGGTCGCGGCGCATCTCTTCCTCGTAGTCGAAGAACTCGTCCAGCTCGCGGTCGATCCGCACGTTGACGTTCACGGTGATCGGCTTGACCTCGATCGGCTCGACCTCGTGGCGAACCTTGTGCTCGGTGCAGCCCATCGGGCCGACCAGCAGGGCCAGCGTGGTGGTGAGCATGATGTTTCGCATGACGTTGGGCTCCTTGGTTTAGCGGTCTTCGAGGCCGGCCCGGATCTTTTCCTCGGCCGCGGCCATGGCCAACTGGGCCCGGAGGATGATGTCGACCAGGCCGCCGATCCCTTCGAAGTTTACGGTCAGATTCAGCTCCTGTCGCACGGGCCGGCCGGTGCGCTCGTCTTCGACCTGGCCGAAGCCGCGGATCTCGACCGCGAGCACGGACATCTCGTCCTGCTCAGATGAAACGAGCTTGAGGCGTTGGTATTGGAAGGCCTGCAAGGCGTGCACGATGCGGCGCTCGACGATCCGGCGGTGATCGGGCCGGTCGGTCGCCGCGGCCGCGGCCTGCTGGAGTTGGGGGCCGAGGATTCGCCGGGCGAAGTCGGGGTCTTTGACGCTGATCCGCCCGTCGCTCTCAGCCAGCAGGTAGCCCTGGCCGAACGTGAGCTTGAGCGTGGGCTGCGTGCGGACGCGGATGGGCAGCCGGCCGTGCAGCACGCCCCGGCCTTCGACGTGGCGCGGCGCGACGATGTTCAGAAAATCCGACAGCGCGATCGACTCCCAGAACAGGTTGACCGCCAGGTCCACCTTGGCCGGGTCGATCTGAACCGCGTGTGCCCAGAGCTGGCCCTCCTGGCCGAGGCGGACGTGGGCGCGCTCGATGAACAGCGGCTGGCCGAGCCGGTACTGCCACTGCACCACGCCCGGGCCCAATTCGAGGTTGCCCAGCGTGGCCGATTCCCACCGCAGGCGCGGGTGATCGGTGGTGCGCCAGTGAGGCCCGGCGAAGCGCAGCTCGGCGCTGACGGCGGTGAAGGTGGACTCGGGCGTGTCGAGCTTGACCGAGCCGTTTTCGATGAACGCCCTGCCTTCGATCTCGCCGTTCAGGCCGACGTGCACCGTCGCGCCCAGGCCCGCGTCGAGCGACACGCCCGGCAGGTGGGCTGCGAGCAGGGCGGGCACGGGGTCGCCGGGCAGGTCGCGGTGGGGCGGGCGGTGCAGCGTGAGCCGGTGCCGCGAGGCGTCGTAGCGGATGCCCACCGGCTCGGCGACGATCTCGACGGGCCGACCACCGCTTGCCGGGACGATCGGAATCGTCCACGCATGTTCGCCGTGGGTCAGCTCGACGGCGCAGTCGGTCAGCTCGATCCGATCGACGGGCACGTCGTCGCCGCGGCCGCCGGCGAACAGTTGCGGGGGCAGGCCGTGGTCGATCGCGCCGTCGGCGAGGGTCACGCGCCACCGCGCGCCGCGGATCGCGAGCCGATCCAGCCGGCCGGCGAGCAGGCCGGCGCCGCCGGCCTCGGCGACGATGCGGTCGGCGGTGAGGCGCCGGTCGCGCGTGAGCGACACGTCGGTGAGCGTGACGCGATCGAGCTGCAGCCCGGCCAGCGTGAACGTGGCGGCTGGAAATCCCGCCGCGGCCAGCTCGGTGCGAAGCTGTTGCTCGATCATCCCCGGCGCCCACCAGCGCCACGCGGCCCACGCGCCGACCGCGGCGAGCAGCAGCACCACGGCCAGCACGATCACCGCGGTGCGGAAGATGCGCAGCAGCTTCTTCATTGCAGTTGGTAGATCCGCTTGAGCTGTTCGATCCGGTCGCGCAGGGCGGGCTGCTCGGCGTCGGGCAGGCGGAGAATCTGGCTGCGCAGGTGGTACAGGTAGGCCGTGGCCCAGCGGCTGGCCAGCGCCCGGTCGGCCGGGGCCGCGGCGTCGAACTTCAGCGTCGTGCCGAACGTCAGCCGCCGCGGGCCGCTGGCGCCGGTGATGCGCATCGTCAATCGTTCATCGTCGGGCGCGTGTCGGCCGAACAGCGTGATCGGCTCGTGCTGATACACATCGCGCGGCTGGCGGGGGTAGATGTGCCGGGTGTTCACGCCCGCGGCGTTGAACGTCGCATCCTTGAGGATCGGGTACTGAATCCGGCTGGCCAGGTCGCGGATCACCGGCCCGGCCTTCGCCGCGTTGCCCGGGCGGATGACCCGGCCCTTGTTGCGGTAGGCCAGGGCGCCCAGCAGCTCGGCGTTCACATCGTTGCCCACCGCCACCGCGTACACCCCGGCCACCAGGTTGTTCGCCCGGGTGAACACATCGATGATCTGCCGGGCCCCGACCGTCCCGGCCGTGGGCTTGCCATCGGAGATGAAGATCACCTGGTACACCCGGTCGTCGCCCAGGTCGCGCCGCACGAGCTGCGCCAGGGCCTTGTTCACATCGGTGTAGCCCGCCCCCTCGGCCCGGCGGATGAACTCGGCCGCCTTCTCGCGGTTGGCCCGCGTCGCCTCCAGCAGCCCCCCGGCGGCCAGCACGTTCACCGTCTCGCGGAACATGACCACGTTGAACCGGTCGCCCTTGTTCAGCGAATCCAGCGAGCCGATCACCCCCCGCTTGATCGACCCCAGCCAGTCGTACCCGATCGACGAGGAGGTGTCGACCACGTACACCACGTCTTTCTTCAGCGGCGTGAGCCGGCGCAGCGATGGCTTGGGGCGGATCTGAATCTCGAACCAGCCGGTCGGCTCGCGGATCACTTCGTCGTCCTTGAACCAGCCGCGCTCGATCACCAGCGGCCCGTGCCAGGCGTGCAGGGCATACTCGAAATCGGTGTCGAGGTTGACCGGCGGCTGGCGCGGTTCGTCCCCTTCGGGCAGCGTCGGCCGGGCCAGGTCGATCCGCGGCAGCTTGGCCAGCGGCGGCTGCTCTTGCGGGTCCAGCGGGTCGGCCTGCGTCGGCGGGGCCAGCGGCACGCCATCGGCGAAGGGATTGAAGCCCGCGCCAAAGCCGTCGCCCGCGCCGGCGCCGTGGCCGTCGCCGCGGCCCACCGCGCCGCGCAGCGCGGCGTCGCCGGTGGCCCGGCCGATGTCGATCGGGCCTTGCGCGGGCTGGGCCGTGGCCGGCTCGTCGGTCGCGCCGGTGAAGGTCGGCAGGTCCAGCGGGGGGCTGACCGCCTCAGCGAGCTGCGCCGCGGCGTCGATCACCGCCGCGGCGCCGGGCCTGGCCGCGTCGGCCCCGGGGTCCGGCGGCGCCAGGTCGGGCCGATCCGGCGCGACCGCCGCCGGGTCGATCGGCTTGCCCGGCTGCGGCGGCAACTGCTCGACGGGGTCGGCCTGATCGAGCAACTGCTCGCTGGTGCGGCGGACCTGCTCGGCTGCGTCGGCCGGTTCGTCGGATTCCACCGCCATCGCCCGCGGCCCGTCGGCCTCGGCGTCGGCGAACGCCGCGTCGTCGAGCGCGCGGAACGCCCGCATCGGCCGCTGCTCGTCCGCCATCGCCACCTCGAACATCGCGCCGCGCGAGCTGCCGATCGGCTCGTCCAGCAGCGGCAGCAGCACCGCGGCGTGAAACGCCACGCTCGCCGCCACCGCCCCGAGCCGAAGCCAGCGCTGGGCGATGTTCATCGCGCATCCCCCAGTTCATCGAGCCGCGCTTTGGCCTCGGCCGCGGCGTCGGTGTTGCCGTGTTCCTCGATCGCCTGGTTGAGCAGCGTCCGCGCCTCGGCACGCTGGCCGCGCAGCACGTGACGCTGGGCCCGGGCCAGCAGCGCCCACGCGGGCCGATCCTTGCGCTCGAGCACCTTGTCCAAGCGCTGCTCGGCCAGGTCGCGCCGGCCGACCTCGGCGTCGAGTCGGCCCAGCGCCAGCAGCGCCCGCAGCGGCAGCGGGTCCAGCTCCGGCAGGTTGTAGAGAATCGCGATGCGGTTGAGCCGCTTGCGTGCCCGCTCGCCGAACGCGGCGGCGCCCTGGGCGTTGTCGTTGGCCGCGAGGCGTTGGGCGAGGTCGCGGTAGATCATCGCCGACTCGTACAGCGCCGTGGCGGCC
>CAZUHK010000209.1:0-4821 GCA_964620345.1 uncultured Planctomycetaceae bacterium
CCGCTTCGCCGCCGTGGCCGACGCCCTGATCGACCGCCGCGGCGCGACCGTGCTGGTCAACGGCTCGCCGGCCGAGCGCGCGGAGCTCGACGAAGTACACGCCGCGGCCCGGCACGATCTGATCGACCTGCCGGCCCGCGGCAGCGACCTTCGCCGGCTCAAGAGCATCGTCCAACGCAGCGATCTGATGATTACCAACGACACCGGCCCGCGCCACTTCGCCGCGGCGCTGGGCACGCCGGTGGTCACCGTGTTCGGCCCGACCGACCCGCGCTGGAGCGAGATCGATTTCGCCGATGAAACCCAGCTCCGCATCGACGTCGATTGCGGGCCGTGCCAGCTCAAGCGTTGCCCGCTCGATCACCGCTGCATGACCGGCATCGAGGTCGAGACGGTCGTCGAGGCGGCCGAGCGGCGGGTCGGCACTGCGGTGGGCGCGGCATGAAGATCGCCATCGTGATCGAATCGTTCGACCCCGAAGCCGGCGGCAACGAGCGTTCGACCGCCCAGATCGCCCGCCGCCTGATCGCGCTGGGCCATGCGGTGACCGTGCTGACCAGTCGCGCCCCGGCCGGCGACCTGCTGCCCGGCGGGCGCGTGGTCGCCCGCGGGGGCCGCGGGACCGGGCGGGCCCTTGGCCTGCTGGGCTTTGCGCGCTGGGCAGGTCGGCAGCTCGACCGCGGCGGATTCCATGTGAGCTTGTCCGTCACGCTCGCCGTGCCGGCCACGGTCGTCCAGCCGCGCAGCGGCACGGTGCGCGAAACACTCGCCCGCAACATCGCCCGCCGGCCGACGCTCTGGCGCAAGGCACTCAAGGTCGTCGGCATCGGCCTCACACCCAAGCAACTGATGCTGCTGTACCTCGAATGGCGGACGCTGCGTCACCCGCGTGTGAAACGGGTCGTGGCGATCAGCCGCTTCGCCGCCGACCAGTTGTTTCACCACTACACCATCCCGCTGCGGCGGACGGTGGAGATCCCCAACGCCGCGGAGATCGAGCGGTTCGACGACGCCGATCGCCGCGGCCTGAGCCGGCAGGTGCGCCGCACGTGGCGGATCGATGACGATCACGTGGCGTTCCTGTTCGCCGCGATGAACCCGGGGCTCAAGGGGCTGGCCGAGCTGTTCGATGCGATGGCGAAGCTGCGCGACGCCGGGTCGCCGGCGCGACTGCTGATCGCCGGGACGCTCGCCAGCAGCTTTGTGTTCAAGGCCGAACGCATGCGGCTCAACGAGGTGATCCGATGGATCGGCCCGACGCGGCGGATCGATGCGCTCTACGCCGCGGCCGACGTGACGGTGCTGCCGACGTTCTACGACCCGTCGAGCAAGGTGGTGATCGAATCGCTGCGGCACGGCGTGCCGGCGATCAGCACGCGGTTCAACGGCGCCAGCCAGTGGATCGCCGACCCGACCCGCGGCGCGGTGAACACCTCGCCCTACGCCCCGGCATCTGCTCACGAGGGAGCCGACCTGCCCCAACCGGCCGGGCGCGTCATCTCATCGCCCAGCGCGATCGACGAACTGGTCGCCGCGATGACCGACCTGTGCGACGCCGATCAGCGCCGGCGCTGCGCCGAGGCATGCGCCACGCTCGACCCCCGCCTGCGCATGTCGCGCCATGTCGAAGCGTTGATGGGTTTGCTGGAGCAAGTGGCCGCCGCTCAAGAGTGAGCCGGCCTACTGCTCGACCTCGACCGCCTTGTCGCCGTCGTAGCGGTAGAGCTTGCCGCCTTCTTCCTGCTGCTTGCAAAGTTTGTGGTTGCCGTCGCAGAACGGCGGGTTCTTCGATAGCCCGCAGGCGCAGATCCACACGCTCTTTTCCTGCGGGGGCACTTCGATCGGTCCGGTCGCTTCGTGAAGGATCAGCCGAGCCATGGGGTTCCTTTCGATTAAACGGCGGCGAAGCGATGGCATCTTAAGCCATGACCTTCGCGACAACCTGCGAACCGCTCGCAATCGGCAGGGGATTGCCTCGCGGCCGCCACGCGGCGCCGCGGTACGCTATCTCAACCACACCCTCGGAAACGCGACCATGACCCGCATCGCCATCCCCGTCAACGACGACGGCACGTTCAGCGAACACTTCGGCCGAAGCAAGGCGTTTCATCTATGCGAGGTGGAGGTGAGCCGCCGCCGCGTCGAGCGGCCCCGCACGGTGCAGCGCAAGGCCGGCGGATGCGAGTCGCTGCCGACCTGGCTCGCATCGCTGGCCGTGCACACGGTGCTTGCCGGCGGCATCGGCGCGGGGGCCCGGCAGGGCCTGGCCGCGCGCAGCATCGCCGTCTCGGCCGGGCACGAAGGCCCGACCGTTGAGCAGGTGCTCGACAGCTTCTTCGGTCAGCCCGCCGGTGGCGAGGCCAACACCTGCGGCGACCACGGCCACGAGCACGAACACCACCACTGCCGCCACGATTGACCACGAGCTGCCGGGCGTACAATGGCCCCATGGCCGACCTGTTCGCCGAGCGCCGGGAGAAGATGCTCGCCACCGCCGAGCCGCTTGCGGTGCGCATGCGGCCGCGCACGCTCGACGAGTTCGCCGGTCAGCAGCATTTCCTGGGCCCCGGCAAGCTGTTGCGCCGCATGCTCGAAGCCGACCGGATGACCAGCGTGATTTTCTACGGCCCGCCGGGCACGGGCAAGACCACGCTGGCCGAGATCATCGCCCGCCACACCCACCGCGCGTTTGAGCGTGCCAACGCCACGACCGTCGGCGTCAAGGAGGTGCGGGCCATCCTGGAGCGCGCGGTCGAGCGGCTGGCCGGTTCGGGCCAGAAGACCATCCTGTTCCTCGATGAGATTCACCGCTTCAACCGCGCCCAGCAGGACGTGCTGCTGCGCGACGTGGAGCGCGGCACGATCACGCTCATCGGCGCGACGACCGAGAACCCCTACTTCGCGGTGAACAGCCCGCTGGTCTCGCGGTCGCAGATTTTCCAGTTCCAGCCGCTGGCCGAGGATGACATCGCCGCCCTGCTCCGTCGCGCCATCGCCGACCCCGAGCGCGGCTACGGCAAGCTGAAGCTCGAAGTGAGCGACGAGGCGATCGCCTTCTGGGCCACGATTTGCGA
Organism: uncultured Planctomycetaceae bacterium; assembly: GCA_964620345.1. Lineage (GTDB taxonomy): Bacteria > Planctomycetota > Phycisphaerae > Phycisphaerales > Zrk34 > CAZUHK01. The sequence goes on from CAZUHK010000209.1 coordinate 3,075, forward strand.
CGGCGATGCGCGACGGGCGCTCAGTGCGCTGGAGGTCGCGGTGTTGTCGGAGTCGCAGAGCGACGAAGGGATCGATGCGGACGCCGACCGCGCGGGCCGTGCGTCGCCGCCGCCTGTCGTGATCGACAAGTCGATCGCCGAGCAATCGATCCAACAGAAGGCGATCGAATACGACCCGACGGGCGACACCCACTACGACGCGATCAGCGCGTTCATCAAATCGATGCGCGGCAGCGACCCCGACGCGGCGGTGTACTGGCTGGCGCGGATGCTCGCGGCGGGGGAGGATCCGATGTTCATCGCACGGCGCATCGCGATCCTCGCCAGCGAGGACATCGGCAACGCCGACCCGCGGGCCATCAGCGTCGCCGCCGCGGCGTATGAGATCACCCACCGCATCGGCCTGCCCGAGTGTCAGCTCACCCTCGCCCACGCCGCGCTCTACATGGCCACCGCGCCCAAGTCCAACGCCGCGACCATGGCCATCGACGCGGCGATGAACGACGTCAAGCAAGGCCGCACCATCCCCGTGCCCAAACACCTGCGCGACGGCCACTACGCCGGCGCCAAGCACCTGGGCCACGGCGTGGGCTACCAATACGCCCACCACTCCGAAAAGGGCTATATCGAGCAGGACTACCTCGGCGTCGACAAGACCTACTACCACCCGACCGACCGCGGCTACGAACACCGCATCCGGCAGTTCATGGCGTGGTTGCAGGAAGGTGAAGTCAATCACCAAGCAAACGAAGACGCCAAGCACGCGAAGTGACAGATATTTTGACATGTCGTTGTTCACCGATTGTGCGGCAAGACGTGCCGTTGTGCCGACATGATCCGATGTGACCGACTCTGCGCAAGACCACAAGAAGGCGCTGCGGGTGATGCTGCGGCAGCAGATGCAGGGGATCGACGCGGCGGAGCTGCGGCGGCGGTCGGCGGTGGCGTGCGAGCGGCTGATGGCCACGGCGGTGTTCGACCGCGCCGCGGCGCTGATGCTGTTCCTGCCGCTGGCGCATGAAGTCGACGCCCAGCCGATCGCGGTGCGGGCCTGGCAGTTGGCCAAGACGGTGACGGTGCCGAGGGTCGGCTACGAGCAGCGGCACATGATCCCGATCGAGATCCGCTCCGTGGGCGAGCCGATGGACACCGATCGGTTGGGCGTGCGGACGCCCGCGGCGGGCCGGCCGTTCCCGCCGGAGCTGCTGGATTTGATCGTCGTGCCGGGGCTGGGCTTTGATGAGCTCGGCCGACGGCTGGGGCGCGGCGGCGGGTTTTACGATCGGTTCCTGAGCACGTCGGGCTTTGTCGGCCTGACGTGCGGGCTGGGGCTGGACGAGCAGGTGATCGACCGCGTGCCCGCCGCGGCCCACGATGTGTCGCTGGACATGCTGGTGACCGATGAGCGTACACTGAGTTTCGATGGTCTTCCGCGGCACGATCGAACAAAGTCGCGCCGTTGACGTCTTGTTAAAAGCGATAACCGCAGGAGCCAATGCGATGGTGCTTGAAAGCCAGACAATGTCCGCCGGAGCCAGCCGGGTGTACGGCCGATCGCGACGGCGTCGCACGCCGGCCAAGCTGGTGGCGGTCGTGGCCGTGCTGGGCGGCGTGGGCCTGGCCAGCTATCTGATGATCGCCGGCGACCCGGTGGCGAACAACACCGCCGCCGTGGCCGACGCCGACCGGCCGAACCCCGACAACGCGGACGGGCAACCGCCCAGCCCCTCGGCCGCGGATCCGGCGC
>CAZUHK010000210.1:0-4803 GCA_964620345.1 uncultured Planctomycetaceae bacterium
AAATTGCGTGGGAGGCATGGAGCTGTTCGTTTCCTTCTGGGCCTTCGCCGCATCGGGCGAGGGCCGGGGCCGCACGTGGGCGGCGGGTCAGGCAGCCGGCGAAGAAGCCGGCCGACGATCAAATGCGGGCGAAAGGAGTCGAACCTTCACGGGGTTTTAACCCCACATGGACCTGAACCATGCGCGTCTGCCAATTCCGCCACGCCCGCATAAGAGAACCGAGCCGAGATAGGCCCCGATCCAGCCAATACGATAGTGCTGACCCCCGGGTTGGGCAAGTCCGCTCACCGCACGGCGGCCAGCGTGGCCACGCATCTTATCGTGAACCTTCCACCCGGATAGCGATGACATGGCCGCCCCCCCTCGGCCGGATGCTGCGCCATTTCCAGGTCGTGGCCGACCCGCGACGATTCAACGCGACCTGTACCTTGCCCCAACTTCTGACCTGCACGCCGCCGCGGGATCTGGCGCCCTGCATCTGGGCGAACGGGCCCGCGGCCACGGGTCGATCCAGAACAACCCGCACGGGTGCCTGGACGTGAGCTTCGTCAATGATGCCTATCTCACACGCACCCTCACCGGAGCCGACCGCGGGTCAGTGTCTTCACCCTGGTCATTCGTCGCGCTAATCGCAGCGACCGCGAGTTTCAGGTACGATGATTGCTAAGAACCGATGGCCTATTATTGGCCACGGCACCGTGGAGCATTCCGCGCTACTCCAGAAGAAAGGCAGTATGAAGATGACGACGCAGCAAGTGGCGGTCTGGGAACAGTTGGATTTGACCGATGAGCTGCGCGAGTTGTTCGCCGCGGCGCCGAGCGTGACGTTTGCGGACAACACCGAGCAACTGGCCGACCTGGCCGTGTGCGACGCCGACGAAAAGGGCATGCACGAGGTGGCCTACGACGTGCCGGGCAAGGGCCGGGTCGTCGAGGCGACCGTCGCGCGGGTGCGCAACGGCATCGCGGCGAACTATCCCGACCCGTACATGCGCCGGCGCGACCCCAACTGCACGGTGATCGGCGACGACCAGGACACCGACAAAGACCGCTTCGGCGACCGGTTCGGCTACCCGTTCGAGCGGATGCGCACCGAGTCGATCGAGTGGCTCAAGACGCAGGACCTGGCGTGCTTCGCGTTCCATGCCGGCGTGGGCGAGCGCGGGTTCGCGGCCCTGGCGATCTGCCCGGCCAATGCCGGCTTCTTCGCCATGGGCCTGGCCCTGCTGCAGGGCATGATCCCGATCGACAAGCTCGACCGCACCTTCCAGCCCAAGGCCGTCATCTACGTCGCCCCGCCCTTCCGCCACACCCACTTCGACGGCAAGCAGGTCGTCGTCCACAACCGCCACCACCCCTACCACGAGCTGTTCAGCTACAACCTGTACCCCGGCCCCTCGGCCAAGAAGGGCGTGTACGGCATGCTGATCAACCTCGGCGAGGAGCACGGCTGGATCACCGCCCACTGCTCAACCGTCAAGGTCGTCACCCCCTACGACAACCACGTCGTCTTCATGCACGAAGGCGCTTCGGGCGGCGGCAAGAGCGAGATGCTCGAACACATCCACCGCGAGCCCGACGGCCGACTGCTGCTGGGCGAGAACACCGTCAACGGCGAGAAACGCTACATCACCCTCGCCCGCGGATGCGAGCTGCACCCGGTGACCGATGACATGGCCCTGTGCACCGGCCGGGGCGAGGACCGCGAGCGAAAACTCACCCTGCGCGACGCCGAGGACGCATGGTTCGTCCGCGTGAATCACATCACGCACTACGGCACCGACCCGCACCTGGAGGGGCTGACCATCGAGCCGCCCCAGCCCCTGCTGTTCCTGAACATCGACGCGGTCGCCGGCTCGCGGGCGCTGATCTGGGAACACATCCAGGACGCCCCCGGCGAGCCATGCCCCAACCCGCGCGTCGTCGTGCCGCGCGACGCCGTGCCACGCATCGAGCACGGCGAAGTCATGGTGGACATCCGCACGTTCGGCGTGCGCACCCCGCCTTGCACCGCCCAAACCCCGACCTACGGCATAATCGGACTGCTGCACCTGCTGCCCCCGGCCCTGGCATGGATCTGGCGACTGACCGCCCCGCGCGGCCACGGAAACCCCTCCATCGTCCAGAAGGGCACCGCCATGACCAGCGAAGGCGTGGGAAGCTACTGGCCATTCGCCCTCGGCCGAATGGTCGATCAGGCCAACCTCCTGCTCACACAAATCCTCCAGACCACCGACACCATGTTCGCCCTGCTGCCCAACCAGCACGTGGGCTGCTGGAAGGTCGGCTTCATGCCCCAATGGCTCGCACGCGAGTACCTCGCCCGCCGCGGCACGATGCAATTCCGCGAGGATCAGATCACCCCCGCTCGCTGCCCCCTGCTGGGCTACACCCCCAACATGCTGAGCATCGAAGGCACCGCGATCAGCAAGTGGTTCCTACACACCCACACCCAGCCCGAGGTCGGCGAGGCCGGCTACGACGCCGGCGCCAAGCAGTTCAAGGACTTCTTCGCCGAGCAATTGAGCCAGTTCCTCGCGTTCGACGACCTGCACCCCATCGGCCGACGCATCATCGAGGCCTGCCTCGACGGCAGCGACGTGAAAACCTACGAACAGCTCAGCGAACCGATCGAAGGCAACACCCACGAGATGCCCGGCCTGCGCATCTGACCCACACCCGCAGCCCGGCCGCACGCTCGCAGCGCAATCGACCTCGCACCCCAGGCCAATCGCCATGCCTCTGAACGTCACCTTCCTCGGCCACAGCGGCTTCGTCTTCGACGATGGCCAAACGAAGATCGCCGTCGATCCGTTCCTCACCGGCAACGACCTCGCGGTCCACACGCCAGAACAGATCGACGTGGACTACATCGCGCTGACCCACGGCCACGCCGATCACTTCGGCGACACACTGCCCATCGCCAAACGCTGCGGCGCCACGGTCATCAGCGTCTTCGAAATCTGCAACTACCTCCAGGAACAGGGCCACGATAAGCTCGAACCCGCCAACCCCGGCGGCCGCGTCTACACCGACTTCGGCTACGTCGCCCTCACCCCCGCCATCCACTCCTCCAGCTACCAGGGCCGATACATGGGCATGCCCACCGGCCTGATCCTCCGATTCGAAAAACCAGACCTCACCGTCTACCACACCGGCGACACCGCGCTGTTTTCCGACATGAAGCTCATCGGCGAATTCGCAAAGCCCCAACTCATGTGCGTCTGCATCGGCGACCGCTTCACCATGCACGCGGCCCTGGCCAGCCGGGCCGTCGATTTCGTCCAGCCCAAGGTCGCCATCCCCATCCACTACAAGACCTTCCCCATCATCGCTCAGTCCATCGCCGGCTTCGAACCCACCCACGCCGCCGTCCGCGAAATGCAGCCCGGCGAAACCTGGACCTACCACCAGTAAGCCACGGCCCCCAAACCAAGCACGTCCGACACCGTTTCGACCCCGAAGCCCCAACGCCACGAAGGGCAGCGGGCTTGCCACACACCATCGCCAAGCGTGATGTGCGCGGACCCTGTCACCCCGTCAAGACACACAACACCCGATCGGATTGCTGCGCGGCAACCGGCATAAAGCCCGGTGACCACCGTCCCCGGCCAACGCCACCACCACACCCCAGCCCCCCGCATACCCCCGAAACACCGCGATTCCCGCGACAGTTCCTGACACCGCCTATGCGGACTTGTCCTTACCCAGATATCCATTGCGAGAATCACTGACCTGTCGGCTCTCCCTGGAAATCGTGTCTCCAAACGCTCGAAATACACGATCGGGACGATTGATCCCCAATCCCAACGCTCACCGAAAGACCCGGCTTTCATCGTTTCTTTTGCTCTTTCGCCCCCGGGGGCGTCAATAATCAGTGATCTCTTTTTCCCCTCTTTTCCCCTTTCCCCTTCAGTCGATATGCTCAATGGCCATGTCCCGACCGTCGGAGCACAGCGAGAATCTGGCGGCGTCGCGTGCAATCAGCCACGGCCTGCCCTACCTGCGGGCGATGTTGCAGTCGCCGATGCTGGTCCTGTTCGCCGGGTCCAACCGCTTCGGGCCCGGCGATGCGCCCATCGACGACCTGGTGCCAACCGAGCGGCTGATTCTGCTCGCGGGGGGTCGGCTCCGTTACACGATCGCAGACCAGCCCCACGACTTGGCGCCGCCGACGTTGATCTACCTCCCGCCGCACTGGCCCAGGAACTGGGCGGTGATCGGCACGGAGCGGGTGCTGCTGCGTTGGGTCGAGTACCGCGTCGGGCAGGACCTGACGCCGCCGGGGCCGATGCTTTGGCGGGGTTGTGACGATCCGCTGGTGGCCGGGGCGTTGAAGCGGTTGGAGCGTTTACACGGCGACGCGGGTCAGCGGGAGGTGCTGACCGCCGAGACGCTGGCAAAAACGGTCGCGGGGTTGTTTTTCGCCCACGCCGCGCCGGCCAGCAGCGATCATGCCGACCGCGGCCAAGTCGACGACACGGCGGTGCAGCGTGCGCTGACGGTGCTCAGCCGGGACTTCGCGGACCTCGATGCGATGGAGCGGGCCCGAACCGCCGCCCGGCTGGGCGCCCGGCAGCTCCGCGACCGCTTCACGCGCGCCACCGGCCAAAGTCCCCAGCAATACCTGATCGCCCAGCGGATGCACGAGGCCCGCAAGCTGCTGCACCACGCCGACGTGAGCGTCAAACAGGCCGCTGCCGAATGCGGCTACCTCGACCCCTACTACTTCTCCCGCCTCTACCGCCGCTTCTGGGGCCGCTCGCCATCGGCCGACCGGCAGGCGAAGCCGTAGCCCACGAC
>CAZUHK010000211.1:0-4780 GCA_964620345.1 uncultured Planctomycetaceae bacterium
GAGTCGCGCACGTTGGTCAGCAGGTTGCGGTGGGTGAGCATCACGCCCCTGGGCGTGCCGGACGTGCCGGAGGTGTAGAGGATCGCGGCGAGGCGGTCGTCGGGCCTGCCGATCGGCGGCAGGCGCAGCGGCGGGATGCCGGTGAACTTCAGCTCATCGAGCTTGACGACCGTGACGCCGTTGGGCGGGTCGCCGAGGTATTCGAGCATGGCCCTGGCGGTGATGAGCGTGTCGATGCCGCTGTCGTCGACCACGTGCTGGCGTTCGCCGGGCGAGAGCAGGTAGTTGATCGGCACGATTACCCGATCCAGCAGCCACGCGGCAAGCACGGCCATGGGAAACGCGCCACTGGTCGGCAGCATGATGCCGATGTGCTTGGCCTGGGTCGTGCGTTTGATGTGGCGGGCCAGATGCAGGGCGCCGCCGACGAGGTCGAGGTAGCGCCACCGGCGCTGGTCGTCGGTGATGGCGATGCGGGCGGGGTGGCGCAGGGCCTTGGCGAGGATGGGCCGAAGCATGTCGCTCATGGCGGATGTTATGCCCCAATGGGTGACGTGACGCTGGCCGGACGGCGGTTAGAATAGTCGGTCGATGAATAACGGGCCAACCATATTGATCGCGGCGGCGTGTTTCGCGTTGCTGGGGCTGGCCGGCTGCAACGCGGCGGGCAAGGTGTCGCGCAGCCAGGTGCTCAGCGACTACGAGTCGCGGCGGTACGAGCAGTCATACGCCGGGGCTGAGCTGCTGGCGCGGCGCAGCAGCGGCGGCGCGAGAGACGAGGCGCGCTACATCGCCGGCGTCAGCGCCTACCGCCTGGGCAAGGCCGACGACGCGATCAGCTACCTGCGGCCGGTGACGCGCGCCGGCGACGCGGCGATGGCCGGGCAGGCCGCGGCGACGATCGGGCTGATTTACGCCGACCGCCGGCGCGACGCCGAGGCGATGGAGCATCTCCGCCAGGCCGCGCGCCAGCTTGAAGGGGAGGATCGCGCACAGGTCCATTACCACATGGGCCTGATCGAGCAGCGGGCCGGCCACTGGGCCCAGGCCCGCACGCACCTGAGCACCGCGCTGAGCGATGCCCGCGCCCCCGCGCTCCGCCGCGCCGCGCGCCAGCGGATGAGCACCGACAGCTTCGCCATTCAGTTCGGCGCGTACTCCCGGCCGAAGCTGGCGAACGGCCGGGCCGGGCGCATCCGCCCCGCGGTGCATCGGGCGCGCATCGGCACGGTGCGCGTCGTCGCCAGCGTGACCGAGCTGGGCGAACAGTTGTACCTCGTGCAAGCCGGCCACTTCGCGACCCACGCCGCGGCGGTGCAGGCCCTGCGCCGGGTGGGCGATGGCGAGGCGATGATCGTGCCCGCCGCGAAGTAGTATCATGCCCGTTGGCGACCGCCCCACCGCCTTGCCCCGAAAGGACACGCACGCAACATGTCAGTGAAGACGCGAACCGAGAAGGATTCGATGGGCCAGATGCAGGTGCCCCAGGACGCCTTGTACGGCGCCAGCACCGCCCGGGCCGTGGACAATTTCCCGATCGCCCGCCGCCCCGTCCCCGCCGCGGTGATCCACGCCTTCGGCCACCTCAAGGCCGCGTGCGCTCAGGCCAACAAAGACCTGGGCAAGCTCGACGCCAAGCTCGCCGACGCGATCATCCAAGCGGCCAACGAAGTCGCCAACGGCCAGCACGACGTGCACTTCCCCGTCGATGTGTACCAGACCGGCAGCGGCACGAGCACGAACATGAACGCCAACGAGGTGATCGCGGCGCTGGCCAACGTGAAGCTCGGCCTGGGCGCGACGGTCACGGCCGACCGCGGCGTGCATCCCAACGACCACGTCAACATGGGCCAGAGCTCCAACGACACCTTCCCCACCGCGATGCACATCGCCGCGGCGCTGCAGATCAACGGCCGGCTCCTGCCGGCACTGACGCGGCTGCACGAGGAACTGGCCGCCAAGGCCAGGCGGTGGGATGCGATCGTGAAGATCGGCCGGACCCACCTGATGGACGCCACGCCCATCCGCGTCGGGCAGGTGTTCGGCGGGTATGCCGCCGCGGCCGAGCATTCGCTCCACCGCGCCCGCCACGCCCTGGCGGACATGACCGCCAACATGCCCATCGGCGGCACCGCGGTGGGCACCGGCATCAACACCCATCCCGAGTTTGCTCGGCGCGTCTGCACGATCCTCACCGATCGGCTGGACATGGCCAATCATCGGTTCGAAGAGGCGAACAACCACCCCGAGGCCCAGGCCGCGAAGGATTCGTTCGTCCACGCCTCGGGCGACCTGAAGACCATCGCGGTGAGCTTGAGCAAGATCGCCAACGACATCCGTCACCTGGGCTCGGGCCCGCGCTGCGGCATCGGGGAGCTGAACCTGCCGGCGATCCAGCCCGGCTCGTCCATCATGCCCGGCAAGGTCAACCCGGTGATCTGCGAGTCGGTCGTGCAGGTCGCCTGCCGCGTGATCGGCAACGACGCGACGGTCACCACCAGCGCCCTGGGCGGCGTGGGCAGCATCTTCGAGCTCAACGTCGCCATGCCCGTGATGATCGACGCCTTCCTCGAAAGCGTCACGCTGCTGGCCAACGTGTCCGAAGTGTTCGTCGACAAGCTGCTGGCCGGGCTGGAGGTGGACGAAGAGCGCTGCGCCGAGCTGATCGATCAATCGCTGATGATGGTCACGTCGCTGGCGCCGGCGATCGGCTACGACACCGCGGCCAAGCTCGCCAAGCAGGCGCTGGCCGAGGGCAAGACCATCCGCCAGTTGTGCCTGGACAATGGCGTGCTGCCGGCCGACAAGCTGGACGAACTGCTGGAACCCACAAGCATGACCAAGCCCGCGGAGTGATGGGTCACGGCTCGTCGGTTTCGTCGGCGGGTTTTTCAGGTTCGGCTGGTTCGTCCGCCGCGGCCTCGGCGCGGGCCACGGCGAGCATGATGTCGTCGTAAGCGGCCGATGCGGCTTGGGCGAGCGCTTCGTCTTTGGTCGACTGGCCGAAGGCGAACAGGGGCGACATGGCCGGCTTCGCTTGAGCGCCCATGGCACGCAACGCCTCGATCGCCGCACGCTTGTGCTCGGCCGTGTGCTCGGTTGAATCGAGCATGGCCAGGTGTTCGGCGATATCAGGCGGCATCGCGGGGGCGGCGTCTTCCTCGGGCGAATCGGCGTGGTCGGCCTCCGGCTCATCGGTCGCGCCGTCCGCCGGCTGGGGTGCGGATATGCGTTTGAGCAGCGAGCGTGTGGCGTTCTGCACGGTGGGGTGCGGATCGTCGGCGGCGAGCATCGCGATCCGCTCTGTCAATTCGCCGGCGTATCGACCGGCGCCGTTGAGCTTCATCAGGCCGCGGTGGCGGACCTTCGCCTGCTCGCTGGCAAGCATCGGCCGCGCCTCGGCGATGATCCGCTCGGCCTGGGCCTGGGTCACCTCCGGTTCGCCCAGGCCCGCGGCTTCACGCTCGATGTGCAGGTAGGCACGGGTGATGAACATCGCGATCGCCGGCACTTGCTCGGCCTGGGCACATTTCTTCATCCACTGCACCGCCGGCAGCGCTTCGGCCCCCATGTCGCGCAGCTTCGCCGCGGCGGTGATGCGCTGGTTGCGATCGTCCGCATCGAGCCATCGCTTGTATTGCTCGAGCTTCTCCTGGACCTCGGCGGAGCGATTGGATGCCTCGGGCGCCTCGTCGGTCGGCTCGCCCACGGCGACAGCCGCCGCCGCCAGCAGCACGCACGCCGTCACGCTCCACACCAGTCCTTTGTGTCGCATGACCTGATTGTACGATCACAAGTGCCCGCGCTACACTACAAACCGATGAAGACCCTCCCACCGACCATCCCCGACGCCCGCGGCTACTTCGGCGAGTTCGGCGGCGTGTTCGTCCCCGAGACGCTCATGCACGCCCTGCACGAATTGGCCGCGGAGTACGACCGCGCCAAAGCCGACGCCGAGTTCATCGAGCGGCTCAATCAACTGTGGCGCGACTACGTCGGCCGGCCCGTGCCGATGCAGCACGCGGCGAACCTCACCGAACACGCCGGCGGGGCGCAGATATGGCTCAAGCGTGAAGACCTCGCCCACTCGGGCGCTCACAAGATCAACAACACGCTCGGCCAGGCCCTGCTCGCGCAGCGTATGAGCAAGCATCGCATCATCGCTGAGACCGGCGCCGGCCAGCACGGCGTGGGCACCGCCACCGCCTGCGCCCTGCTGGGCCTCGCGTGCGAGGTGTACATGGGCGTCGAGGATATGCGGCGCCAGCGGCCCAACGTCGTCCGCATGGAACTGCTGGGCGCAAAAGTCATCGGCGTCGAGTCCGGCAGCAAGACCCTCAAGGACGCCACCAACGAGGCCATGCGCGACTGGATGGGCAGCGTCGAGACCACCCACTACATCATCGGCTCGGTCGTCGGCCCCCACCCGTTCCCGATGATCGTGCGCGACTTGCAGTCCGTCATCGGCCGCGAGGCACGGCGGCAGTGCCTCGACCAGATCGGCCGGCTGCCCGACTACGTGCTGGCGTGCGTCGGCGGCGGGTCCAACGCCGCGGGCATGTTCCATCCGTTTGTCGAGGATGAATCGGTGAAGCTCATCGGCGTCGAGGCGGGCGGGCGGTCGCAGCAGCTCGGCGATCACGCCGCGCCGCTCACCTTCGGCAAGCCCGGCGTGCTGCACGGCTCACGCAGCTACGTCATGCAGGACGACGTGGGCCAGACCGCCACGGTCCACTCGATCAGCGCCGGGCTGGACTACCCCGGCGTCGGCCCCGAGCAC